>JANOBA010000323.1:0-7682 GCA_031411415.1 Novosphingobium sp.
GAGCTGTACATCGGGTTGAACTGCTGGGCACTGCCCGCAGCCGAGATGGTCAGGAAGTGAAACGCCTGGGTATTGGAAAATTCATAGGCGAACACCGCAACATCGACCTGGCCGCTGCTGTTCTGCACCTGCGCCACAGCATAGGCAGCGGGGATGCCGTTGACATTCGTGCGCTGGATGGCGCCGGGCTGGACCGCCGCCTGTCCCTGCTCGCTGAGCCCGGCGAACACTGCGCCCACATATGCTTCAAGATTCCCGCTATAGGCGCCGGTTGAAAACTCGCCTTTGCCCGATTGGCCGCCGATCGCCACCGCGCGGGTGCCGTTGATCAGATAATATCCGCTGGGTGCTTCGAAGGCGAGACGCATGTCCGGGTGGGTGAACTTGCGCCCTTCGACAACGCCCTGCTTGGGATCGTCGCCATACATCACGCCGTCGATGCTGCGCAGGAAGGCGTCGCGGTTAGTCGCGCCCGCTGCGCCCGCACCGGCCTGTGCCGCCGCCGCGCGCACGCGGCTCGCCGGATCGGGGTGGGTCGAAGCCCAGGCCGGCACCTGACTGCTGGAGCCCATCAGCTGCGCTTCGAGCGCATTCTGCCGCGCCAGACTGAGCAGGACCGTAGACATCGCACGCGGATCGTATTGCGCGCGGCGCAAGTATTCGATGCCAAGGTTATCCGCCTCGGTTTCCTGACCCCGCGAATAGCGCAATGTCAGCATTTGCGAGCCTTGCGAAAAGATCTGCTGGCCAAGCTGCCCAGCGGCGCCGCTGCCCAGGACTGCGCTCGACAGAACACTGCCCAGCACGCCGAGGATCGAATTGCGCGTCGCTGCGCTCTGCCGTTTGGCGGCATGGCGCGCGGCCACGTGTCCCACCTCATGGCCGAGAACTGCGGCAAGCTCCGCCTCGTTGTTCATCAGCGCCACCAACTGCCGGGTGACGTAGATATAGCCACCGGGAATCGCGAAGGCATTGTTCACCGGCGAATTGAGCAAAGTGACAGTGAAGTCGCCGCGCGCGTTCGACAAGCCAGAACGGACAGCGATATTCTTGCCGACAGTCTCGACATAAGCCGCCTGCGGCCCGGTCGCCGCGCCGCCGAACTCAGCAAGCAGCTGCGGGTGGGCCTTCGCCCCTTCCGACTTGTCGCGCGCACTGATCGACTGGACAGCAGCGGCCTGCTGCGCCTGGGCATAGGCCGCCGAAACCGGCGCGAATACCAGCCCCAGGCTGGCAGCAGCTGCGAACACCGATGAACTGCACAGATTGCGTAACTGTTTCATTGAAGCGACTCCCGAAACGTCTCTTATCTTCATTGCGGCTAACTTATGTCAGCGCGACTATGTTTGAAAGCCCCTTGACTGGCCATGAACCAAGCGGGTGACGCGCATTGACCAGCGCCACGAGCCGGGCGCTGTCGACATGGGTGTAGATTTCAGTCGTGGCGATGTCGGCATGGCCGAGCAGCGTTTGCAGCACGCGCAAGTCCGCCCCGCCTTCGAGCAAATGGGTGGCAAAGGCATGGCGCAGCACATGCGGGCTCAGCTTTTCGGGTGCGAGCCCCGCCCGCAAGGCCAGATCTCGCAGCAGCTGGAACAAGCGCACGCGGGTCAGGTGTCCGCCCGCCCCGCTGCCGGGAAACATATATTTGCCGCCATCGCCCCTCAGCGCCAGCCAGCGCGACAGTGCCTGCCCGGCGCGCATGCCCACTGGCACCAGCCGCTGCTGGCCGCCCTTGCCGGTGACGGTGAGAAACGGTGCGTCGCGCGGTGCGGCATCGCGCGGCAGCGATACCAGCTCGCTCGCGCGCAGCCCCGAGCCATAGAGCAGCTCGAGCAGGGCAAGTGTGCGCACGGCCGCTGGCTTGTCTGCCGACGCCTGGTTTTCTGCCCGGTCAAACAGCAAGGCGATCTCATCGTGGCTGAGCAGGCGCGGCAGGGGCCGGCGCACGCGCGGGCGCGGCAAGGCCGGCGAGGGATCATCCTCGCGCAGCCGCTCGTCGATCAGGAAACCATAGAATTGCCGCAGCGCCGAACATTTGCGCGCCAGGCTGGATGGGGCAAGATCGGCCCATAGCGTGCCCAGCGAGGCCAGCGCATCGCGGTCTGCCGTCAGCAGCGCCCCGATAGCATCCTCGGCACTCTCCAGATCGCGGCGATAGGCACTCAGCGTGTTGGCAGCCGCTCCCCGCTCTGCGGCGAGCATGGTGAGGAATGCGTCGATCGCCGCGGAAATCGACCTATCCCCGCGCCACGGCTTCCGCCGCGATCATCCTCGCCTCGGCATCGAAACCGGTGCGGTGGAGCGCCGAAACAATGTGGTAAAGATAGAGCGGGGTCATCTTGTCCCAGCTCTCGCCCTGCATGCCCAGCCCCGCGAGCAGCGCGACAAGCGCAGAATTGCCGACGCCGGCTGACTGCGAGATCATCTTCGTCCAGCGCGTTTCGCGCGTCAGATCGACGCCCAGTTTCTTGGCGAGATCGCCGGCATCCTGCGGCGAAATGCGCTCCAGCCCAGCAAGCCCGGCGAGCAAAAAACCCGACTTGCGGGAATTCTCGCTGCCGTCGTTGCTCTGGAACTCCTCGATCGCGGATGCTTCCACCAAGGCTGACCGGTTCGGCGCGGCGAGCACCAGCATACCCCAGGCAAGGGTGCCCTTGTCGGCCAGACTGGCCCAGCGCATGGCATTGAGATCGAGCCCGGCGGTCAGCATCGAGGCGACGAGGTCAGCTGAATCACCGCTGAAGCCGCTCTCCGCCGGCATCCGTGCCGCTGCATAGGCGGTGAGCACCTCGCGCGAATAGCGGATGCGCGAATCCGCTGCCCCATCCCACAATTTGCGCATCGCGGCGAGCCGCGCACTGGCGCTTTCGCCGACATAGGCATCGCGCAGCAGGCTGGCGCGGCCCGCCCAGTCGCCTTCGATGTCCTCGTTGGCGTAGATCTGGCTGTAAAGGTCGACCATGGCTGCGCTCGAGAGGATCCCCGCCCCTGCCGCCTGATCCGCCCCCGCCGCCCGCGCGGGCAGGCCCAGCATCGGCGCAGTGGCTGCCATGTAGCCGATCTGCCGTAAGGCATTTTTCATCAACCCCGACGGCGGTTCCAGCCCGACGGCGATGGTCAAGCCATAGCGCCAGGGATTGAGCTCGTTCACCCCGTCCCATTCGATCTTCACCGCGCGCCGCGCCTTGCCTGCGGCGCCGGCATATTTCTGCGCAAGCAGCAGATCGATCTTGGGCATGGCATTGGCCGACAGCTGCTTGTCGAGCTGGGCAAGGCCGGCATTGCCATCGCCCTTGAATGCGGCGCAGATCGCCCGCACGGCCTCCCACTGGGCATCCTTGCGCGCGCCGCCCTGGATCGTCGTCGCTGGGCAGATGCCGGTGAAATCGGCGGTGAAAACATAGGCATCGAGCGCGGCCTGGGTGAGATCGGGGGTGAAATTGCCCGAATCGATATCCTGCACCAGCGCGCGCGCCGCCTCGCCCTCGCCCATGCGGAGCAGCAAGGCCGCCCGCAGCGCGGCGAAATCCGCCGGATTGAGTGCGGCAGGCGCATCGAGCCGCGATGCCAGCGCCCGGCGCAGCATGATGTGGCCCCAGCGCGAGACCATCTGGCCCTTGTTGCCGGCCAGCACGGCGCGCACCAGCGAGGCGTTCTGACCCGCCAGCGATCCCGCTGGAAGCCCGCCTTCGCTCTCGGCCAGCAGTCCGATCTGCTTCATCGATCGGCGCGCGGCGGCAGGCATATCGAACTTCGGACGTAGGCCGAGCAAGTCAGTCAGCTCTTCCGAGGTCATCTTGGCCAGCACTTCGACCGGCGGCAGCTTGACCGAGCTGAGCGCAGCTGCCCCAGCACCGGGCAGGATGGCGGCAGGCGCATCGCCCCCGCCGCCGCTGGCTGACGGCAGGCGCTGGATCACCGGAGATTGCCCGCTGGCTGGTGCGCGGCCCGGGGTCTGCGCGGTGGCAGGCGGCGGCGCGGATGCGCGCGCAGGGCCAGCCTTGGGCGCAGGACGATCAAATCCCGGAGGAAGCAGCGATTCGGGCGCATCCTGAGCAAGCGCCCAGACAGACGTCAGCGCCAGCGCCGCGCCCACCAGCAATGTTGCGCGCCTCATCGCGGGCCTCCCGGAAGCAGGACGGGTTCGCTGAGCTGACGCACCGGCTCGCGCCCGCCATCGATCCAGGCATAGGCCAGAATCGCCAGCGCCGCAGCGGCCATTGCCAGTATCAGGCTATTCCTGCGCATGTTCCGCGTCACTCGCGACCTTTCCCCGAAGCTTTGCCCAAAGAGTTGCAAGGTCGCTTAACGCATCTATAGGCGGGGCTGCAATGGACAAGAGCGACGACCCCCTTTCTGCCCCTCTGTCTCCCCCGCTGTCTCAGGGCGAAATCGACGCGCTGGCGCAGCGGATCGACCGGCCGGTTGTGCTCGTCGGGCTGATGGGCGTGGGCAAGACCAGCGTCGGAAAACGGCTTGCCGCGGCACTGCGCTGTCCATTCAGCGATGCCGACGAAGAAATCGAGAACGCCGCGCGCATGACCATCCCGGAAATCTTTGAGAAACACGGCGAGGCGCTGTTCCGCGACGGCGAACGCCGGGTGATCGCCCGGTTGATCGAGGAGGCCGGCGGGCGGCGTGTCATCGCCACCGGCGGTGGCGCCTTTGTCAACGACGGAACCCGCGCGCTGATCCTCGATCGCGCCATCGGCGTCTGGCTGGACAGCGACATCGATACCCTGCTCGAACGCACCGCGCGCAAGGACAACCGCCCGCTGCTGCAGGGCGGCAATCGGCGCGAAACCCTTACCCGCCTGCGCGAGGAGCGCCGCCCCTGCTATGCGCAGGCACCAATCCATGTGATGAGCAACAACGGCCCGCATGGCCGCAGCGTCGACATGGTGCTGAAAGGAATCGCTGAGTGGCTGTAGTTCCGGTGGCAATCGCAGGACGCCCCTATGAGGTGCGCATCGGCGCCGGGCTGCTCGCCGAGCTTGGCGTCCATTGCGCCGGGCGGCTGCGCAAGCGGCGGGTGCCGGTGGTGACCGATGCCAATGTCCACAAGGCCTGGGGGCCAGTGGTGACCCATGCCCTCGCCGAAGCTGGCCACGAAGCCGTCTGGCGCGTGCTGCCGCCGGGCGAGGCAAGCAAGAGCTGGGAAAGCCTTGCCGGCACGGTCGACTGGCTGCTGGCCGAAGAAGTCGAGCGCGGCGATCACATTCTGGCGCTGGGCGGCGGAGTGATCGGCGATCTCACCGGCTTTGCCGCCGCCATCCTCAAGCGCGGCTGCAAATTCATCCAGCTGCCCACCACCTTGCTGGCGCAAGTCGATTCGAGCGTCGGCGGCAAGACCGCGATCAACACCGGCGCGGGCAAGAATCTGGTTGGCGCATTCCACCAGCCATCGCTAGTGCTCGCCGATCTCGCCGTGCTCGATACCCTGCCCGATCGCGATCTGCGCGCAGGCTATGCCGAAGTGGTCAAGTATGGCCTGCTGGGCGACGCGGACTTCTTCGCCTGGTGCGATGCGAACAGCGCGGCGATGCTGGCGGGCGATGCTGCCTTGCGCGAATATGCCGTTGCGCAGTCGGTCACCGCCAAGGCGCGGATCGTGGCGGAAGACGAGTTCGAGACTACTGGTGCACGCGCGCTGCTCAATCTCGGACACACCTTCGGCCATGCGCTGGAGGCCCAGACTGGCTTTGGCGACCGCCTGCTGCACGGCGAGGCGGTGGCGCTCGGCATGGTGCTGGCGGCGCGCTATTCGGCGCGGGCGGGCCTGATGCCAAAGGCGACGGCAGAGCACGTCGCGCGCCACATTGCCGAAGCCGGGCTGCCGGGCGAGCTGGCGGGGCTAGGCCTGAACTGCGACGGCGCGGCGCTCACTCAGCATATGCTGCATGACAAGAAAATGGACGCCGGCACGCTGCCGTTCGTGCTGATGAAGGGGATCGGTGAGGCGTTTCTGGCGCGGGATGTGGATTTGGCGGATGTCGCCCAGTTCCTCGATGCAGAACTGGCGCGCGGCTGAATTAGCCGAACAGCGCAACTGCCTGCATGCCCGAGGCAATCGGCTCGCCAGCCGCGTTCCAGATGTCCATGGTCTGGCTTGAGCAGCCATTCTCGGCATAATCACTCCGGCTCCTGAGCAGCCACCAGCCATCCTTCGTGGCCGGAGCCGCAGTCAGCAGATTGATCTGCCAGGTCATCGAACTGACCGGGGTGCCGGGGCTGAGCAGCGGCATCACGCCCGATGGCAAGGCATCGGCAACCAGCAGCAGTTCGATCATCGCGTCCAGCCCGGTGCGATCCTTGAGCCGCACCCAAGCGCAGGTCTCGGGCTGTTTTTCCGGCCCGTGCGGCAGGGCGAAGCGAAATTCGAAATAATTGCGCAGGAACACCGGCATCAGCGGATGCGGGCCGCGCACCTTGGCCTCGTCCAAAGCGATCAGTCCGGTTGGCACTGGCCGATCATTGAAATGCAGCGAACTCGCCACCGGCCCCATAAAGACAAAGCTGGCCTGCAAGCCGCATTCGCTTGTCCGCTGCACCTCTGCGGATGCCCAGGTCGCGTTCTTGCCCCGCCGCAGCACCCGCGCCCGCACCTCGACCGGCCCGTAGAGCGGACCGACAAAGCTCACCATGGCTGAGCGCAGTGGCGGCATGTCCGCCCCGCCCGCCCGCATCGCAGCGGTCAGGGCGAGCGCAGATGAAAGCCCGCCATAAGCCGTTCGCCCCTGATGCCAGTCTTCGGGGATGGCGATGCGAAAACCGTCCGGCAGGTCTTCGTCTTGCGTCAATCCGACTGGCAGGATCATTCCATCTCCAGGATCACGGCATCCACCGCGAGACTTTCGCCGGCAGTTGCGTTGACCACCTTCACCACGCCCGATTTCTCGGCGCGCAGGATGTTCTCCATTTTCATCGCCTCGACCACCGCCAACGGCTGTCCTGCTTCGACCGTATCGCCGGCGGCAACATTGAGCGAAACCAGCAGGCCAGGCATCGGGCAGATGAGGAATTTCGACAGGTCAGGCGGGATCTTTTCGAGCATGTGCCGGGTCAGGTGGGCAATCCGCGCGGGCAGGATCGACACTTTGTGGATCGCGCCGCGCGTGGTCATTTTCAGCCCAGTGCGGGTCGTTTCGATCCGCACGCCGATGTCCTCGCCATCGACTTCTGCCTCGATCAGCCGGTCGCCGGGGGCATATTCCATCGACAGTTCGACGGGTTCGCCGTCGACCATGATGTCGTCTTCCTCCAGCGTCACTTCATGCCGGGTGCCGCCGATGTCGACGCTCCACGCCCATGGCGGATCAAGCTTTTCAGCCAGTTGCCCATCGACTTCGCGGGCACGATCTGCGCGGGCGGTGGCGACGAATCCGGCGACTGCGGCGAGCTTTCTGATCAAGTCCGGCGATGCCGGAGCGCCCTGAAATCCGTCGGGATATTCCTCGGCGATAAAGCCGGTGGTCAGCTCGCCAGAGCGGAAGCGCGGATGCTGCATGATCGCCGAGACGAAATCGATGTTATGGCCAAGGCCGTCGATCTCGAAGCTGTCCAGCGCGGCGATCTGGAGGTCTGCGGCCTCGTCCCGCGTTTTGCCCCAGGTCACCAGCTTGGCGATCATCGGGTCATAGAACATCGAAACTTCGCCGCCTTCATAGACGCCGTCATCG
>JANOBA010000324.1:0-2696 GCA_031411415.1 Novosphingobium sp.
TGAGCGTCGGGGACGCACGCCGCGCGGTCGAGATTGGTGCCGATGCGATCATGATTTCCAACCACGGTGGCCGCCAGCTCGACGGCAGCCGCGCGCCCTTCGACCAGGTGGCCGAGATCGCCGATGCGGTCGGCGGCGAGATCGAGATCATCTGCGATGGCGGCGTGCGGCGCGGCACGCATGTGCTCAAAGCGCTGGCCGCCGGGGCTGACTGCGCCTCGGGCGGGCGGCTCTATCTCTATGCGCTGGCGGCAGCGGGACAGGCCGGCGTCGAGCGCGCGATTGCCCTGCTGAAAGACGAGATCGAACGCGACATGCGCTTGATGGGGGTGAAGTCCGTCGCCGAGCTGAACCGCGAGCGGCTGCGCTGGCGCTGAGCCGTAACACAAGAACAATGCCAAAATCATTGGCCAAAATCATCTGGAGGATGCCATGACTGACCTGCGTTTCGACAACCGTGTCGCCGTGATCACCGGCGCGGGCCGAGGACTGGGGCGCAGCTATGCGCTGCTGCTCGCATCGCGCGGGGCGAAAGTGGTGGTCAACGATCTGGGCGTATCGCGCTTTGGCGAAGTGCCCGATTCCAGCCCGGCGCAAGATGTGGTCGACGAAATCAAGGCCATGGGCGGCGAAGCCGTCGCCAACACTGACAGCGTCTCCAGCGCCGAGGGCGGGCAGGCGATCATCCAGACTGCGCTCGATAATTTCGGACGGATCGACATCGTCATCGCCAATGCCGGATTTAATCGGCCAAAGCTGTTCAGCGAACTCGCGCTTGACGACTTCGAGGCCATTTTGGGCGTGCATCTGATGGGTGCCTATCACCTCGTGCGCCCCGCTTTCCCCTTGATGACAGCCCAGGGCCACGGCCGCATCGTGCTGACCTCGTCGATCGCGGGGATCTACAGCGAAAAAATGCTGACGGGCTATGCGGTTGCCAAGGCCGGGCTGATCGGCCTGAGCCAAGTCTTGGCGCATGAAGGCGCGGCCAGCGACGTGTTCTGCAATGCCATCCTGCCGTCTGCCGAAACCCGGCTTTCCGAAGGGCGTGATACCTCGATGTTCCCCGACATGCGCGCCGAACTGGTCTCACCGATGGTCGCCTGGCTTTGCCACGAAAGCTGCCCGGTCAATGGCCAGCTTCCGGTCGCGCTCGCAGGACGGATCGCACGCGCCTATGTCGCCGAAACCAAAGGCGTCTATCAGGGCGACTGGACCATCGAACAGATCGCCGCGCGTTGGGGCGAGATCAGCGACGAAGCGGGCAGTGTGGTCTTCCCGCCGGTTCCCAGCGGCTTCAACGATCACCTTGGCTACAGCTTTGCCATGGCCAAGGCCGGCGGCGCAAAGACCAAGGCCGAGCTCGCGCAGTGAGCGACGCCCCCGCCTCCATGTCAGCCGTCACGATGACCGAAGTCGAGCGGGCCACGCTCGAATTCGTCGCCAGTCACCGCGATGGCTATCTCGCCAGCCAGGGCCGCAAGGGTCACATTGTCGACTATCGCCACCTCGAAGGCCACCGCTTCACCACCTGCCTGCTGCTCGAATATCTGGGCCGCAAGTCTGGCGAGCGCCGCATCACCCCGCTGATCTATGGCAGCATCGGCGGCGAAGTCGTGGTGGTAGCCTCCAAGGGCGGCGCGGATGTGCACCCGGCGTGGTATGTCAACTTGCGCGAAATGGATGAGGTAACCATCCAGATCGGCGGACAGGCCTTCCGTGCCACCTGGCGCGAGCCCGAAGGGGCTGAGCGCGAGGCTGTCTGGCGCTTCATGGCAAGCGTCTTTCCGCCGTATCTGGGCTATCAGGCGGCAACCGCGCGGGTAATCCCGATCGTCATGCTGAAGCCCGGCGAGGAAATTCCTGCCTTGCAAGCCTGACCGGAAAAAGGCGCAGCCGGGGCTTAATCCTGCGGGCAAGTTGACGTTAACCATGGGCATGACTGCTCATGACCCCAACTTCGCACGCGAACAGCGCGGAATTTTGCGCTGGCTCGGCTTGGCTCCCATAGTTCCAGCCCCGAAGTGGCCGAAGAGGTGCACCCGGAAGATCACGCCAATCTCGACCCGCGCGAGCGACGGCGCCGCCAGTTGCTCACCGATGTCGGCTCTTTCCTCCTGACCCACCGGCTGGAGGTCAATCCCTATACCCTGGCCATCGCCCATGATGTCATCACCGGCGCCGACCAGCGGCTGGCCCGCCAGATCGAGATCCGTGTCGCCGCGCGTGAGCCAGTCACTTCCGAATGGCTTGAGGAAGTCGGCCGGGGCAGCGCCACAGGCGACGGCTCGGCTTCGCTCAATATGATGATGACCAAGCTTGAATCGAGCCTCAACGAATTTGCCCAGACCACAATCACTGCACGTTCAGCAACGACCGAATACAGCAGCGCCCTTGAGGCACAGGTCAGCGAACTTGAGCAAGTCGGCAAGGCCGGTGTGGTGATCAGCGAACTGGCGACCATCGCCAAGGTCATGCTCGAACGCACCCGCGAGATCGAGCAAGAAATGACCCGCAGCGAGATGCAGACCCGCGCACTGCAAACGAGCCTCGACGATGCCCGCCGCAAGGCCGAGCTCGATCACCTCACCGGTTTGCCCAACCGCCGGGCTTTCGACAGCGAACTGGCAAAGGAGCTGGCCGCCGCCAAGGCTACCGGCGAGCCGCTGTGCGTCGCCTTCGTCGATATTGACCAC
>JANOBA010000325.1:0-3699 GCA_031411415.1 Novosphingobium sp.
ACCCAAGGGGCGTCATAGATTGGCCTTACGACCTGGTCTGGAAAAGCCTCGCTCCACAAGTTTCCGCCGGTCGAGGCCCAGAGCGTCCATGCGGTTGCACCGCAGCCGCTGCCCAAGGCCATGTAGATACGGAATAAGTCACGCGATGACATGTCCGCCCCACCATACCTGGCGGGCGTTGTGAGGCTGTAGATCCCAGCTAAGTCGAGCCGTTCAATCGTTTCCTGAGGCACCCGCTGCTGCCGTTCGGCCTCGCTCTGCATGCTGCGCAGGCAAGGTCGCAGCTCTGTAAGCTTCCCCACAAGTTCGTCGGCAGTTGGGCGTTTCAGCAATCCCGGATCAAGACTGATAACCTTGGAGAGCGCCGCTTCGCTGGAAATTGACATGGTGTTTCTTCTCCGAATGGCTTGTTTTTGCGGGGTCTATCCCTTTGCCGCAGGAACGATGACAATCATCGCTGCCGGTCCTGCCGTGTCATTCACGACTGCCCGTGCTTCGCCAGGTAGAACATGGATGCTGTCGCCCCGAGCAAGGCTGTGACGGGTTCCATCCAGTTGATCGAAGCAAAGTACTCCGTCGGTTACGATGTAGATCTTGCCGATTGCCGCCGCGTCCATCGGCACGCCTCCACCCGGCGGGAAGGTGGAATGACCGACCAATACGAAGTCGGCTGAACTGGCTTCGCCGCCCTGAAGTCGGCGCGCAATCACATCATCGTGATCCGGTGCAGTGTAAAAAGGGGCATCGTCGAATTTCACCACTTCCATAAAGGTTTCTCCAGTTTGCCGACACTGAATCACACACCCAGTTGACACAGACATCTGGTGACCTAATATCATGACTGACTCAGCGGTCAAGGCTCAGCTTGGCAAATGCCTGCCGGAACAACACGAGATAGGATAAACATGGTCGACCAAGCCGCAGTATTTGTTCCGGCAAACGCCATGGGCCAGGAGCAGGATCAGGGCCTGTTCAGCGAGTTTGAACCCGGCATCCGGACCCTTCCCGTCGGCTTTCAGGTCGCGCCGCGTTTCCAGCCGCTGCCGGTCGAAATTGTCCTCGAAAAGGACGTTGCAGTTACGCTGCGCGATGGCGTGACGATTTATGTCGATGTGCTGCGCCCTGCGGGGACCGATAAAGTCCCGGTCATTGTCGCGTGGAGCCCTTATGGCAAAAGCACGGGAAATGCGCCCAAGTACAACAGCCTTTTCGACATGTTGGGCATGGATCCGAGCCAGCTCTCCGGCCTGATGAAATTCGAAGGCCCCGACCCCGCTTTCTGGTGCGCCCATGGCTATGCGGTCTGCAATCCCGACCCGCGTGGAGCGTTCAATTCCGAGGGCGATATTCTGGTCTGGAGCCGCCAGGAAGGCAGGGATTATCATGACCTTGTCGAATGGCTTGCAGAACAGGACTGGTGCAGCGGAAAGGTAGGCACCACCGGGAACTCCTATCTGGCGATTTCGCAGTGGTTCGTCGCAGCGGAAAGACCGCCCCATCTCGCGGCAATCGCACCGTGGGAAGGGATGAGCGACATTTACCGCGATCTGGTGATGCGCGGCGGCATGCCGGACCTGGGCTTTCCTCGTTTCCTGTCCCGCAGCTTCATCGGCAACAATCAGCGCGAGGATCTGGCGGACGAGTCAGGGCGCCATCCGCTGATGGGCGCGTTCTGGGAAACGAAAGTGCCCGATTTCGAGAGCATCGACGTGCCCGCCTATGTCGTGGCCAGTTATTCCAACAGCATACACACGCCGGGCACCTTCCGCGGCTGGCGACACATGGGATCGCGCGAGAAATGGCTGCGCATCCACAACAATATGGAATGGCCGGATTATTATGAGGAGGAGAATCTGGCTGACCTTCGCCGGTTCTTCGATCATTACCTTAAAGGCGAGCAAAACGGCTGGCAGGACACGCCGAAGGTCCGCTATGCCCTGATGGACATGGAGGGCAATGACCGAATTGGCGTGCCCTCCGATGCGTTCCCGCCTTCGGATTTCGAGATCACCCGGCTCTATCTCGATGGCGACTCAGGTATATTGACGCCGACAAGCGCTGCGACTGGCACCAGTTTCACTTATGACGCCACAGCTGAAGATGGCAGAGCAACCTTCCTTCTGAAAGTCGACACGCCGACACAGTTCGTCGGCTACCCCAAATTGCGCGTGTGGGTCGAAGCAGACGGCAATGACGATATCGACCTGTTCGTTTTCCTGCAGAAGCTGAATACCGAAGGGCAGCCTCTCGAACAGATCACAGTGCCCAACAATGGACCTGCGATGCAGGGGATAACCAGGAGCGGGGCATCGATCCTGAATTACAAGGGCTCCAACGGGCGTCTGCGGGCCTCGATGCGGCATCTCGACGAAACTCGCAGCACCGACGAAATCCCGGCCCACAGCTTTGACCGGGTGGAGAAACTGGCTCCAGGCGAAATCATTGCGCTGGACGTCGATATGTTTCCTGTCGGCCTGATACTCTATCCCGGAGAACAGCTGCGGTTGATCGTCACAGGGTACAACATTGTCGGCGGACCGATGCCGATGGTCGAGAATGTGCCGACCTGCAATCGCGGTCGGCACATCATCCACGCCGGTGGTGATCGTGCGTCCTATCTGCAAATTCCGGTGAAGGCCGCGCAATGAGCAACGCTCTATTTTCCAGTGAAACGGTGCTGACCGGCATATTCTCCGGCCCGATCTGCGGCCTGAAATATGCGTCGCCCAGCAGGTCAGGTTTCACCAACGAACGCGGCGAATTTCAATATAGCGCGGGCGAAGGCGTTACGTTTTTCCTGGGCGGCATCGTCCTCGGGACGGCCGCAGGAGCGCCCAGGGCCAACCTTGCCGGACTGGTCAACAGCGTTGATGGCAGAATTGACAGGCTGCACGTTCCGGCCATCACCAACCTTGCGCGATTGGTTCAGTCGCTGGACAGTCATGGCAATATCGAAAGCGGCGTGGCTATCGCTCCGGCTATTCACCACCTGCTTGGTCCGATGTTCGTCAACTGGGCCCTGAGTGAAACAGATTTCGCCGCAGACCCCACCGTCTGCAAGATATTTGACACGCTAAATGCCGCCCCCGGTGTCTTCACCGCGAACCAGCCGCGTCGCCTTCGCAATGGTGCAGCCGCGCGCAACGAGTTGCGCCGCAACATTCGCGGAATTATCAAACAAACCGAAGTGCGCATCCCCATGCGCGACGGTTCATACGTCTGCGCCGACATTTTCCGCCCCGCCGACGAAGGCCATTATCCGGTCATCATGAGCAAAGGCTTTTACGGCAAAAGTTTCTATCACGAATGCATCTGCAACGAAGCCGAAGCCGAGGCCAAGGAAGCGCTGGAAGATCGCTATTTCTCAGGCAATCCCGACGGCTTGCAATATGAGAACCATGAAAGCGTCGATAGCGCAGTATGGGTTCCCAAAGGCTATATCTGCATCCGTGTCGATGCCCGGGGCGTGTGCAACAGCCCAGGCTTGCAGGCTCCGTTCAGTCGGCAGGAGGCCGAGGATTACTACGACTCTATCGAGTGGGCTGGGGTTCAGACATGGTCGAACGGCAATGTCGGCCTGTGGGGCATGTCTTATCTCGCCATGACACAGCACAATGTCGCCAGCCTTCAGCCGCCGCACCTCAAGGCAATGGTTGCTCAGGGCACCGATGCCGACATCTACAACGAAGCTCTGTATGG
>JANOBA010000326.1:0-6913 GCA_031411415.1 Novosphingobium sp.
TGACCTTCATTGGCATTGGCGCAGTGCGAACCACGCCGGTCGATGCGCTGCCCGACCTGTCCGATGTGCAGGTCATCATCCGCACCACCTATCCCGGCCAAGCGCCGCAGATAGTCGAGAATCAGGTGACCTATCCGCTCACGACAACAATGCTCTCGGTTCCCGGTGCGCGGGTGGTGCGGGGCTATTCCTTCGTCGGCGACAGTTTTGTTTATGTGCTGTTTGAGGATGGCACCGATCTCTATTGGGCGCGCAGCCGCGTGCTGGAATATCTCAGCCAGGTGCAGGGGAAACTGCCAGCGGGCGCAACCGCCTCGCTCGGCCCCGATGCCACCGGGGTGGGCTGGATTTACGAATATGCGCTGGTCGACAAGACCGGGCAGCACGATCTGGCGCAACTCCGCAGCATCCAGGACTGGTTCCTGCGCTATGAGTTGAAGGCGGTTCCCGGTGTGGCCGAAGTCGCCAGCATCGGCGGCATGGTTAAACAATATCAGGTCGTAGTCGATCCGCAGAAACTCGCTTCGTATGGCGTGACAGCGAATGACGTGAGCGATGCCCTGGGGCGCGCCAATCAGGAAACTGGCGGCGGGGTCGTGGAAATGGCCGAGGCCGAATATATCGTCCGCGCCACTGGCTATCTGAAATCGCTGGACGACTTCCGGGCCGTGCCGATCCGCACGGCAGCGGGCGGCATCCCCGTGTTGCTGGGCGATGTCGCCACGGTGCAGGTCGGCCCCGACATGCGGCGCGGGATTGCCGAACTCAATGGCGAGGGCGAAGTTGCGGGCGGTGTCATCGTCATGCGTCAGGGCAAGAATGCCCGCGAGGTGATCGAAGGCGTCCGCACCAAACTCGCGGAATTGAAGGCGAGCCTTCCCCCCGGCGTCGAGATCGTCACCACCTATGATCGTTCGGGACTAATCGACCGCGCGGTTGAAAACCTCACCGGCAAGCTGTTCGAGGAATTCCTCATCGTCGCGCTCGTTTGCGGGCTGTTTCTCTGGCACGCGCGCTCGGCGCTGGTGGCGATCCTGACCCTGCCGCTCGGTATCCTGATCGCCTTCATCGTCATGCGGGTGCAGGGATTGAACGCCAACATCCTGTCGCTGGGCGGCATTGCCATTGCGATTGGCGCGATGGTCGATGCGGCGGTGGTGATGATCGAGAACGCCCACAAGCACCTTGAACGCTGGGCGCATGACAATCCGGGTGAGGACTTATCCGGTGAAGATCGCTGGCGCGTCGTCACCGATGCAGCGGCAGAAGTTGGCCCAGCGCTGTTCCTCAGCCTGCTCATCATCACCTTCTCGTTCATCCCGATCTTCTCGCTGCAAGGCCAGGAAGGGCGTCTGTTCGCGCCGCTGGCCTTCACCAAGACTTATGCGATGGCGGGCGCGGCCCTGTTGTCGATCACACTGATCCCGGTGCTGATGGGCTGGCTGATCCGGGGACGCATCCCGAGTGAGGATAGCAATCCCATCAACCGCTTCCACACGCGCATTTATCGCCCCGCACTCGATTGGGTGTTGGCGAAGCCGAAAGCCGCGCTGCTGATCGCGGTGCTGGTATTCGCCTCCAGCATCTGGCCGATAACCCAGACCGGCGGCGAGTTCATGCCGCAGATGAATGAGGGCGATTTGCTCTATATGCCTTCGGCCCTGCCAGGTATCTCAACGGCGAAGGCGTCGATGCTGCTCCAGCAGACCGACCGCCTCATCAAGACGGTGCCTGAGGTGGAAAGCGTATTCGGCAAGGCAGGCCGCGCCGATAGCGCAACCGACCCCGCTCCGCTCGAAATGTTCGAGACCACGATCCGCTTCAAGCCCAAGAGTGCATGGCGTAGCGGCATGACCCAGGCCAAGCTGATCGACGAGCTGGACAAGACCGTCAAAGTCCCCGGCCTCGCCAATTTCTGGATACCGCCGATCCGCAACCGGATCGACATGCTGGCGACGGGTATCAAAAGCCCGATCGGCATCAAGGTATCGGGCGCGAACCTCGACGACATTGACCGCACCGCGCGGGAAATCGAGACAGTGGCGAAGACCGTGCCGGGGATCAGCTCGGCGCTGGCGGAAAGGCTGTCGGGCGGGCGCTATATAGATGTTGCCATCAACCGGGCTGCGACGGCGCGCTACGGCCTCAACGTCGCAGATGTGCAGGCCGTGGTCTCGGGCGCGATCGGCGGCGAAGGCGTCGGGCAGACCGTCGAAGGGCTGGCGCGCTATCCGATCAGTGTGCGCTACCCCCGCGAAATCCGGGACAGCGTGGACGACATCATCAATCTGCCGGTGCTGACACCCTCGCGTCAGCAAATCACGTTGGGGACGGTCGCCGATGTCCGCATCAGCAACGGGCCGCCGATGCTTCGCAGCGAGAACGGACGTCCCGCAACATGGGTCTATATCGACGGGCGGGGCCGTGCGCTCACCGAGATCGTCGGCGATCTGCAACGGGCAGTCGCGCAAAAGGTCAAGCTGCCGCCGGGGGTCAGCGTCGCTTACACCGGCCAGTTCGAGTTTCTCGAACGCGCGACCCAGCGATTGAAGATCGTCGTGCCTGCCACGTTGCTGATCATCTTCGCGCTGCTCTACGCGACGTTTCGGCGCTGGGATGAAGCCGCGCTCATCATGGCAACGCTCCCATTCGCTCTGACCGGCGGGGTTTGGCTGCTTTACCTGTTGGGGTTCAACCAGTCGGTTGCCACCGGCGTCGGGTTCATCGCGCTGGCAGGCGTGTCAGCCGAGTTCGGCGTGGTGATGCTGATCTACCTCAAATCCGCGCTGGCGGAGAACAGCGATGTGGAAGCCGCCGTCCGTGCCGGGGCGCTCCTGCGCGTCCGCCCCAAGGCGATGACGGTCGCCGTGATCCTCGCGGGCCTGTTCCCCATCCTCATTGGTACTGGCGCCGGTTCCGAAGTCATGAGCCGCATTGCGGCGCCGATGATTGGCGGGATGCTCACCGCACCGCTGCTCTCGATGCTCATCATCCCCGCCGCCTATCTGCTGATGCGGCGGCGCACTCAAGTTCAACACCAAGGAGAACCTACATGAAGAACATGCTCACTCTAGCCGCATTGGTGGCATTACCAATCGGCCTGTCCGGCTGTGACAAGAAGCCGGAAGCACCAAAGGTTGAAGCCCCTATGGCCGCCGCAACCACCGATGCCATGTCGAACATGGCGATGGCCGCCGACAGCAAGATGGGCAAAGGCTCTGGCACAGTGACCGCCGTGGATGCCACAGCAGGCAAGATTACGCTCGATCACGGCGCAATCCCTGCCGTTGACTGGCCCGCGATGAAAATGGGATTTTCCGCCAAGCCGGATCTGCTCAAGGGCGTAGCCGTTGGCGACAAGGTTGATTTTGATGTGACCGTGACCGGCAGCGCCGGAGAAGTGACGGCGATCAAAAAGCAGTAGTGTGGCTGCAAGCGGGGGAGGAAAGCCGGGCTTTCCATCCCCCGTATAACTTAGCCGTTCAGCTTGTCCTTGACCGCCTTGGCGACTGAGAAGCCGAGCTTGCGCGATGCGGCGATCTGCATCGGTGCGCCGGTAGCAGGATTGCGGCCTTCGCGCGCCGGGCTGTCCTTGACCTTGAACTTGCCAAAGCCCGGAAGCGAAATCTCATCACCTTTGGCGGCAGCATCGGCAATCGCGGCAAAGACGCCATCTACGATCTTCTTGGCATCAGCCTTGGTCAGTCCGTTTGCGCTAGCAATAACGTCTGCGAGATCACTGCTGTTCATATAATCCTCCTCAGTCTGAAGGCGATTTTGCCTTGGCGGCGGTGCCTACTGCCATGGATTATGCTGGTCAATCACTTCACATGCTGCACCCCTGACGGCAATTTCAATGTAGAAATCAACTCCTACTCATCACGGCGTGGTGTGATGGTGCTGGAATGCTCCAGCCTGGCCGGAAGGCGGAGACCCTCCCCGCTCTTTGAGGCTGTCCTTGGCCCTTTCGGACCCTTTGGTTCAACCCGTAAAGAGTCCGCTTTATGTTCCACATGCGGCCGCTTGGGCTGCGCCTGTCGCGGTGATCGCGGTTCCGAACGGTCCTCTCGGTTGCCTGGTGCCAGCAATGCTGATTGATAAGCGGCACGTTTAGGCGTTGATCCAGCGCACACGATATTCTCAGCGAGTCCTCCGATCGGGGACAGGGTGCGTTTTGGTCGGCTTTTCTCGGATGGACGATATATTTCTCCGTCACCTCATTGAGATCAAATTGCCCAATCCCGGATGACCGACCTGGAACTGAGACCTTGATTGTCTGCCATATCCCCTTGCCGCAACGGTTCGAGCCAAGTTTCTTCCCCTGCGCTAACGCGCATTCCGCGCGGAACCAAGAAACCCGTCCCTTCACCGTCCTCTGCTGTGCTGCGGCCCATACGGGTGCATCGGGTCCCCCCTGCCTATTCTCCTCCAGAAGCGCCTCCGACGCAGACTGACCGGCCCATTCTTGCCAGTTCATCACCGGAGGATCATAATGGACGCCGAGCTTCACTTTAGCCTTTTCAACGAATTCATGTGCCGTTGGAGGCCACGACGCCAAGCGACTGCGCAATCACCTTGTCCGATGCGCCACGCGCGACCAGTCTGACCGCCGCAATCTCACGGTCTGTCAGTCCCATCGGCGGTGCGGCGCCGCTTCCACAACCGGGTCCCGATTGATCAACCCAGACGACAGATAAAAACTGCGCCAGCTTTCTGGCCAGTCAATCAGATGAAATACACTGCGCGCCTTGTTGGTTATGTCGAGTTCGCCGCAAGCGAAAGTATCGAAGCCGAAGCGGACGACCGCGGTTCGAAACAAGTCAGCACATGCCTGCGGAATCGACAGACCCCTCAGCTCCATCGCGAATTTATAGGCGTGAACATCAACCCCGATCGCAGACCTGTGCAGGATACCGCATTGGGTCAAGTGGATTCAAGGATATTCTGTTTATCATTATGAATTATTTATAAATTTATATGGCCATGTACTGCGCAACAGCGATTGTGGCTACCCTTCGGGCGACCTCTCTATTCGCTGGCGCAAACCGGGCCTATAGTCCCGGCCCATCCGGGTGATGATCAGGAGCAGGATCTGCGGAGCGGGAAGTCTGGCGGCCGCGCTCTAACCGGGCGGGCCAGTCAGGGATCGGTGTTTTTGTGCTGACCCGCAGGCGCTCTTGCCTCTCTCATGGCCGGATGGGAGAGCTGGATGTCGCAAGGCGATTGCGGCTTTCTGCCGAGGATGAGCAGAACAGCTTACTTCAGTCGCTGAGGCAGGCCAGCGGTCACAAACCACACCTCGTCCGCAATACGCGCCATGGCCTGATTGAGCCAGCCTGCTTCATCGCGGAACTGGCGCGCAAGAGCGTTGTCGGGGACGATCCCCTGCCCCACTTCATTGGATACGAGGAGGATCGTTCCCCGCGCCATTCGCAACGCATCGGCAAGTCTGCTGCGCGCCGCTGCGACATCATGATTTCCCAGCATCAGATTGCTCAGCCACAGAGTCAGGCAATCGACCAAGATCACGCTATCCTCTGCGTCATACTCTAGGATCGTTTCGGGCAAGGCCAGCGGGCATTCCACCGTTTGCCAGTGACCGGCCCGGTCAGCGCGGTGGCGGGCGATGCGCTGGGTCATTTCATCGTCGAACGCTTGTGCTGTCGCGATGTAGATGTGTCCTCCCGGCAGGGCATCGCCCAGCCCTTCGGCAAAACCACTTTTGCCTGATCGCGCACCGCCCAATATCAGAATCGCTTTGCCCATCACTGCTTCCACTTGCCTTTGATGCTGCGCTGCGACATAGGCGCGTCCGTTACAGGTTCCCAGCGATGGGATGAATAGGGAATCCGGGAATGGCCTCAACACCATGATCCGGAGCTGCCCCCGCAACTGTGATCGGCGAGTCGCCGCTTCGTTATGCCACTAGCCCTTCTGGGCCGGGAAGGTGAAGCGGCTGACATTGACCCGAGAGCCAGGAGACCTGCCCGTAACGGTCGTTCTTTTATCCGGACGGGGTGTGCCGGGTGATGATCGAGGAATTCCTCGCGTGACGACTGAGCCAGAGTCGCATGCGGTGAAATTCGTTTCACACGTCTGATCGCTGTTGTGCGGCTCTTTTGACGTTGATCAAAAGGGGAAATCCTATGCGTGTACTGAAATCTATCCTCCTCCTCACTGCGGCCATTTTGCCCACCATCGCTCATGCCGAAGCGAGCGATACCATCATCGTTTCGGCCAACCGCATCCAGCAATCCACATCCGAAGTTGGTCAGTCGGTTACGGTCATCACGCTGGATGACATCAAGACCCGCCAGTCGATTGCAGTGACCGATCTGCTGCGCTTGGTGCCGGGCATCACCATCACCAGCAATGGCGGCATCGGCACCACCACCTCGGTCAATATACGCGGCGCGGACAGTGACCAGACGCTGGCCTTGATCGATGGCGTCAAGCTGAACGATCCCTCCACCCCCGGCGGCGGCTTCAACTTCGGCAATCTGCTGACCGGCAATATCGAACGGATCGAGGTCGTCCGCGGATCGCAATCAGTGCTGTGGGGCAGCCAAGCGATTGGCGGCGTGGTCAACATCGTCACGCGCACCCCCACCGATCAACTGGCGGTCAACGCCGCCGCGGAATATGGCTGGCGCGATACGGCCCGCGTGGTCGGCAATGTTTCCGGCAAGTTCGGCCCGGTTTCGGCAAGCCTGGGCGCAGGCTATTTGCGCACCGACGGCTTTTCGACCTTCAACGAGGTGCGCGGCGGCAAGGAGCGCGACGGCTATCGCAATTTCGGCGCGAATGCGAAGTTCAACATTGCCCTGTCGGATGCGATCTCGGTCGATCTGCGCGGTTGGTATTCCGATGGCAAGGTGGGCATCGACGGCTTCCCGGCCCCGACTTACAGCTT
>JANOBA010000327.1:0-2560 GCA_031411415.1 Novosphingobium sp.
ACTGACATGGCGAGATAGAACAGCGTCAGCTGCGATGCCGCCGGGCGCAGCGCATACATCCGCGCATGCAGCGAAACCGAGACCGCAAACAGCAGCCCGACACTGCCCAGCGCCAGCCCGAACAGCCCCGCCCCGCGCGAATTCATCGCCATCGCGCCCGTGAACAGCAACAGCAACGGGGCGATCCTGGTGATCAGTTCGGCGAGCACGCGCCGCTCGGAAAAGGCGATAACAAAGCTGAGCAGATAGACCGCCAGCGGAATCACCCAGAGCAGCGGCATCGCAACGATATCCGTGGTCAGGTGGGTCGTGGTCGAAAGCAGCAGGCCCGATGGGACGGCGGCGAGGAGTACCCAATAGAGAAAGCGCCGCGCGGGCACCGGGGCTTCGTCCGTGTCGCTGCCGGAGGCAGCCACCACCATGGCCGGTGCCTGCCAGCGCGCCCGCGCCGCCAGCGCGATCATCACGATCAACAGGGCATAGCCAAGGCTCCACAGCACGCTCTGCGCATGAATGCGCATCAAGGGCTCGGCGAGCAGCGGATAGGCGATCAGCCCGGAAAAGCTGCCCAGGTTCGATGCCGCATAAAGCGCCCAGGGCTCGCCGGCATCGGGGTGCGCCGAATACCAGCGCTGCATCAGCGGGGCCTGCGCCGAAACCAGGAAAAACACCGGGCCGACCGTGCCGAGGAACAACAGCGGCACCCACCACACTTCCGTGCCGGGGGCAGGCGGCGGCAAGTTCACCAGTGCAATCGGCAAAGTCAGCGCGGCGATAACCAGCATCGCCAGATGCAGGCTGGCCGCGCGCCGCAACGGCAGGCGCGAGAGCCGGTGGGCATAGGCATAGCCCGCCAGCAGCAGCGCCTGATAGACCAGCATCGCGCTGTTCCAGACGTTTGGCGCGCCGCCCAGCCGCGGCAACGCCATCCGCGCCACCATCGGCTGGATCATGAACAACAGAAAGCTGCCGGCGAATATGGTCGCGACGAACAGCGGGCGATTGACGGTTTGACGGGCGCTCATTGTGGGCGGTTGATGGAATAGAGAATGTGCCGGCGCAAGGGATCACCGGCAGAAAGTGCGGGATTGTCGCTATTGCAGCGCGTTACGCCTCTCACCCCCCCAACAACCGCGCCGCATGCGCCGCATGGTACGTCAGCACGCCCGAAGCGCCCGCGCGTTTGAACGCCAGCAGCGTCTCCAGCACCATGGCGTCGCGGTCCGCCGCGCCCGCTGCCACGGCATGTTCGATCATCGCGTATTCGCCAGAGACCTGATAGGCGAAGACCGGCACTTCGAAGCGCTGTTTCACCAGCCGGACAATGTCCAGATAGGGCAGCCCGGGTTTGACCATCACGCTGTCCGCACCTTCTGCCAGATCCATCGCAACTTCGCGCAAGGCCTCTTCGGCATTGCCGGGGTCCATCTGGTAGGTCTGCTTGTCCCCTTTCAGCAGGCCCCGGCTTCCCACAGCATCGCGGAACGGGCCATAGAAGGCCGAGGCATATTTCGCCGCATAGGCCATGATCTGCATGTTGTGATGGCCGGCGCCTTCCAGCGCGCCGCGGATCGCGCCGATGCGGCCATCCATCATGTCCGATGGCGCGATGATGTCGGCGCCCGCTGCTGCCTGATTGAGGCTCTGGCCAACCAGCATTTCGACCGTGGCATCGTTCAGCACATAGCCCGCCTCATCAATCAGGCCGTCCTGCCCGTGGCTGGTATAGGGGTCGAGCGCGACATCAGTCAGCACGCCAATACCATCGCCCACCGCATCGCGGATGGCGCGGATCGCGCGGCACATCAGGTTATCGGGATTGAGCGCCTCGCGGCCATCTTCGCTGCGCCGGCCCGCTTGCGTGTTGGGGAACAGCGCGAGGCAGGGAATGCCCAGCCCCCTCGCCTCTTTCGCGCGATCGGCAATGCGGTCCACCGACCAGCGCGAGACGCCGGGCAAGGCGGCTATCGGCTCCTCGATGCCGCTGCCCTCGGTGACAAACAGCGGCCAGATGAGATCGGCAGGGGTCAGCACCGTCTCACGGTGCATCGCCCGGCTCCAGCCAGTGGCGCGGGTGCGGCGCAGGCGCGCTGCCGGATATTGGGCGGGAAATGCGGGAATGGTCATGGCCGCATCTAATGGCCGAATTGCAGCCTTTTGGCTAGCGCGTCACAGCTTGTCTCGGCGCGAGGCTCTTGAGCGCGGCGCCCGGCTGGATTGCCTTCAATTGCGCCAGCCGCGCCTTCAACGCCTTGGCCTGCGCGGGATCGACTGCCTGCACCCTTGCGGCAAAGCGCACCGACAGCGGATTGACCGTGCGCCCGTCGCGGTAAACCTCCCAGTGGAGATGCGGCCCGGTGGAAAGCCCGGTCGAGCCGACATAGCCGATAATCTGGCCGGCGCGCACGCGGGCACCCGGCACCACCGCGATCTTGCTCATGTGGCCATAGCCGGTGCCAAGGCCCCCGCCGTGTTCCAGCCGGACATAATTGCCATGCCCGCCGTGGCGCCCGGCAAAGGAGACTATGGCATCGCTCACCGCAAAGATCGGCGAGCCCCA
>JANOBA010000328.1:0-2666 GCA_031411415.1 Novosphingobium sp.
GGTTTGGCCTGCCGGTGGTCGCAGCAATCATGGCTTGCGGCTCGTTGATCGCGGCGGCTGCGCTGCTGGCGCTGCCTCGGCAAACCGCCAAAGGACATTGACGGCATGACCCTCCGCAAGACCGAAGTCGCAATTGTTGGCGCCGGGCCGGCCGGCTTGCTTCTGGGGCATCTGCTGCGCGCTGAAGGCATCGATTGCGTGGTGGTTGAGCGGCAAGCGCCCGACTATGTGCTCGGTCGCATCCGCGCCGGCGTGCTTGAACAGATTACGGTCGACCTGATGACGCGGCTTGGACTGGATGCGCGGCTGAAGGCCGAAGGGCTGGTCGAGCAGGGCTTCAACCTTGCCGACGGCGAGCGGCTGATCCGCATCGATTGCGCCGGACTCACCGGCAAGACGGTGGTGGTCTATGGCCAGACTGAAATCACCCGCGACCTGATGGACGCGGCGCCGGCGCGCGGGCTGGAAGTGATCTATCAGGCAGGCGATGTCGCCCTGCACGATATCGAGAGTGACGCGCCCTCGCTCACCTACAGCAAGGACGGCACGGACCACCGCATCGCGGCGCGCTTCATCGCCGGGTGCGACGGCTTCCACGGCCCCTCGCGCCGGGCAATTCCGACCAGCGTGGCCCGCGAATACAGTCGCGAATATCCGTTCGGCTGGCTTGGCATTCTCGCCGACGTGCCGCCCTGCCATGCCGAGCTGATCTATGCGAACCACGAACGCGGCTTCGCGCTCGCCTCGATGCGCAGCCAAACCCGCAGCCGCTATTACATCGACGTGCCGCTCACTGAAAAGGTCGAGGACTGGAGCGATGACCGGGTCTGGGACGAGCTGGCAGTGCGCCTCGGGCCAGATGCGGCGGCGGGCATAACGCGCGGTCCCTCGATCGAAAAGTCGATCGCGCCGCTGCGCAGCTATGTTTTCGAGCCGATGCGGCATGGCAGCCTGCTGCTGTGCGGCGATGCCGCGCATATCGTCCCGCCCACCGGCGCCAAAGGCCTGAACCTGGCGGCGAGCGATGTGCACTATGCTTGCGCGGCCTTGCGGGGCTTCCTGCGCGGCAATGATGCCGATGCAATTGCTGACTATTCGGCCAAAGCGCTGGCGCGGGTGTGGAAATCGGAGCGCTTCAGCTGGTCTCTGACCAAGCTGATGCACCGCTTCCCCGAAGACGGCCCGTTCGAGCGCGCGATGCAGGTGGCTGAGCTGGACTACATCGCCTCAAGCACGGCGGCGCAGACGGCGATTGCGGAGAACTATGTGGGGCTGCCGGTTTAGATTTCGCCCCACACGTCGCGCGCAACATCCACCACCAGCTGCAATTTCGCGCGCTGCTGGGCGAAGCTGACTTCGTTGCCATGCACGGTCGATGAAAACCCGCACTGCGGGCTGAGCGCCAGCTGATCGAGCGGGGCGAATGTGGCCGCCTCGTCGATCCGCCGCTTGACGTCTGCCGGCTCTTCCAGCTCGCCAAGCTTGGTCGTCACCAGACCCAGCACCACGCGTTTGCCTTTGGGCAGAAACCGCAACGGCGCGAAATCGCCCGAGCGGGCATCGTCATATTCAAGGAAATAGCCATCGACCGCCAGTTCGTTCAGCAGCACTTCGGCGACCGGTTCATAGCCGCCTTCCGCCGCCCAGCTTGAGCGGTAATTGCCACGGCAGAGGTGAACACAAACGGTCATGTCCGCCGGGCGCTCGCGGATCGCATCATTGATGATCCGGGCATAGAGCCGGGGCAGGTCATCGGGGTCCATCCCGCGCGCCCGCGCATTAGCGCGCTGGGTATCGTCGCACAGATAGGCGAAGTTTGTGTCGTCAAGCTGGAGGTAGCGGCAGCCGGCTTCGGCCAGACTGGCGATTTCGGCGCGGTAGGCGGCGGCAAGATCGCTGTAAAAGTCCTCCAGATCGGGATAGGCGGTGCTGTCGATGGCGTCACGTCCGCCACGAAAATGCAGCATCGTTGGCGAGGGGATCGTCACTTTGGCGCGGGCTGCGGTGTTGGCGGCGAGGAAGGTATAGTCGGCGCGCTGGATCGGCCGGGCATGGCGCAGCGGCCCGGTGATGGTCATCACCGGCGGGGCATATTCCAGCTCGTGCCCATCGTGGCGATGGAAATGAACCTGGGTGCCGCCGGCCTCGTCGACGCCGTCGAGTTGCAGCAGGAAATCGGTGTGGAAGAAAGTGCGGCGAAATTCGCCATCTGTGACGCCCTTGAGGCCGAGATCTTCCTGCATGGCGATGACATCACGGATCGCGGCATCTTCGGCGGTGCGCAGCGCGGCGCGGTCAATCGTTCCGGCCTGGAATGCCGCGCGGGCCGCTAGCAAAGCCGCCGGGCGCAGAAAGCTGCCGACATGATCGGCGCGGAAGGGGGGCTTGGTGGTCATGCTTTCGTCTCCAGTTCTTCGGGCCAATAGAGCCGCATCGGGTTGTCTGTTAGCAGTTTGCGCTGCAGCTCGGCGGTCGGCGCAATGCGCGGGATCATGTCGGTGAGGTGGCCATCGTCGGGGATGTTGCTCTCCATGTTGGGATGCGGCCAATCGGTGCCCCACAGCGCGCGGCCCGGATAGGCGGCGACCAGCGGCGCGATGGCGCGGGCGAAAGCGTCCCACGGATCGCCGGACGCATCGATCCGGTCCGGGCAGGTGGCCTTGAAC
>JANOBA010000329.1:0-9356 GCA_031411415.1 Novosphingobium sp.
AGAGGTGGCCGAACGGCTGGCAGCATCCGGCGCAGATGTCGACAAGACCGACGGCGTGCGGGTTTCAACCGAAGACGGCTGGTGGCTGCTGCGCGCCTCGAACACGCAGGATGTGCTGGTAGCCCGCGCGGAAAGCACCGATCAGGCCGGCCTCGACCGGCTGCTGGCGCAAATCGACGCGCAGCTTGCGGCAAGCGGGCTGGAACGGGGCGAACAGGCGGGTCATTGAGGGGAACAGCACCATGTCAGCAGCCGACCGACTGGTCCTCACCCGCAGCCCTGCCTTGCGGATGCTGACGTTGCTGCTGTTCTATTTCACCCAAGGCTTCCCGATCGGGCTGTTCTTCTATGCCGTGCCCTCGTGGATGGCGGCGAGCGGGGCAGGCACTGGCGCGGTTGCCGCAGTTGTCGGCGCGGCGGGGCTGCCGTGGACGCTCAAGCTGGTCAACGGCTTCCTGATCGATCGCTACACATTCCTCCCCATGGGCCGGCGCCGCATCTGGATCATCGGCGCGCAAGGCATGATCGTGCTGGTGTTGCTGGCCGGCGCGGCAATCTCGCCGGCGCACAGCGACGTGTTCATGCTCTCGGCAATCGGCTTCGCCGCCAATGCCGCCGTCACCTTTCAGGACGTCGGGATCGATAGTCTCGCGGTCGACATTATGGCCGAGAGCGAGCGAGCGAAGGCCGGCGGCATCATGTTCGGCGCGCAATTGCTCGGCATTTCGGGAGCCACGGCGCTGGGCGGCGCGATGCTTGAGACCTATGGCTTTGCCGCGTGCATGGCCACCGCCTCGCTGATCCCCCTGACGGTCATGTTCTATGGCATGCTGATCCGCGAACGCGAGGGTGAGCGCCGCCTGCCGTGGAGCGCGGGGGAAAGCCACCCACACAATCTGGCGATCCACAGTGCTGCCTGGGTGCCGCTGCTGAAGAACGGCTTCCGTGCGGTCTTCGCGCCGCTGAGCCTTGCCCTGCTGCCTCTGCTGCTGTTGCGGGCCCTGCCGGCAGGTGCGCATGAGGCTTTCCACCCGATCCTGACGACCGGGATCGCTGGCTGGTCGCTGAGTGACTATACCAATGTTATGTCGACATCGCAGCTGGTTGCCGGCTTGCTCGGGCTGACGCTGGGGGGCTGGGCAATTGATGCCATCGGCGCGCAGCGCTCAACGATCGTCCTGATGTCCGCCGCCGTCCTCATGTTCATCGCCATGGGGCTGGCGCAGGATTACTGGGCCAACGACGCGGTGCTACTCGGCTATTTCTTCGGGGTCGATATCCTCGGCGTCTTCTTGAGCATTGCCATCATCCCGATCGCCATGCGCATGTGCTCGCCCGCCGTCGCCGCGACGCAGTTCACCATTTACATGGCGGTTTCCAACTTCGGGCGACCACTGGGCGCATCGCTGGCGGCGGCAACTGCGGGCTTAGGTGCTGGTGGGGGCGCAAGCGGCGGCGCAGGAGCCGGCAATCCAGCAATGATGTACTGGTCACTCGGCGCCGTTTTGGGCGGCGCTGGTCGTGCTGCTGCTGGTTGTGCGCTTTCCCGGCGAGAACCGCGCGTTCCACGAGACTGCGGAGGCTCTGCCACAGGGCGAGGGGCTTGCCCCGGTGCGCGATTGATCGCCGGAACCTTGCCACCCCAAATCGGCGCATGGTTCGCACAGCGCGGCTGGCAGGTGCGCCGCCATCAGCTTGAAATGCTCGCTGCCGATGCGGCGCTGCTGGTTGCCGATACCGGGGCGGGCAAGACTCTGGCGGGCTTCCTGCCAACGCTCGCCGCCTTTGCCGGGCCGGACTTGCCGCCAGACGGGCTGCACACGCACTATGTCTTGCCACTGAAAGCGCTGGCGCATGATGTGCAGCGCAACCTGATGGCACCGGTAGGCCAGATCTATCTGCCAATCCGGGTTGAAACCCGCAGCGGCGATACGCCTTCGGAGCGCAAGGTCCGCCAGCGCGCGATGTCGATCATGTCCGGCTGGATAGAGTCAGCCCACTGGCGGTGCCGGCGCTGTCGATGATCGGCCGCGAGAGCCTGCCGGCGAGCATGGCGGACGACGATCTGTTGATCGAGACGGAGAGCTTGGCTGCGGCAGCGATGCGGGCGAACTGATTGCCCAGTGCCGGTGCGAGGACTCTTACGTCCGGAGTCAAAAAATCTTGCCCGCGCATGAAACAAAAAAGGGGCGGATCGCTCCGCCCCTTTTCATGTCTCTGGTGATCGCTGGCGCTTACTTGGCAGCCGGCGCACTCGCGGACTTGTTGAATTCCGAGAAGGCTTCGTTGCCGACAAAGCCGAACTTGGTCACTTTCGATGACTTGATGTAGCTGAGCACCTTGGCGGACAGGTCGTAGCTGGCTTCCGCATCGGGCTGGAATTGCAGTTCCGGCTCGGGCTTCATGTCACGCGTGATTTGCAGGTTCTGGACCAGCTGTCCGCCATTGACCGCAGCACCGTTCCACAAGACCACGCCATCGCGCGACAGTGTCACCTTGTTGACCGTCGGCTTCACCGGCGGCGGGGGAGGATCGTTAGGGTTGGGCACCGGCAGATCGATATCAACCGAGTGTGTGGCCACCGGAATGGTGATGATGAACATGATGAGCAGCACGAGCATGACGTCGATCAGCGGCGTCGTGTTCATTTCCATCATCGGCGAGCCATCGTCCTTGCCGCCAGACATTGACATGAAAGTGTACTCCTAGACTGTTGACCGGCGGCGCAGCGGCGACCGGCAGAAAAGCTTGCAGGTCAGGGCGCGTTGGGATCGACCGGGTTCGAGAGGAAGCCCACGGTCGGATAGCCGGATATCTGCGAATTGTAGATCGCACCGGCAACGCAGCGCCAGGGCGCATTGACGTCAGCGCGAATGTGGACTTGCGGCACCTTCTCCGGATTGGCCTTGAGCGCCTCTGGTCCGCCGGCACGCTTGACGATGGCATCAAGGCGCTTGAACGCCATGTCGCGCATCTCCTCGGAATTCACCGCAGTGACATTGTTGAAGTAGATCCGGCAGTCACCATAGCGCGACGCGCCTTCGTAACCCGCTTCACCAGGGCTACGCCCGCCAGCATCAGTCGTGCTGACACTCAGCAACAGGTTCTCGACTTTGTCCTTCGATTCCTGCGTATATATGATCGGGATCTTGAGCTTCTCGATCGACTGGATCGCGATCGGAACCGCGATCAGGAAGATGATCAGCAACACCAGCATCACATCCACAAGCGGAGTGGTGTTGATTTCGGACATCGGGGTTTCAGTCCCGCCGCCACCTCCTACCGACATTGACATAACTACATCCTATCTTGGCAGTATATCCGGGTGGGAATGGCAGGCCCGCATGCGGCAGCCTGCCATTCAATCCCTACATTGGCGACGGCTGCCCCTGGGACAGCACCGCCGTCATCCATCAAGCTCAGGCCTTGGCCGGGGCAGCAGCAGGCTTGGCAGCCGGCGCAGTCGCAGCAGGCCGCACAGCGCCCTTCGAGTTGATGTTCGCCAAAATGTCGGTGGCAAAGCCACGCAGCTCTTCAGCGATGCGCTTGTTACGCGCCTGCAGATAGTTGTAGGCGAGCACCGCCGGCACCGCGACGAGCAGGCCGAGCGCGGTCATGATCAGCGCTTCACCGACCGGCCCTGCGACCTTGTCAATCGAAGCCGAACCCGAAATGCCGATGGCGATCAGTGCGCGATAGATGCCGACCACCGTGCCGAACAGGCCGACGAACGGCGAAGTAGCACCAACGGTTGCGAGGAACGGCAGGCCTGAAGCGAGGCGGGCGTTGACCGAATCTTCCGAACGCTGGAGCGAGCCGACCAGCCATTCATGGGCGTCGGTCGAATCGGTCATCTTGCCGTGCTGCTCTTCAGCGGCGAGGCCATCATCGACAACCTGGCGCCAGGCGCTGTTCTTGTCGAGCTTGGCAGCGCCATCCTTGAGGCTGGGCGCACGCCAGAAGCCGGACTTGATGTCGCGGCCCTGACGCATGATCTTCGACTGCTCGATCCATTTGGTGATCAGGATGTAGAACGAGCCGAACGACATGATGCCAAGGATAGAGACTGTTGCGTAAGCAATGAAGCCGCCCTGTTCGAGGGCCTCCAGGAAACCAAACTTGTTCTGCGGAGCCACGCCCGGAGCGGCGGCGGCTGCCTGAAGGAGATCAACGATATGCATGCGTAGGTCCTCTCAAGAAAATCAGTGTTAAACATAAAGGCGGCGCCCGAAGCCCCGGGCGCCGCGTTGAAAAATCAATCTTTCGGTATCTGCCAGCGAACAGCGCTCGACCACGAATCGGTGGTTGGCTGGCCTTCGCCATCCTTCGCCGGGTTGAACCGGCCGCGGCGCGAGACCAGCGAGCAGGTCGCCTCGTCAAGATCCGCGTGGCCGCTGGAGCCGGTAACCGAGCAGCCGGTAATCTTGCCGTCTGCCCCGACAGTGACCCGGAACCGGGTAACCCCTTCGCGCTCTTCACGCAGAGCACGGCTGGGATAGTCGTTCGAGTTGGCCCAGCTACCCGGGTTGCCACGCGGTGTCGCCTTGGTCGGCGAGAAACGTGGCGGCGGCGGCGCGGCTGGCGGCGCCAAGGCCGGTGGTGGCGGCGGCGTCGGCGGCGCTTCGGTCACGGTCGTGATCGTCTGCACCGGAGCGGTAATCGTCATCTTCGGCGGCGGCGCGATGGCCGGCGGCGGCGGCGGCAGATCAAGTTTCTTGGGAGGCGGAAGCTCTTCCTTCTTGACCTCCTCCTTGATGTCGACGGTGGTCACTCTTTGCATCGCCTTCTTCACCACGTCATAGGCCAGCCCGGTCACCAGGGCATAGACGAGGATGACGTGAAGGATAGCAACGATGATAAATGCGGCAATCCGGTTGCCGCTCATCTGTTGGTCAGCGTAAGCCATTCAGTCCCACCACTCCATACTTCCACACACAGCGGCCCTAACGGACCGCACTCACCAAAGGCGCACGCGTTCACGGCGCCATCTGGTCCCCCACTAGTTTCCCCATTTGCCGAATGCTGCGAATCGCTTTGCAATGACCCGTCGCCCGGCAAGGCGATAGTAAGGGGCGATTCATTTTTTAGCCCCTACTTGAGGCAAGCTTTAGCGATGAACCCTAGGGCGTGCAACGCCTTATCGGCGCCAAAACCAGTTAACTGCTGATTCACTTGTGTTAAGCTTGGATGTGTTTCGCAGCGTGACCGACTGGCGATCAACGCATTGGCGTTATTATTGTTTACAGGAGTTTGCGTATGATCCGGCAATCGATGCGAACAATCCGCTGGGCAGGCCCGCCCCTGCTCGCGCTCGCTGCAACCGTTCCTGCCAGCGCCGCGCCGCCGCCGCCCCAGCCACAGCCGGCGGCAAGCTATGCCGACCTCACCGACCTCGCCGATTCGGCCCCGCTGGTGTTGCGCGCGCAGCTGCGCAAACTCGCGCCGCTGGAGCCGCGGCGCTCCGCCGGAGTGCGTCCCGGCTGGGGGCGCTTCTATGCCGAAGCGAAAACTGGCGCGCTGCTGGCGGGCAACGCCGTGGTCGGCGAAGGCTTGCGCTATCTGGTCGACCTGCCGCTGGATGCGCGCGGCAAGCCGCCACCAATCAACAAGCGGCAAGTGCTGCTGTTCGCGGCGCCGGTGGCTGGCCGACCCGGCGAACTGCGGCTTGTCGCCCCTGATGCGCAAGTGCTTTGGGACCCGGCGAGCGAGGTGCTGCTGCGCGGCATCCTGACGGAGTTGCTCGCCCCTGATGCGCCCGCGCGGATAGCATCGGTGCGCGAGGCCATCCATGTCGCCGGCACGCTGGCTGGCGAAGGCGAAACCCAGGTGTTCCTCGCTACCCGAGACGGTTCGGCAGCCTCGATTGCCATCACCCGCCGCCCGGGAATGGCGCCGGTCTGGGGCGCGAGCTTTTCCGAAGTGCTTGAAGGCGGCAGTCAGCCGAGGCGCGAATCGCTGAAATGGTACCGCCTCGCTTGCTTCCTGCCTCCCGCGCTGCCCGGCGGGGTCAACCTGTCGGAAAGCCTGGCGGAGAAGACCCAGGCGGACGCCGATTACCGGCTGGTCATGGCAGCGCTTGGCCCCTGCCCGCGCCAGCGCCGTTAAACGCCCGCGACTGCGGCGCTAGTGCTACTGGTATTTCCGCCCCGGCTGCCTTAGGGCGCGCAGCCGAAAGGTCATCCTATGTCAGAACCGCTCCGCGCTCCGCTTCGTATTGCTCTTGCCGGGCTCGGCACCGTCGGTGGCGGGGTTATCCGGCTTATCGAGGCCAATGCCGCGCTGATCGCGCGCCGCGCCGGTCGGCCCATCGTCATCACCGCCGTCAGCGCGCGTGATCGCAGCAAGAAGCGCGGCGTGGACCTGTCTCCCTATGTCTGGGAAGACGACATGGTCATCCTGGGCGAGCGCGCCGATGTCGATGTCGTGGTCGAGCTGGTCGGCGGCTCGGACGGCTCTGCGCTAGCATGCGCCAAAGCAACCATTGAAGCAGGCAAGGCGCTAGTCACCGCCAACAAAGCGATGATTGCCCACCACGGGCTGAAGCTCGCTGAAATGGCCGAAGCGGCAAAAGTCGCGCTCAAGTTCGAGGCGGCGGTGGCCGGCGGCATCCCGGTGATCAAAGGGCTGCGTGAAGGCGCGGCAGCCAATGAGTTCGAACGGGTTTACGGCATCCTCAACGGCACCTGCAATTATATCCTCTCGACCATGGAAGACACCGGGCGTTCGTTCACTGACGTGCTGTCCGAAGCGCAGGCCAAGGGCTATGCTGAGGCCGATCCGGCGTTCGACATCGAAGGCACAGACGCTGCGCACAAGCTCTCGATCCTTGCCGCCATCGCCTATGGCACGCGGATCGATTTCGCCTCGGTGGAGACCAAAGGTATCACCCAGCTGCTCGCCGCCGACATCGCCCAGGCCGACGCGCTGGGCTATGTTATTCGGCTGATCGGTATGGCCGAGGAAGACCGCTCGGGACCGGCCCCGCGCCTGTTCCAGCGGGTCCAGCCTCACCTCGTACCCTTTGATCACCCGCTCGCGCATGTCGATGGCGCGACCAATGCGGTGGTGGCAGAAGGCAATTATTCGGGCCGGCTGCTGTTCCAGGGTGCTGGCGCCGGCGATGGGCCGACTGCATCGGCGGTCGTCGCCGACCTGATCGACATCGCCCGTTCAATGGATAGGGGAGGCGACATCGGCGCGCCGTTTTCGGTCCCTGTCGCCGAGCTGGTAGCGATGCCGCCGGCTGAGACCGGCCACCGCCGGGGCCGCGCCTATATCCGCTTTTCAGTCGCCGACCGTCCGGGCGTGCTCGCCGAGATCACTGCGGCGATGCGCGATGCCGGCGTCTCGATCGAAAGCCTGATCCAGAAGGGCGGCGCTGACACGGCAGAAGAAGTGCTTGTCGCGATGGTCACCCACGAAGGCCCCGAATCAGCGGTCAGCGAGGCGCTGCGCCTGCTCGATGGCTCGCCCAGCCTTTCCGCCCCGCCGCTGGTAATGCAGATCCTGGGGGAGTGAGCGGCCACTCCTGCTCGACAAGCGACGCCGCGCTGGCTAATCGCGCCGGCAATGCCTGCCCGCGCTTGAGAGGATTCCCCAATGCCCGCCACCCATGACAACAAGATCCAGGCCAGCAAGATCCTCGACCGCGCGCTCGTGCTCGAAATGGTCCGCGTCACCGAGGCCGCCGCAATTGCCGCCTCAAAGCTGATCGGCCGAGGGGACGAGAAAGCCGCCGATCATGCCGCTGTGGAAGCCATGCGCAAGGCCTTCGACGAGCTGGCAATCGACGGCACTGTCGTGATCGGCGAGGGCGAGCGCGACGAGGCGCCGATGCTCTATATCGGCGAGAAGGTCGGCGGCGCGCAGAACACCGGGCCGAAGATCGACATTGCGCTCGATCCGCTGGAAGGCACGACGATCACCGCCAAGGCCGGGCCGAACGCTCTGGCTGTCCTCGCCTGCGCCGAGGAAGGCAACCTGCTCAACGCGCCTGACGTCTATATGGACAAGCTCGCAGTCGGCCCCGGCTATCCCGATGGCGTGATCAGTCTCGACAAGTCACCATCCGAAAACGTCAAGGCAGTCGCTGCGGCGAAAGGCGTTGAGCCAAGCGACATCATGGTCTGCGTGCTGGATCGCCCGCGCCATGCTGACCTCATCGCCGAACTGCGCAGCCTGGGCTGCGGCATCCAGCTGATCCCCGATGGCGACGTCGCCGGCGTGATCGCCACCACCAACGAAGATACCGGCATCGACATCTACATGGGCAGCGGCGGTGCGCCCGAAGGCGTGCTGGCAGCCGCCGCGTTGCGCTGTGTCGGCGGTCAGTTCAACGGGCGTCTGCTATTCCGCAACGACGACGAACGCAGCCGCGCCCGCAAATGGGGCATCGAGGATCTGAACAAGATCTATGTGTTGGAAGAACTGGCGAAGGGCGACTGTATCTTCGCCGCCACTGGCGTCACCGATGGCTCACTGCTGGCCGGCGTCCACCGCCGCAAGGACGGCACTATGACCACCGAAAGCGTGGTGATGCGCGCCAGCAGCGGCACGGTGCGCTGGGTGAAGGGCGAGCACCGCAAGTAGGCATGCCGCGCTCGTGCGGGAGACAAAAGCAGATAACTTGCCCTCAATCCCCACCTCACGCTGCCTCCATTATTGCAATCGCGCGACTCCCGGCTAGAGCCGGGCGCATTGAGACTCGCGCTCTGAAGGGCACACACATGAAACTCATGGCCGGCAATTCGAACCTGCCCCTTGCCCGCGACATTGCGGCCTATCTTGAGCTGCCGCTCACCGATGCCTCGGTGCGGCGGTTTGCCGACGAGGAGGTCTTCGTCGAGATCCACGAGAACGTGCGCGGCGAGGATGTGTTTGTCGTGCAGTCGACCTCCTATCCGACCAACGACAACCTGATGGAACTGCTGATCTGCATCGATGCGCTGCGCCGCGCCTCGGCCAAGCGGATCACAGCAGTGATGCCCTATTTCGGCTATGCCCGGCAGGACCGCAAATCGGGCTCGCGTACGCCGATTTCGGCCAAGTTAGTGGCGAACATGATCACCACGGCGGGGGCCGACCGGGTGCTCGCAGTAGATCTCCACGCCGGGCAGATCCAGGGGTTCTTCGATATTCCGACTGACAATCTTTTTGCCGCGCCGGTGATGGCGGCGGATATCCAGACGCATTACGGCAACCAGCCGCTGATGGTAATCTCGCCGGACGTTGGCGGCGTGGTGCGGGCAAGAGCGCTGGCCAAACGCCTCGACAATGCGCCGCTGGCCATCGTCGACAAGCGCCGCGAACGCGCGGGCGAATCGGAAGTGATGAACATCATCGGCGACGTGAAGGGC
>JANOBA010000330.1:0-5445 GCA_031411415.1 Novosphingobium sp.
GTAAACGACTCCAGGAAGCAGCAGGCAGACTGACCCATGCAAATATTTCGCACGATCCTGGTCACGGCATCCACAATTGCGCTTTTGGCAGGCTGTGCCGTCGGCCCGGCTTATGTCCCACCTTCGCTCCCAGCGCCGTCCGCATTTATGGGCAGCCCAGCCATCGACGCAAGTGCTGACCGTGCCGAAAAGGTCGATCTGGTGAACTGGTGGCGATCATTCGATGACCCTCTCCTGACGAGCCTGGTCGAACGCGCGCTTGCCCAGAACCTCGACCTGCAGCAGGCAAGCGCTCGCGTTGTTCAGGCGCGCGCCGCGCTGCGCCACGCCAAAGCTGATCTGCTTCCTTCGGGGCAAGTCAGCGGTCAAGCGATCGGATCGTACCAGTCACTCGAGACGCCGCAAGGCCGACTTGCCAGCGCATCGCCGGGTTTCGAGCGCGAGGCACAAGCCTATGAACTCGACCTCGGTGCAAGCTGGGAGCTCGACCTCTTCGGCGGAAAGGACGCTGCGCGCGACGCCGCGCGGGCCGATTGGCAGTCATCCGCTGCTGCAGCTTCTGCGGCCCGTCTGGCCGTTGTCGCACAGGTTGCGGACACCTATGTCGCGATCCGCAGCTTGCAGGCGCAACTCGAGGTCGCCCGACATCAGCTGGAGGTGCAGCAACAGCTGGCCGAACTTGTCGGGCTTCAATACCGCACAGGCATCGCGGCCGAAATGCAGTGGCGGCAGGCAGAAGGCGCTCTGGCGCAAGTCAAGGCGACGGTCCCCGAGCTTGAACAAGAACTTGAAATCACGATGAATGCGCTGGACGTGCTGATCGGAGTCCAACCCGGGACAACCCGGCCCGAACTTGCCATGGGCCAACCGATCCCGGTGCCGCCGACTGTATCGAGCGCCGGTGGCCCTGCAGCTCTATTGCGCCGCCGACCCGATATCATAGCCGCTGAGCGAAAATTGGTCGCGTCCAATGCCCGGATCGGTGTGACCATGGCAGAATACTACCCGAAATTCTCGCTCAGCGGCTTGCTTGGCACGGCAACGATGGGCCTTGGCGGGCTGTTCGGCGGCAGCTCCGTGCAAGCCAGCGGAATCCTGGGACTGCGTTGGCGGCTGTTCGATTTTGGCCGGATCGATGCCGAAATCGCTGCCGCGAAGGGCCGCAACGCCGAGGCTTTGGCGGCTTATCGCCTCACAGTTCTGCGGGCCTCGGAGGATGTCGAGAACGCTTTTACCATCCTACTCAAGCAACAGGCTCGGGCGCAAATACTGGCCGATGGGGTTTCATCGCTGACCAGAGCCCGCTCATCTTCATACGCCGGTTACAAGGGCGGCGTTTCCAGCTTGCTTGACGTACTCGATGCTGACCAACGGCTTCTGGCAACACGTCAGGCTGAAATTCAGTCGAATGCTGCAGTCTCCCGCGCTGCAATTGCGTCGTTTCGCGCGCTCGGCGGGGGCTGGAATGCTCCAACCACGCAGGGCTGAGCCAAACGCGTTCAGTAAAATTGGATCGCCAACTCAGATTTCACAGGAGGACAAAATGCTCGTCATCTTACTCGCGACCGTAATTGGCGGCGAACCAAGCATTCCGCAATCCACCTCAGGCAATCTTTCAAAGGCTCAAGTGGCCTTTCACGACGTTAAACAGACCGCGATCGACTCGATCACGGGCGCATCTGGCCGCGCACGCGGCAAGGTTGTCATCCGCATCGCCCCGGACATAGCGCCCTCGTGACCGTCGCGACCCCCGCTACCGCGCAGGCCTTTACCGCGACCGGCGATGCGCGCACCGCGATGCTCCGTGACGGACCTATTCTGGCGACTCTCGTCCAGCTCAGTTTGCCCAATCTGATTGCGCTTTGTTCGGCAACGATCGTGTCGATCGCCGAGACCGCTTATGTCGGTTCGCTTGGTGTCGCGTCGCTTGGCGGGATTGCCCTGGCGTTCCCGTTCTTCATGCTGATGCAGATGCTGTCGGCAGGAGCCATGGGCGGCACGGTATCAGGCGCAATCAGCCGTGCGCTGGGCGGCGGCGATCACGACCGTGCCCAGGCTCTCGCCTTCTGCGCCTTGACGATCGGCCTCACACTTGGCGTGTTCTTCACGCTAGCGATCTTGCTTGCCGGGCCCGCGATCTTCCGGATTCTGGGTGGATCGGGGCAAGTGCTCGATGAGGCACTGGCCTTTTCGAGCGTCGCGGCGTTTGCAATCATCCCCATCTGGGCGACCAACATGCTGGCATCGGTGGCGCGCGGATCAGGCAACATGACGCTTCCCGCGGCGACCTTGCTGGTGGCGGGTTTGGTGCAGGTTGCCGTAGGTGGAACGCTGGGTTTGGGTTTGGGGCCAGCACCGCGGCTAGGAATAGCTGGCGTAGCCTTGGGTCAAGTCGTGGCCTTCTCCGGCGCGACGGTCGTGCTGCTGTTCCATTCGTGCTCCAGCAGAGCGCGCTTGCGATTGCGCTTCGCGGCCCACTTTTTGAACACCGCACGGTTTGCCGAGCTTCTGCGCGTTGGTACAGTGGCGATGTTGTCACCCCTGCTTTCGGTTACCACGGTCCTTGTGCTGACCACTTTGGTTGCCCGGTTCGGTCCCGAGGCGTTGGCCGGCTACGGGATCGGCGTCCGGTTTGAGTTTTTGCTGATCCCGATTGCGTTTTCGGTCGGTGTCGCCTGCGTGCCGATGGTGGGAATGGCCATTGGCGCCGGCGATATCGCCAGAGCCCGCCGCATTGCCTGGACGGCCGGCGGTCTTGCCGCGTCGGTGCTTGGCATCCTCGGCTTGCTGGTGGTGCTGATGCCCGGACTTTGGGTCGATATGTTCACCGACAATGCAGTGGTTGCCTCAACGGCCTATACCTACCTGCGCATCGCCGGCCTTACCTATGCCGCCTTCGGATTGGGGCTGTGCCTCTACTTCGCTTCGCAAGGAGCGGGCCGGGTCGGCGGTGCCATTACAGCACAAGGCCTGCGGCTTGCGGTCGTGATTCTTGGCGGATGGTCGCTGACCGAAATGGCTTTGCCGCTATGGACAGTCTTCGCGTTGTCCGCCTTTGCCATGCTCCCCATGGGACTGGGAACCGCGCTGTTTATTAAGTTGACCAAGTGGTAGGGTGAGATCGTTGGGAGCACGGGAACTTCTCTAGCTCGTCTCACAAGCCAGTCTTCCTACGTCACCATAGCCGCACGGTCGATTTCCTCTCACGCCGTTGGGCAGAAACCAAGGGTTGCATGTGAGTTTTGAATCGGTGGTGTATGAATGGCAGTTTTCGAATGTGCGGATGTGATCTATGAACGGTAAGGATGTCGGCGAAACTGAGCAGAGACCACGACTAGCCACGAGGCGTTGAGCGATCTTTCAACGACAATTCATATCTGCCTAGAAAACAACCACCCCGCTCTTTGAGGCCAATCCGTTGGCCGCCCCAAAGCCTCCTTCAATCAACCCATGAAGGGTCCGCTACGCTGCGCGTGCGGCCACTACGTCTGCGCCTTCGTGGTGATTGCGGCTTTGTGCCGTCTGTCCGGGGCCTGTCGAGCGGGGATGGTCCCTGCTCCGAGACAGGAGCTCGAACATGTCACTCACCATCGCACAGCGTCACGCCTGGAGCCTGGCTCGTACCCTGATGGTCTGCGTCACCCTGTTCCACGCCGGTAACGGCTACGGTGCCGTTCCCACTTCCGAATTCGATGGCGATGCCGAAAGCGTGATCCACGAATATGACCCTTTCAATCCCTGACCGCGCCAAACCGCGTCGCTTCGCATGGCTGGATGCCCATCGGGTATTCCAGCCGGTGCGCATTTCTGCTATGAATTTCCTGCACATTGCGCTGCGGTGGAGGTGGAGAGCGCGTCCCTTGCCCTTGGCTTCAAGGAGGACGCCATGCTGATCGGCTTTGCCCTGATAGTCGTTGCAGTATTTCTGTGCTGCGCGCTTCTTTTCCGCCTTTCGATCCACGCCCTGCCGCTGTTCGTGGCCTTTCTTGCGGGTTCGGCGACCTACCGCAGCGGCAGCGGTATTATCGCTGCGCTCGCCGCCGCAGCCATCACTGCGATCATCCTGCTCGCCGTTGCCCAGCTCGCACTGGCCTTCGCCAAGTCAGACCTAACGCGGGCAGCGATCGGTATCGCCTTTGCAGCACCCGCTGCCGTCGCGGGTTATCACGCGGTCCACGGCATCGCCGCGGCGACCATGCCGCCAAGCGCGTGGCAACTCGTCGTATCGCTGCTCGGCGCGGCAATCATAGCTGCTGCGTCCTGGACGCAATGGAGCCGCGCCCGCCCATAGCATCGTCAATTTCCAAGCCCCACCCGGCAGGTGCCGGACGGGGCAGGCGCGGTCAGTTCACCCGTAACGAGGCAGGCGTTGCGATCAGTGGCGGCCTCCGCGTCTCTCTCGTCTTGGGTGAGCTTGATCGAGGCAGTTTCAGGGCCGCAGCGAGGTCGAGAATTCGCGGCTGGTATGAGGCTGGGCCGTGGCGCGCCGATTGCGCAGATCACGATCTGATACGAGGGTGGCGCATCGACGTTGCCGATGTCTGGAGAAGCGGTGACAACCTGCAAGCGAGCCACGTGACGACACCCGCACGATCGCAGCTCGGTCGGGGAAGTCCGGAAAGTGCCGTGGCTCCCAGTCAAGTTTGACCCGAACCCAATGCCGCCTCTTCAATGGCTTTGGTTGGCAGGGGATGGCTTCGCCGCTTGATCCCTTGCTGCAACGCCGGATGGCCAGGTTTCTTCCCCTGGGCGTTCCGCCCATTCCTCGCGAGGCAAGAAACCCGTCCCTCCGCCGTCCTCCACTCCGTTCCGGCCCTTTGGGTGCAGCGGGCGCAAGCCCCTGCCTTCAACCAGCCATCGAGGCCGCGATGGGCGCGGGTTCGACAAACTTGAAGGAGGCCATCATGGCAAACATCGGAACTTTCACCAAGACCGGCAACGAATACAAGGGCGAGATCGTCACCATGTCGGTGCAGCAGAAGAATGTCCGCATCGTCCCCGAAGTCAGCGACAACGAAAATGCGCCGTCGCACCGGGTCTTCGTCGGCCGCGCGGAAATCGGCGCCGCCTGGACCAAGCGCTCGAACGAAGGCCGCGACTATCTCTCGGTCAAGCTCGACGATCCCAGCTTCACCGCCCCGATCTTCGCCAACCTGTTCGACGACGAAGACGGCAAGTCGCACAACTTGATCTGGTCGCGCGCCCGCCGCACCAACAGCGACTGACCGGAAAGCCAGCCCCGCCCGGCAATTGCCGGGCGGGGCTTCGGCATGTTCAAGTCTCGCTGGCGGCAGACGGAACTACAAGGAGCTCGGCAGCTTCGACGCCCAGCACGCGAGCAAGTTTCTCGATCATGTCCACGGTGGCGGAATATTGGCAGCGCTCGAGGCTGCTGACATAGGTCCGGTCGATGTCGGCACGGTGGGCAAGCTCCTCCTGCGACAA
>JANOBA010000331.1:0-3617 GCA_031411415.1 Novosphingobium sp.
GGATCTTGTCCGGACGGCCCTTGCCGGGCTGTTCGTCGGTATCGACGACGACATCGCCGATCTGCCAACCGGCCTTGGCCAGCAGCTTGGTGATCGCGGCGACCGGCGTGGTCGGGAAGCGCCGCGGCTCGTGGGCATGGGCCGAAAGTGCGATGACGCGGGCAACCGGGGTCAGCCCCTTGGCATCGGCCACGCTCTGGCGGGTGAGCACCATCGCGGCGGCGCCGTCGGAGATCGAGCTGGAGCTGGCTGCGGTGATTGTGCCGTCCTTGGCAAAGGCTGGCTTGAGCGTCGGGATCTTGTCCGGACGGCCCTTGCCGGGCTGTTCGTCGGTATCGACGACGACATCGCCGCCGCGCGTCTTGACTGTCACGGCGACGATTTCGTCAGCGAAAGCGCCGCTGGCAATTGCCGCCTGCGCGCGGCGCAGCGATTCAATCGAATAGGCGTCCTGTGCCTCGCGGGTCAGCTGATATTCGTCGGCTACGGCCTGCGCAAAGCTGCCCATCGAGCCGCCGTCATAGGCGTCTTCCAGCCCATCGAGGAACATGTGGTCATAAACCGTATCATGGCCCGCGCGCGCGCCGCCGCGGTGCTTCTTGAGCAGATAGGGCGCACCGGACATGCTTTCCATGCCGCCGGCAATCACCATGTCGATAGAGCCGGAGCCCAGCGCCTCGGCGGCCATGATCACTGTCTGCATGCCCGATCCGCAGACTTTGCCAACGGTGGTGGCCTCAACCGAAATCGGCAGGCCCGCCTTCAGCGCCGCCTGGCGGGCAGGGGCCTGGCCCAGACCGGCAGGCAGCACGCAGCCCATGTAAATCCGCTCGACATCCGCGCCCGCAACCCCGGCACGCTCGACCGCCGCCTTGACAGCCGCCGCGCCAAGGTCGGTCGCCGAAACATCAGCGAAGACGCCCTGCAGGCCGCCCATCGGGGTGCGTGCGTAAGAAAGGACAACGACGGGGTCGGCTGCGGAAAAGTGGGTCATTGGACGCGAATCTTTCATCAACTGTGACGCTCTTGAAGCGCCGTGGCTTAATGTTGCACTGCGGCAAAAGCAATGGCATGAGTAGCTGGGCAAAAGATGTGCCTATCCGGCATTGCCCCCACTTGCGCGCGGCAACGCTGCGGACTAGGGCCCGGGTCATTGTTCTCTATGGCGAGTCAGCGCCCAAAAGGCCTGAGCCCAAAAGGAATGTTAGTGGTCGACCTTTCGCAATATCTGCCGATCCTCATTTTCCTCGGCATAGCCTCCGCTCTGTCGGCGCTGTTGGTGTTCCTGCCGATGGGCGTCGCGCGGCTGACCGGTGCGCACAACCCCAGCGCGGACAAGCTCAGCGAATACGAGTGCGGCTTTCCCGCCTTTGAGGACCCGCGCAGCCAGTTCGACGTGCGCTTCTATCTCGTCGCCATCCTGTTTATCGTCTTCGATCTGGAAGCCGCCTTCCTGTTTCCCTGGGCGGTCAGCCTGGAGATGACTGGCTGGCCCGGCTGGATCACCATGATGGTGTTCCTTGCCGAACTGCTCATCGGCTTTGCCTATGCATGGAAGAAGGGAGCGTTGGACTGGGAATGAACGCTATTATTGCCCCCCAATCGCCGATTGTTGCCCCCAATCAGGACTTTTTTCTCGACCTCAATTCGCAGGTTCAGGACAAGGGCTTTCTTGTCGCCTCCACGGAAGACCTGTTTCAGTGGGCGCGCACCGGCTCGCTGTGGTGGATGACGTTCGGCTTGGCGTGCTGCGCGGTCGAGATGATCCACGTCAACATGCCGCGCTATGATATGGAGCGCTTTGGCGTCGCGCCTCGTGCCAGCCCGCGCCAGTCGGATGTGATGATCGTCGCCGGCACGCTGTGCAACAAGATGGCCCCGGCGCTGCGCAAGGTCTATGACCAGATGAGCGACCCGAAATACGTCATCTCGATGGGTAGCTGCGCCAATGGCGGCGGCTATTATCACTATTCCTATTCTGTCGTGCGCGGCTGTGACCGGATCGTGCCGGTGGACATTTATGTTCCCGGATGCCCACCGACCGCCGAAGCGCTGCTCTATGGCGTGATGCAGTTGCAGCGGAAAATCCGCCGGGTCGGGACGATCGAACGGTGACTGTCGTCCATTCCGCCCCGAAATTCGCTTCCAGTGAAGGCTTGCTTGAAGCGCTGTCCGAGGCGCTCGGCGCGATGCTTGTTTCGGCCACGGAAGCGCACGGCGAAGTGATCCTCACGGTCCAGCGCGACCGCATCGAGGACGCGCTGCGCGAGTTGCGGGACAACCACGAATACCAGCAGCTGATGGAAATCGCCGGGGTCGACTATCCCGAGCGCGCCGAGCGCTTCGAGTGCAATTATTGCCTGCTCAGCCTCACCAAAAACCATCGCGTGATCGTCAAGATCCACGCCGCCGAGAACACCCCGGTGCCCACCGTCACCACACTATGGCCAGTCGCCGGCTGGCTGGAGCGTGAAGTGTTCGACATGATCGGCGTGATCTTCGCCGGCAATCCCGATCTGCGCCGCATCCTCACCGACTATGGCTTCGAAGGCCACCCGTTCCGCAAGGATTTCCCGCTGACCGGCTATCAGGAACTGCGCTATTCCGAGGAAGAAAAGCGCGTGGTCTATGAGCCGGTCGAGCTCGCGCAGGACCTGCGCCAGTTTGATTTCATGAGCCCGTGGGAAGGCGCGCAATACGTGCTGCCGGGCGATGAAAAGGTGGAGGGAGGCAAGTGACCTCTGCTCACAATTCCCGTCACCCTGAACTCGTTTCAGGGTCCATTTCTCCCCCCACCCGGAGCAAGCGGTGGCAAGCCGATGCTGACCGCAAGGTCGCGCCACTCGGGGTTGTTCTCGTTGATCAGATTGATCTTCCAGGGCCGGTGCCAGCGCTTGAGCTGTTTCTCCCGCTCGAGGGCAGTGAACATGTTGCCGTACAACTCGAAATGGACCAACCGGTGGATGGCGTATTTCGCGGTGTGACCGGGCAGGGCCTCGTTGCGGTGCTGCCACAAGCGGCCGAGCAAGTCGGAGGTGACGCCGATATACAGCAAGCCGTAGTGTTTGCTCGCAAGGATATAGACGCAAGGGTTGGGCTCTTGTCTCATGGACCTGAGCTTGCGGCACGATGGACCCTGAAACAAGTTCAGGGTGACGAAGCTATTGGTCGGAGGCTGGCAGCATGAGCATACAACTCGACCAAGCCCCCACCACCGGCGACGAGGTCATCTCCAACTACACGATCAACTTCGGCCCGCAGCATCCGGCCGCGCACGGCGTGCTGCGCATGGTCATGGAGCTGGACGGCGAGATCATCGAGCGGATCGATTGCCATGTCGGCCTGCTGCATCGCGGCACCGAAAAGCTGATCGAGCACAAGACCTACCTTCAGGCGCTGCCCTATTTTGACCGGCTGGATTATTGCAGCCCGCTGGCGATGGAGCACTCCTATGTGCTGGCCATCGAGAAGCTGCTCAACATCGAAGTGCCAATCCGCGCGCAATATCGGCGGGTACGCTACGCCGAGCTGCCCCGCATCAGCAACCACATGCTCACCCTCCGCAGTCACGTGATGGATGGCGGCGCGATGACGCCGAACCTGTGGATGTTCGAAAT
>JANOBA010000332.1:0-4155 GCA_031411415.1 Novosphingobium sp.
TACGGCGTCTCGCTGGGGCTATTCGTGGCCGATAGCAACATGGGCCGCTGGATTCTCGTGGGCGTCACCGCCGCCATTGCCATCACCGTGCTGGTCTGGATGCTGCGCGAGAAAGCGCGCGGCGATATTCTCGCGCTGGGCCTCGTGCTGGGCGGCGCGCTGGGCAATATCACTGATCGGGTGCGCTTTGGCCATGTCGTCGACTATGCCGACCTCCATTTCGGCACGTTTCGCCCCTTCCTGATTTTCAACCTCGCCGATGCCGCTATCACCATCGGCGTTCTGATTATCCTTGCCCGTTCGCTCCTCATGCGCGAAAAGCCGCAAGCCAAACTGGAAACCTGATCCCATGCGCAAGACACCTGCCCTGATCCTCGCCGTCGCGACGACTGCCATGCTCTCTGCCTGTGGCGGCGGCGGCGGGCTGTTCAACCGCGACCGGCCCGATGAATTCGCCGTGCAGCGCCAGATGCCGCTGGCGGTGCCGCCCGATTTTTCGCTGACCCCGCCCCAACCCGGCGCGCCGCGCCCGGCGAACACCAACACCCAGAGCCAGACGCTGGAAGCCCTGTTTGGCGGCCAGAGCCCGCGCAGCGATGCGGAACGCAACACCACCAGCCGCGCGGGAACGCCCGCACCCGGCATCCGCTCGGCGGTCGGCGATCCGCTGACCAACACCGTGGCCAAGGGCGAAGTCACCCGCGAAATCCTCTCAGCGCCGCAGGGCGATGGCCAGGCAGCACAGGCGGCAGTGGGTAGCTAAGCCACCCCTGCTAGTCTGGCGCCTGCAAGTTCAGCCTGAGCACTTCGCCCGCAAGATAGAGCGAGCCGGCGATCAGCACATCGCCCTCCTGCGGCAGCGCGCATAGCGCCGCTTCCAGCCTCTCCGCCCCACGCGCATTCGCGCCAAAGGCCGAGGCCGGATGGCAGTCATGCCCCGGCACTGGCACGGCGGTGATGCTCGCCAACTGATCGGCGAGCGGGGCGACAAGGGCGGCAGGGTCCTTGTTCGCCAGCATGCCGATGATGAGGTGAAGCTTATCCCCGCCGGCGAAATGCCGCGCAATCGCGGCGCCAGCATCGGGATTGTGGCCGCCATCGAGCCAGACCCGGCGACCCGGCACCAGCGCCGTCAGCGGGCCTTGGCCGAGCAGCTGCAACCGCGCCGGCCAGCGCGCCGCGATGATGCCTGCCGCCATGGCTTCTGCTGAGACGCGCACCCGGTCCTGATGGCGCAGCATGGCCACGGCGAGCGCGGCGTTATCTGCCTGATGCACGCCCGCAAGCGAGGGCAATGGCAGGGCCAGCGGGCCATAGCAGTCGTAGTATTCGATGCCCCCGCCGCGCAATTCGGCCCCCCAGGCGTGGCCGCGCATGAACAGTTCGGCGCGGTGTGCCCGCGCAGTCTGCGCCACGGCCCCGGCCTCCTCGCGCGGATAGTTTTGCGTCACCAGCGGCACGCCAGGCTTGGCGATGCTGGCTTTCTCGAAGGCGATCCGCGCCAAAGGCTGCTGCGGCACGCCCGCTTCGGGGCGCAGCAGGAAAGCCTCGTGATCAATCCCCAGCGCGGCGATGCCGCAGGCGGCAGGAGCGGGAATGACATTGGTCGCATCAAACCGCCCGCCAAGCCCGACCTCGATCACGCAAGCGTCTGCCGGATACCGCGCGAAGGCAAGAAAGCAGGCCGCCGTGGTCACCTCGAAAAAGCTGGGGTTCAGGTCTTCGCTGGCATCCAGCACTTCGGCGAGGAGGCTGGCGAGCAGCGCGTCCGAAATCAGTTCGCCGGCAATGCGGATGCGTTCGTTATAGCGCACCAGATGCGGCTTGGTCGCGGTGTGCACTGTCAGGCCCTCGGCCTCCAGCATCGCGGCAAGGTAAGCACAGGTCGAGCCCTTGCCGTTGGTCCCGGCGACATGGAAAGTGGGCGGCAAATGCTGCTGCGGATCGCCCAGCCGCGCACACATCGCCGTGATCGTCTCCAGCCCGAAACGGCCTTGCGGCAGGCTGAGCACGGCGAGGCGGTCAAGCTGGGCCTGAACAGCCGCATTGTCAGATGTCGCGAAGTCATTCATGGGGGGCGCGCCAGTCAGCCGCGCGCCGAATGCACCGCTTCGGCCAGCGCCCGGGTCGCGGCGCGGATCACGTCGGGGGCATTCTCGCCATGCTCGGCGACCAACTCGACCAGCGCCGAGCCGACGACGACACCATCGGCGACCTTGGCGATAGCGGCAGCCTGTTCAGGCGTGCGCACCCCGAAGCCGACTGCCACCGGCAGGTCAGTCGCCGCTTTCAGCCGCGCGGCGGCCTGCTCGATTGAACCGAGCGCCGCCTGCTGCTTGCCGGTGATCCCGGCCACCGAGACGTAATAGACGAAGCCCGAGGTATCCTTGAGGATGGTCTTCAACCGCGCCTCGTCGCTGGTCGGGGTGGCGAGGCGGATCAGCGAAATGCCCGCAGCGCGCAGTGACGGTCCAAGCTCGGCGTCTTCCTCTGGCGGAATGTCGACGCAGATCACCCCGTCGACCCCGGCTTTCGCGCATTCGGCAGCGAACCAGTCGCTCCCACGCGTAGTCATCGGGTTGGCATAGCCCATCAGCACCAGCGGCGTATCCGGATGCCGGACGCGGAAAGCGGCGGCGATGCGGAAGATGTCGGCAGTCTTGGTGCCCTTGGCGAGGCTGCGCAGATTGGCCGCCTGAATCGCCGGGCCATCGGCCATCGGATCGGTGAACGGCATGCCCAGCTCGATCACATCGGCGCCGCCTTCGACCAGCGCATCAAGAATCGCGGCAGTCGGCCCGTCGCCGGCGGTGACGAAACAGACGAGGGCAGCGCGGCCATGTGCGAAAGCGTTTGCAAAGCGGGTCATGGCGGGCGCGACTATCACAGCTTTCTGGCCAATGCACCCGCATTCCAGCCCAATCGGTGCCCAATCGACCATTGATCCGCAGAGGTGCTCCGTGCCACTAGGGCGCGATGAACCCCGCCTACCACGCAACCGCTCCCGCACCAGATGCGCGCCATGAGGGCTGGGCCACGCTGCGCCGCTTCATCCCTTACCTGTGGCCGAAGCACAACATGGCGCTGCGCTGGCGGATTGTCGGCGCGATGCTGCTGATCCTTGCCGCCAAGTCGACCTTGCTGCTGTTGCCATTCGCCTACAAGCGCGCGGTCGATGCCATGGGAAAAGGCATGGAAGCGGGAGGGACGATGCTCACCGTCGCCTTCACATTCGTCATGGCCTATGCGCTCGGCCGCTTCGCCAGCGTATTGTTCGACAACTTGCGCAACATCGTGTTCGAACGCGTCGGGCAGGACGCGACCCGGGCGCTGGCGGAAGATGTCTTTGCCCGCCTCCACCGGCTCTCCATGCGCTTCCACCTCGCGCGGCGCACCGGCGAGGTCACCAAGGTTATCGAGCGCGGCACCAAGAGCATCGATGTGATGCTCTATTTCATGCTGTTCAACGTCGCGCCGACAGTGCTCGAGCTGACGGCGGTGGCGATCATCTTCTACTTCCATTTCGGCTGGGGGCTGGTGCTGGCCACCGCAGTTGCGGTCGTCGCCTATGCCTGGGTGACCCGCGCGATCACCGAGTGGCGTAATGCCCTGCGCGCGGAAATGAACAAGCTCGACGGGCAGGCGCTGGGCCGCGCGGTCGATTCGCTGTTGAACTACGAGACGGTGAAATACTTCGGCGCGGAAGCGCGCGAGCAGGCCCGCTATGCGCAGGCAACCCGCGCCTATGCCGATGCCGCTGTGACCAGCGAAAACAGCCTTGCCGGGCTCAACGTGGCGCAGGCGCTGGTGGTCAACCTGCTGATGGCTGGCGCGATGGGCTACACCGTCTGGGGCTGGTCCAAGGGCGAATATTCGGTCGGCGATCTGGTTTTCGTGAATACATACCTGACGCAACTGTTCCGCCCGCTCGACATGCTCGGCATGGTTTACCGGACTATCAGTCAGGGCCTGATCGACATGGCGGCGATGTTCAAGCTGATCGACACCGAGGTCGAAGTGGAAGACGCGCCCGGCGCGCCCGCGCTGATTGTGCGCCAGCCCAGTCTGGTCTTCGACAACGTCACTTTCGGCTATGAGCGCGACCGCACGATCCTGCGGGGCCTGAGTTTCGAGGTTCCCGCCGGCAGCCAGGTC
>JANOBA010000333.1:0-5427 GCA_031411415.1 Novosphingobium sp.
GCGACTGCTGCTGCCCCCGCGCCAAGCAATTCATGGGCTTCGTGATAGCCCCAGTCGACGCCGATGCCGCGCACTCCGGCGGCTCCGGCCATCGCCATGTCAAATGCGGTATCGCCGATCATCACTGCTTGCGCGGGCGAAACGCCGGCCTCTTCCAGCGCGGCTTCCAGCATCGCGGGGTGCGGCTTGGAGGGGTGGAGGTCAGCAGTCTGCAATGTGATGAACAGGTGCCCCAGCCCGTGCATGGCAAGGCAATGATCAAGCCCTCGGTTCGACATGCCGGTGGCCACCCCCAGCAGCCAGCCGGCTTGGTGCAGCCGCTCCAGCAGGGGCGCGATGCCGTCATACAGTGGCTGTTGCAAGGTGCCCTCATTGCGCGCTGCGCGGAAGGCCTGTTTGTAGCCATCGACCAGCGCCAGTTGCTGCGCGTCAGGCGCATTCGGCAGCAGCCGGGCAATCGCCAGCGGCAGGCTGAGGCCGACAGCCCGGCGCACCGCATTGCGCGGTGGCAGCGGCAGTCCCTGTTGGGTGAAGGCTGCCTCCATCGCCGCGCAGATGCTCGCCTGCCCGTCGATCAGCGTGCCGTCGCAATCGAACACGGCAAGTCTTGGCATCAGCGCGGGGGCCGCTTCGCTGCTGGCTTGCCCGCAGTTCGTGGATTAGCGGTCCGGGGACTTGCTGGCCGGGCGGGCACCTTGCCGGCAGGCTTGCCTTTGGGCGCAGCAGGCGCCGCTCCCTTGCCGGCCGGGCCGCGCTCGCCGCCTTTGCGGGTGCGCCGTTCGCCGCGGCGTTCCTTGCGATAGGTTTTGGCATGGGCCTTGGCGGCGGCTTTCTCCACCTCGCGCTTTGGCGCCTTGGGGGCATCGGGCAGGGCATCGCCCAGCGCCTCGTCAAAGCCCAGCTGCTCCATGCTGGCGGCGAAATGGCTGGGCAGGGGGGCGGTTATGTCCAGCGGCGTGCCATCGGGGTGATCGATGATCAGCCGGCGGGCGTGGAGATGCATCTTGCGGCTGATGCTGCCGGTGAGGAAGCTTTCGGGCCCGCCATATTTGCCGTCGCCGACAATCGGATGACCGATGGCCGCCATGTGGACGCGCAGCTGATGGGTGCGGCCGGTCAGCGGTTGCAACTCGACCCAGGCTGCGCGGTTGCCCACGCGGTCCAGAACCCGGTAGCGAGTGCGGGCGCTCTGGCCCTGTTCGGATTCGTCGACCATCATCTTCTCGCCGCCGCTGCCCGGCTGCTTGGCCAGCGGCAGCTCGATCAGGCCGTCTTCGATATCAGGCACACCCGTGACCAGCGCCCAATAGATCTTGCGCGCCGAGCGGGTGGAAAAGCGCTTGGAAAAGAACGCCGCGCTGCCGGGCGTGCGCGCGATCAGCAGCACGCCCGAGGTATCCTTGTCGAGCCGGTGGACGAGGCGCGGGCGGGGCCCCGTCGTTGTGTAGGCATCGAGCAGTCCGTCGACATGCTCCTTGGTGCCGGTGCCGCCTTGCGTGGCGAGGCCCGGCGGCTTGTTGAGCACGATGGCGGCGCGGTCCTGGCTCAGCACCATCGCCTCGGCCTGTTCGATCTGTGCCTGGCTGAGTGCGCTACGAATCGGGCCGGTCTTGCGTTCCAGCGCTGCGCCGCCGGGCGGCACCCGCAGCACCTGCCCCGCCGCCAGCCGGTCTTCAGGCGCGGCGCGCTTGCCATCTACCCGGATCTGCCCGGTGCGCGCCCAGCGGCTGACCGTGGCAAAGCCGACTTCGGGCAAATGGCGCTTGAACCAGCGGTCGAGCCGCACCCCCTCGTCGTCGGCTTGAACCGTGAACTGGCGAACGGTCTCGGTCATGTGAACACTTTCAGGCCTAGGAACAGTGCGATAATTCCGCCCGCCAGCGAAGCGGCGACATAAAGCCCGGCCAGCCCCACAGCCCCGCGCTGCGCCAGTGAGACGACTTCAAGGCTGAAAGCGGAAAACGTGGTGAAGCCGCCCAGCACGCCGACCCCCAACAACAGTCGAGCCGATTCGCTGCCGCCGCGCGCCAGCCATGCCGCGAGCAGGCCCATGGCGAAACTGCCGGCGATATTCACCGTCAGCGTCGCAAAAGGGAACTGTCCGGAAGGCACCAACCGCGCGGCCACAAAGCGCAGCCACGCGCCCAGCGCGCCGCCCAGAGCGACAAACAGCGAGGAAGCAAGGAAGGTGGGCGAAGTCATATCGCGGCATTAGACGGGGAACCGGCGATATGAAAGCCACTCCTCTCCCCTTGCGCTTCGCTCCCCGCTTTGCTAGCGGCGCTCTCGTTCGAGCCGTCCCATTGGGGATTCGGCCCGTCTTCGCGTTTTCTTAAGGCGTCCCCCCGCAAGTGATCGGGGTTCTGGCCTTATGCTCTTGAGGTGTTGCTGTTTATGCAAATTATGGTCCGCGATAACAATGTCGATCAGGCTCTGCGCGCGCTTAAAAAGAAGCTGCAGCGTGAGGGCGTCTATCGCGAAATGAAGCTGCGCCGGCACTATGAAAAGCCGAGCGAAAAGCGCGCCCGCGAAAAGGCCGCTGCTGTTCGCCGCGCCCGGAAGATGGATCGCAAGCGCGCCGAGCGCGACGGCGTCAAGTAGGCTGCAGGCGCCCTCCCGGACTTGCTCCGGGACCCTTGGCCGCTTAGGCCATGAGGGCGCGGCAAGTCCGCGCCCTTTGCATTTGTCGAAAAGCAGGACTTTGCCATGACCGAGATTACCCGCGTTCCCCTCCAGCCGATCGCCAAGGGTTCTCTCGGCAAGATGTGGCTGGGCGTTGTGGCCATAATCGCCATTGCAGCTGGCGTCGCCTGGGCGGCTGTGCCTGCTGCGGTCAAAGTGGAGACAATCACCGCCGGCGAAGGCCCTTCGCCGACCATCGACGACGTGGCGCTGATAAACTACAAGGGCACGCTGCCCGATGGCAAAGTGTTCGACCAGCAGCAGCAGGCGGCACTGCCGCTCGCCGGCGTGGTCCCCGGCTTCACCAAGGCACTGGTGCAGATGCAGCGCGGCGGCAAATACAAGGTGCTGATCCCCTCCGAGCTTGGCTATGGCGCCCATCAGGCCGGTCCGATCCCGCCGAACACCGACCTGACCTTCGAGATCGAATTGCTCGACTTCAAGAGTCGCGCCGAGATCGAGCAGCAGCAGCGCATGATGCAGCAGATGCAGGCACAGCAGGGTGCCGGTGCCGGTGCTGGTGCGGGTCCTGGTGGTCCCGGCGCGCCGCCGCCTGCCCCGCCGCAGCCCTGAGGCCAATTCGATGTCTGTTGATACCGCAACCGTGGCGAAAATCGCCGCGCTCGCCCGGATCAAGGTGAGCGAAGCCGAACTCGCCGCCATGGTGCCCGAACTGAACGGCATTCTCGCCTGGGTCGAGCAACTCGGCGAAGTCGACGTGTCGGGCGTTGAGCCAATGACCGCGGTGATCCCCAACCACTTGCGCCTGCGCGAGGACGTGATCAACGCCGATCCGTTGACCGGCGGCGGCAAGCGCGATGCGGTGCTGGCCAATGCGCCGGCGGCCGAGCATGGCTTTTTCGGCGTGCCCAAGGTGATTGAATGAGCGACCTGACTGAACTGACTGTTGCGGCGATCCGTGCTGGCGTTGCCGGTGGCGATTTCACCGCAATCGAAGTCGCCGAAGCGTACAATGCCAATGTCGCCGCAGCCAGCGCGCTCAACGCTTTCATCGTCGCCACCCCGGAAAAGGCGCTCGACGCTGCCGCAAAGGCCGATGCGGACCGCGCTGACGGCAAGCCGCTGGGCAAGCTCGCCGGTGTGCCGATCGGCATGAAGGACCTGTTCTGCACGAAAGGCGTGCAGACCACGGCCGCCAGCCACATCCTTGAGGGTTTCACCCCCGAATACGAATCGACCGTCTCGCAGAAGCTGTGGGATGCGGGCGCGGGCATGCTGGGCAAACTCAATCTCGATCAGTTTGCCATGGGCTCGTCGAACGAGACATCTTATTTCGGCAATGTCGTTTCGCCCTGGCGGCGCAAGGACGGCGGAAATGCGGCACTCGCCCCCGGTGGCTCCTCGGGTGGCAGCTCGGCGGCAGTGGCCGCGCGGCTCTGCCCGGCGGCGACGGGCACAGACACTGGCGGCTCGATCCGGCAGCCTGCCGCCTTCACCGGCATTTCCGGCATCAAGCCGACCTACGGGCGTTGCTCACGCTGGGGCATCGTGGCTTTCGCCTCCAGCCTCGATCAGGCCGGGCCGATGGCGCGCGATGTGCGTGATTGCGCAATCATGCTGGAAGTGATGGCGGGCTTTGATGCCAAGGATTCGACCAGTCTCGATATGCCGGTGCCCGCATGGGAAGCTGGCCTGAACGGCGATCTCACGGGCAAGAAAGTCGGAATCCCGCGCGAATACCGCATGGACGGGATGGACGCCGATGTTGCCGCCAGCTGGGAGCAGGGCATTGCCTGGCTGAAAGACGCTGGCGCCGAAGTGATCGATGTCAGCCTGCCGCACACCAAATATGCGCTGCCGGCTTACTACATCATCGCCCCTGCCGAAGCATCATCGAACCTCGCGCGCTATGATGGCGTGCGCTATGGCTTGCGCGATCTGCCGGACGGTTCCGGCCTGCAGGACATGTATGCCGCCACCCGCGCTGCCGGATTCGGCCCGGAGGTCAAGCGCCGCATCATGATCGGCACTTATGTGCTCTCGGCGGGCTTCTATGACGCCTATTACACCCAGGCGCAGAAGGTCCGCACGCTGATCAGCCGCGATTTCGCCGAGGCATTCAAGCACTGCGACGTGATGCTCACGCCGACTGCACCCAGCGCCGCGTTTGCGCTTGGCGAAAAGAGCGCCGATCCGCTCGAAATGTATTTGAATGACGTGTTCTCGGTGCCTGCGAGCCTCGCGGGCTTGCCGGCGATGTCAGTGCCCGCCGGGCTGAACCGCGAGGGCCTGCCTCTGGGGCTCCACCTGATAGGGCGACCGTTCGACGAGCAGGGCGTGCTTAATGCGGGCCTCGCAATCGAGGCTCGGGCCGGGTTCACCGCGCGAGCGGACAAGTGGTGGTGACATGAGTGATTTCCGCATCCAGGGCGCAACCGGCGAATGGGAGGTCGTGATCGGCCTTGAGGTCCACGCCCAGATCGTCACCAAGTCGAAGCTTTTTTCGGGCGCCGCCACAGAATTCGGCGCAGAGCCCAATTCTCAGGTGTCGCTGGTCGACGCCGCGATGCCCGGCATGTTGCCGGTGCTCAACAAGGAGTGCATCCGCCAGGCGGTGCGCACCGGGTTGGCCATCGAGGCGCCGATCAACAAGTGGTCGCGGTTTGACCGGAAGAACTATTTCTACGCCGATTTGCCGCAGGGCTATCAGATCAGCCAGCTCTATCACCCGCTGGTGGGTGAAGGGCAGATCGACATCGTGCCGGATGAAAAGCAGCCGGACCA
>JANOBA010000334.1:0-4818 GCA_031411415.1 Novosphingobium sp.
TGAAAACGACGCTGTAGCCGCCGATCGGATTGTGTCCCGGCTTGTGCGGCTCGGGGCTGGGCGAGCGCATGTAGGCAATCACTTTCATCGGCGAACGCACGAAAGTGCCAAATCGCGCGGTGCTGCTTCCGGCAAAGCCCCAGATCAGCCGGAAGGCGATCAGGCCAAACAGCGCCGAGCCCGAGATCAGGTGCCAGTCCATCGCGCCGGTCTCCGCGCTCCACCAGGAAAATCCGAGCAGCGCCACCAACAGCCAGTGAAACAGCCGGGTAGGAATATCCCAGACGCGCGTTGATGTCGCGACGATAGTCATCGTGCCTTGGCTCCGAAAGAACTGCACAGCGCGCCGGCGTTCACCGGGCCGCCACTGAGCAGCTGGCAGGTGCCGCAACCGGACTGGCTGGCAGCAGTGAAGAAGGCGCAGGCAGAGCAGCTTTTGCCCGCTGTTGCCGATAGCTCGACATAGCCCAGCGAGCGCCGGCGGTTGCGCTGGCTGAGTGGCAGGCTGGCCGGGTCATAGCACGCCGCGCCTGCCGCCGCACGGGCGCCCCCGCCTGCCAGCGCCGCAACGGCTGCCATGCCAAGCAAGGATCGGCGCGACATGCTCATGGTGTATGGACCGTAGCTCTTGCAGATTGCTGCACCAGCTCAAGTCGGAAGCCATCCGGGTCGTTCAGCATCATGATGCGATAGCCTGACTGACCCGAAGCACGGATTTCGCCGTGCGGATAGCCCAGACGATCAAGCCGGACTGCCAGCGCCGCAAGATCGACCACGCGCAGCACCAGACGCGAAAAGGCATTGCCGTGTTCAAGCGATTTCGGCGCCCCGGGCGAGGAATCGTGCATCAGCAGCAGCGAAGCCATCGCGTTGTCACCCGGGAAGCGCAGAATGGTCTCGGTGCGCTTGCCCAGCGGAATGGTCGCCGCCACCGTCAGCCCCAACCCTTCGGTATAGAAGCGCAAGGCTCGCTCCCGGTCGGCCACGTTGATTGCCGTGCCGATGAAGCTGGTTGCCTGCGAAATCGTCGTCGGTGCTGGCGGCGCATCGGCCTGCACGGGTGCGCTGGCGGTCAGGGCCAGCAAGGCAAAGGCGATCGGTTGGCGCATCACCGGATCAAATCTTTTCCGGGGCCTTGAACTGGTCATGGCAGGCCTTGCACGCCGCGCCGAGGGCGCGGGCGCTGGTGCGTATGGCGTCGGCGTTGCCGCCCATCGCCGCACGCTGAAAACCATCGGCGGCGCGCGCCAGATTATCCTGCGCGGTGCGGAACCGGGGAGCCTGGGCCCAGATTTCCGGCTTGGCTGCGGTCTTCCACGCCGGGTTCGGTCCGGTTCCGGCCGGGAACCACTGATACTGCGCACGCGCGGAATTGACGATTTCGCGGGCAGACTGCTGGATGACGATGGTTTGCGGCTCGCCGCCGCGCAAGGCATCGTTGACGTTTTTGAAGGCCGCGCCCATTTCGCGCAAGCCGGCGATCCGGGTGCGGACGACATCGGCGGGTGCAGCCAGCAAAGGCGCACCGATCAGGCCAAGCGAGAGAGCAGCATAAAGGCGGGTACGACGGTTCATGAAAGCTCCAGCTGCGACCGCCCGGTTATTGGTTCGAAAGTTGAATTGGTCAAGCGGCTGGAGTTGGCTTTGCCGCCGGTCCGCTTTCGCCTGGCTGAACCGGCGCGAAAACAGGGTAGGGGCCAAGTCGGCAGACGAGCAGGCCGGCGACAAGCGCCATCGGGATGGCGGCATACATCAAGGCTGCGTAGCTGCCGCTGCCATCATAGATCAGCCCGGCAATCAAAGGCCCGATCCCACCTGCAAAACCCAGCAGACTTGAAATGATGCCGAAGATCTTTCCGAAATGGCGGACGCCTGCATAGCGCGTTGTAAGATAAGTTGCGGCTTGCAACGTGCTGCCAGAGGCGAAACCTATCAGAGCAACTGCCACTGTAAGCAACCAGACCGAGCCATGTCCCTGGAGCAGGAGGGCATAGGCCACGGCAGGGGCGGCAAAGCAGGCGAATGGGATAAAGCCCGTTGTGAAGCGGTCGAACAGCGCCCCGATGACAAGGCGACTGGCCAGACCGGCGATGCCCATCACCGCCGCAATACCGGCCGCCTCGCCACGGCTGACGCCCATTGATGTGAGCAGCGGCACAAGGTGCACGGCAATCGCTCCGCTGATGGTGATCTGTAGAAAAATCGCCAGCCCGATGCGGATCATCCGCGAATCGCGAACGGCCTCACCAAAAGTCAATCCACCCGGGAGTTGAGCCGGGATTGCAGGCGCCGTTCCCAGGGCTGTCTGCCTGGCAAGTCGGCTGCGCGCATCGTGGAAAAACAGGACAACAAGAATCAGGACAACCCCGCCCCAGCCACATCCCAAAGCGGCATAAGCAAACCGCCAGCCGTAACTGTCTATCAGCCAGCGGGCGATCAGCGGCGAGAAAGTCGTTGCCACAGAGCTGCCCGAGAGCGTCACGGCGAGGGCCAGCCCGCGACCGGCGGCGAAGCTGCTGGAGACCGCAGTGTTCCAGACGATGGTGCGGATGAACAGCGATACCAGCGCATAAAGTGTCCAGATGCCGAACCAGACTATGATGCTGCCGGTGTTGAGCCCGAAGGCTGCGAAGACCATGGCGGACATGATCACGCCCGGAATGGCGATGGCGCGCGGACCATAGCGATCGACCAGCGCGCCGGCGAAAGGGGTGAGCGGGGTGGCGATCACCGCGAAAGCCAGCATGCCGCCGGAGATTTGCGAGCGGCTCCAGCCGAATTCGCTGGAAAGCGGCTCCATGAACAGGCCCAGGGTCGAGGTTAGCACCGAGCCGAACGAGAGCCCCGCCATGGCTGACAGGACCAGCAGCCAGTAAGTGCGCCATTCCTCCTTTGGGCTGGCCGGTGTTGGCTCGGTCATTGCGTTTCTCGCGCCGTGAAATCCGGATAAGGCCCAAGCCTGACGAAACACAGCCCGCATATCAGGGCCAACGGGATGCCGATCGTCAGAAGCAGAGTGTAGTTGCCGGTGATGTCATACATGCGGCCCGCAAAAACCGGGCCAATCGAGGTGCCGAGCATCATCGCACTGCCGATTGTGCCGAAGACCTTGCCGAAATTGCGCAGGCCAGCATAGCGCGAGATCAGGTACGTGGTGATCTGGAGGCCAGTGCCACCTGAAAAACCAAGCAGGATTACCCCGGTTGTCAGCACCGGCCTCGATCCTGCAGCATAGAGCAGTAGGGTATAACCCAGTGCCGCCAGCGCAAAGCCGCTGAACGGCACGAGGCTGCCTTCCACGCGGTCCATCAGCCAGCCGGCGCCCAGCTTTCCGGCGATCCCGGCAAGCCCGCCAAGCGCAGCAATCGCCACCGCATCCCCCCGGGCCAGCCCTGCGCCCGCCAGGATCGGCACCAGATGCACGGCAACGCCAGAGCCGACCAGCGACAGGAAAATGTTTGCGAAGCCGATGCGCAGCACCCGCGAATCGCGGATAGCCTCTGCCACGGTCAACCCCGGCAAATCGGATGAGGCGACCAGAGCCGTGCCGTTGCGCTTGCCGTGTTCGCGCGCATCGCGGAAAAACAGCACCACCAGCACAAATGCCAGCCCGCCCCAGCCGCCGCCGATCAGCATATAGGCATGCCGCCAGCCATAGTCCTCGATCAGCCAGCCGGCGACTATCGGCGACATCTGGCCGACCGCCGTGCCGCAGAGCATCACTGCCAGGGCAAAGCTGCGGCTGGCGGCGAAGACACTGGAAACCGCCGTGCTCCAGATCAGCGATTTGGTGGCAAGCGCGGCCAGCGCGAGCACGCCCCAGAGCGCATACCATTGCCACAAAGCGCCATTGGCAAGGCTGAGCCCGGCAAACGCAGCCGCATGCAGCGCTATTCCGGGAACCGCCACCCGCCTGGTGCCGAGCTTGTCGATCAGCGCGCCGACCAGTGGCCCGCCGATCATCGCTGTGACCGTGAAAATGGTCAGTCCCGCCGAAATCAACGCCCGGCTCCAGCCGAATTCGGCCTCGAGCGGGGCAATGAAAGTGCCCAGCGAATAAGTCACCACCGCATAAAACGACATGCCGATGAGGCTGGCGGCGACGAGCGGCCAGTGCGCTTTCCATTCGTCCAGTGCGGCAGTGACCGGTGCGGCCATCAGCTAAGCTTCGCGATGACTTCTTCGCCGAACCGCTGAGCCAGTTCGCACCATTCGGTGCGCGAATCGGTGGTTATGCTGGTGCCTGAGGCGGAGACGCCCAGGGTGCGGAGGTGCTCATAGCCGTCGATCACTTCCTGGGCGTTAAAGCCGGCCTGCACGCCGTGGGTCGAGGAACAGATCACTTCCGGCGGCGTTTCCCGCCCGATCTTGACGCAATGTTCTGCCATATAGGCGATGCAGGCGAGAATATCCTCGTCGCCATCGATATTGGCAGTGCGCGCGGTATCGGTCACCATCTTGGGGACAATGAATGGATGCCAGGCATCGCCCATTTCGACCGTGCGGCGCAGGGCGCGCTTGGAATTGCCGCCGATCAGCAGTGGCGGATAGGGTTTCTGCACCGGGGTGGGCAGCATCCGGTTGCCCACGGCAGTGTAGCCAGTGCCCTCGAATGCGAAATCCTCGCCCGTCCAGGCCAGCTTCATCGCCGTGATGTATTCGTCCATCAGATCGTTGCGGCTGTCAAAATCGACGCCCAGTGCCTTGTATTCAGGCTTGAGATAGCCCGCGCCCATGCCCAGGATGACCCGGCCGTTCGAGAAGTGATCGAGGCTGGAAACCGCCCGCGCGGTGACGAAGGGGTTGCGATAGGGCAGC
>JANOBA010000335.1:0-1742 GCA_031411415.1 Novosphingobium sp.
ATACCCTGCATTTCTGCCCCCGAAGATCGCCGTGGGCTCCTCGTGTTCCGATATGCGCGGACGCTTCCGCTGAGGGATGCGCCGGCCACCGCGCGGGAGAGGAAGAGCGAAGCGCTTCACCGCCTCCCGCACCCGTCGCTGCTGTCAGACGAATCTGACGCTGGGGCATATAACCAATATGGTTTTAAATGTCAAGTCAGGATTGCGGCGCGGCGTTCTCCCGCGCCACTTCGCGCCAGCCGATGTCGCGCCGGCAGAAGCCTTGGGGAAAATGGATCGCATCGACCGCAGCATATGCGCGGCCTTGTGCCTCGGTGACGCTGCCCCCGCGCGCGGTTACGTTCAGCACGCGCCCGCCACTCGCCACCAATGCGCCGTCCGCCAGCGCCGTGCCCGCTTGGAAAACGCGCGCGCCTGTGCCTTCCGCCGCTTCGATCCCCGCAATGCTCCCGCCCTTTTTCGGGCTATCGGGATAGCCCTCGGCGGCTATCACCACGGTCAGCGCTGTGTCCTCTGAAAAGCGCGGGCTTTCGATTTCGCCCAGCCGCCCTTCGGCGCAGGCCAGCAGCAGCTCGCCCAGATCCGATTCGAGCCGCATCATCATCACCTGGCATTCGGGATCGCCAAAGCGGGCGTTGTATTCGATCAGCTGCGGGCCGGTCTCGGTCAGCATCAGGCCGAGGAACAGCACGCCCGAATAGGGCATGCCCTCAGCAGCCAGTGTCTTCACGGTCGGCACGATGATCCGCGCCATCGCCTCGGCCTCCAGCGCCGGGGTCAGCACCCGGGCCGGGCTGTAGGCGCCCATGCCGCCGGTGTTGGGGCCGGTATCGCCTTCGCCCAGGCGCTTGTGATCCTGCGCCGAGGCGAATGCCATCACGTGTGCGCCGTCGGTCAGCGCAAAGAAGCTCGCTTCCTCGCCTTCGAGAAATTCCTCGATCACAGCTTCGGCGCCGGCTGCACCAAAGCGCCCGGCGAAAATGTCGTGCACCGCCGCTTCGGCTTCAGTCATGGTCATGGCGACCGTCACGCCCTTGCCGGCGGCAAGGCCATCGGCCTTGATCACCACCGGCGCGCCGAAGCGGGCCAAGGCCGCCATGGCATCGGCTTCGTTGCTGACGCGGCTGTAGCCGCCAGTCGGGATATTGGCGCGGGCGCACAGGTCCTTGGTGAAGCCCTTGCTGCCTTCGAGCTGCGCGGCGTCGCGGCGGGGCCCGAACACCGGCACCCCGGCGGCGTGCAGGCTGTCTGCCAGCCCATCGACCAGCGGTGCTTCCGGGCCGATGACGACGAGGCCGATGCGCTCCGCCGCGCAGAACGCCGCGACCGCGCCGTGATCGGCTGCATCGAGCTGGATCAGTGCTGCATACTGCGCGATCCCCGGATTGCCGGGGGCGGCATAGAGTTTCTCGCAAAGGGAGGATTGCGCCAGCTTCCACGCCAGCGCATGTTCGCGCCCGCCGCTTCCGATCAGCAGGATGAACTACTTCGAGTTGACCGAATTCCCGGCCAAGCACCATGCGGCGGTGAACGTCCATGTTGGTGCGACGGAGTCGGGCGCCGACATCGTGTTCCTGCATGAGATCCAGCCCGGCCCGGCCAGCCGCAGCTACGGCATCCAGGTGGCGCGCCTGGCGGGCATGCCGGCCGCCGTGGTGCACCACGCCCCCCACACCCAGGAAGCGTTGGAGCAGCAGGCCAGCGCGAGCCGCGCGCAGATCGACCAGTTCGCGCCGCCGCCC
>JANOBA010000336.1:0-22317 GCA_031411415.1 Novosphingobium sp.
TGGCCGTCTCGGCACGGCTTCGGGCAGCTGGGTTTGCGTCAGGTGAGATCCAGACGGTTCACGGCAGCATCCGCATGATGATGGTGACTGACCCCGACGGCTACCGGATCGAACTGATCGACAGCAAGCCCATCGTGAGTAAGCCCTGATGCACAGCAACACACATAATTGGCGGCGCTTTGCCCGCTTGCTAGCTGGCGCAGCGCTCGCTTTTGCCAGCCCGGCCTGGGCTGACTACATGGGCCCCAGCTATCTCAAGGTTCCCGGCGTTGATGGCGGCGCGACACCGGCGAAGTATCAGGGCTGGCTCAGAGCCGAGGGCAATTATTGGACTGCCCGCCCGCCGAGGCGGGAAATTCGAGGCATTTCCGGCAAGGAAAGCGGACTCAAGTTCACTGGCCCGCGCACTCCGGCCAATGGCCCATCGGCGCTTATGCTAGCGGTCGACAAGCGCAGCCCGGGCCTTGTCCGGATGATGGAAATTTGCCGCAGCGGTGCAAAGCTGCCCGAATTGAACTATGCGGAATCGTCCGAGCTGGCACGACACCCGCAGGAACATGGTCCGCGCCCGTCCACCGTGCCCGAATTTTACGAATATGCCTTGAGAGGCGTCAGCCTGACCTGTCCGGTTGTGGCGGATGCGCCAGAGCAGGCGTTTGGCGTGCATTTCGATGCTATTGAGTGGCTCAACTACACGCCGCAACCCAGGCCGATCCCGCTCACCACTGCCCCCGCCCGGCTTCCCGGCGGATCGCGCAACGGCACCAGCAGGGCCTTCGTCGTCTCATGGTTCGCGCCTGTCGCCGATGCCAATCCGGGTCAGTGCCCGGTTATGAATCGCAAGCCGACCCAGGATGAATACTTCGCACTGATGTCTCCCGAACGCGCGGCACAACAGCGAGCGGCCCTGGCAAAAGGCGGCGGTGCGAATACCGTGGTCATGCCCTATCGCGGGCCGGATGAAATGAATGTGATCCTGCTCCCCGGCCTTGTCCCCGATCCGGGCCATGTTACTCCAGTTGCCGATGTGGTGCGCGGGTTCGATCTTGATGGCGACCTCGGCTCGGGCCCGCCGCCTTCGCACACGCGGGCGCACCGCAACTTCACTTCGCCAGACGGGCGCAAGGGCATCGATAACCAGCTGTTCACAATCCAGGGCTGCATTGCCGGTTGGCGCCGCAATGGCTTCCTGCCAATGATCGGCAACGAACTACGCCGCGCAGGCGGTCTGTCGATCCTGATCGAAGTGAGCGGCATCGACAACGAGCAAAACGACGATGATGTCACCGTCACCATTCTCTACAGCGCGGATCCGATGCGGCGCGATGGTTCCTCGAAAATCGTCCTGCCCGATTTCACCTTCCGGGTGAACGATAATCCGGAATTTTCGCAGGACTTTGTGCGCTTTCGCGGGCGGATGGTCGACGGCGTGATCATGACAGATCCTGTCGGCAAAGTGACAATGCACGAAGGCCCCGCTTCCACCTGGTCGCTGGCACAGGCGAGGATGCGGCTGGAGTTCACGCCGGACGGGGCCCTGCGCGCGCAGCTTGGCGGATACCGCGACTGGCGCGAATTCCTGACCATGGCGTTCTTCCAGGCATCCGACTACGAAAACACCATCGGGTTCAACAGTCCCGCCATGTACAACGCCACGAGGCGCGCCGCCGATGGCCTGAGGGACCCTGCCACCGGCGAATTTGCCGGCCTTTCGGCAGCCTACGAGATCGAGGGTGTTCCAGCCTACATTCCGCCCGAACAGCACCTCCAACTTGCGGCCGGCGGTGCCTTTAAAGCGGTTGCCAGCAAGTAGGGCGCGGCTTGGCGAAGCCTATTTTGAAAGGGTGACCGGGCCGATCAGTCCCGAGCGCTTGAGCGGGGCATTCGCCGTATAGGTGGGCGTTGCGGTCCAGGTGATTTTGCTCGCTCCCGGCTGGGCGTCGCCAATCATGCGGTTGACCCAGAGGTTGGCCACCCTGATTTGCAGGCGATTGCGGCCTGCCTTGGTCACGGCACCAATATCGACACGGTATGGAGCCTGCCAGGCTGCCCCGGCAAGCCTGCCGTTTATGGATACTTCCGCAATTTCGCGCGCCTCGCCCAGATCGAGCCACAACGGTTGGCCTGGATGCCAGTCCTTCGGCGCGCGGAATTCCTGGCTGTAGGTGGTGATGCCGGAGAAATAGCGGATGCCCGGGATCGCGCTTTCGTTCAGCGGCGCAAGCGTCGCAAGAGTGACCGAAGGTGGCGCGCCGCGGCCGGCCTCGAATGCAACGGCCCACGGTCCGTCGAGCCGGGCCAGCTGGACCGGTTCGGGTTTGGTGATCACCAACGCATCTACCTCGGCGGCCTTGCGGAATACGACATGGACTGATCCGTCCGGCCTGAGTGTCAGGGGAACTACAGTTTCGCCCTTTTCGATACGATAACTTACCGGCTCGGTCAGCCCGGTTTCGGCGTGCCAGAGTTCGGGAGCCTTGCCCGCCACCCGGAAGCGCGCCTCGACAGTCTCACTGCGGTCGGCGCGGTTCGACAGAAAATAGCTGTCACCATCGGGCAGCTGCCGATGGTTGAACAAGATCTCGCTATCGCCTGAGCCGCCAGTGACACTGAAATCGGGCGATACGCCGATCTGGGCCAGTGCCTGCTCGGCATCACTGGCGGCAATCACGCGGCCCATGCCGACACCGGCCATCGCCTCGCCAGGCCAGAGCTTTGCCGTCAACGCGGCGTATTCCCGCTCATCGCCGACGAGCCCGGGGTCACCGTCCGGCTTGATTCCGATCACAGTCGCCCCTGCCTCGACGAGCGAGGCCAGCTTCCGGAGCGTCGCCAGCGTCATCATCCGCGAGGAACCGCCGAGATAGAGGGCACGGTAGCGCGCGCCGCCCGGCGTAGCGAGATCGGTGCCATCGTTCGTCAGGGCGCTCATTAGCGCATCGGCATTGATGAAGTCGTAGCCATGGACTTTAGGCGCATCAGGCACCCGCTTCTCACTATAAAGCCCGGTCAGCGGTGCCTCTTCGCCATAGTAGTAGGCAATGTCAGCAACATTGCGCCCTTGCTGCAACATCAGCGAATTGCGGGCGATGTAATCGATCCATGGCTTTGCCAGTTGAGCCCATGCCTCGTGGCGGTTGAAGTGCTGTCCGAAGATGGACAGCGACAGGCCCGGCTGCTTGTCATCGGTCGGAACGTGGACTGAAGTGTGGATGACCGGGCGGTTGATGCCCATCGCAAATTCGAGATCGATGACCCGTTTTAAGTCGCGCGGACCAAAGGCCCAGGGGGAAAGCAGCGAAGTCATCGATTCGGCGGCGACAACTGGCTTGCCATAGATATGCGCGACTGATGCTGCCCCACGCATGTCGACCAGATAGGACAGCTGCGGCCCGAGCTCTCGCGGATAAGTCCACAAGGCGGCCATCGGGATATCGGCATGGCGGCGCATTGCCATGTCGTCGCCGAGTTGCGGCCGGCCGTTTTCCTGCGCCTCGCCATAGACCGTGAGCCCGTTCTCATGCGCGACCTTGGCGATTGTTCCGTAGTGCTGGCTGGCAATCAGGTCGGCAAGCGTGCGGCGATAGTCGAAGAGGAATTTGTCGCTGCGTGCGCTGGATTCGATGATCGTGCCGGTGAGCGCGGGCAGCCAGGGCGTCGGATCATAGCCGCGCAATTCCTTGAATCTGGCGATCATTTCCGGCGTCCAGTTGGCGGCCCCGGCCTCGATCGAATCGTTCAGCAACGCGCGGACGCCGCGTGTGCCCAGAAGCTCCGGGCCAGCTGCCTGCCGGTACATGCCGATATAGTGTTCAAGGTAGCGCCGGACGGCGGCGCCGTCGTATTTATCGACCTCCAGCCCGGTCGCCTCGGGCGATGCCGGGTGGTTGACCGTGCCGACCAACGACCAGCCGAGGCGCAACACGCGCCAGTGTCCGCTGGGCGGGGTCCAGTCCAGCGTGCCATCGGCGCGCATGCGGCTGGTGAGATCGATCACATTGGCTGACGCGATGCCCGGCGCGTCGGGCGCATTGGCCGGCAAGGCGAAGTAATCGCTGGCTATATCGAAACCCGCTTTGGTCTCCGCGCGGTCGATGCGTGCTTCGCTGGATAGGCGGAAGTCGGCCACTTTGAGCGCAGGTGCGGCCATCATCGCCGAACCGCCCCCGCCGAGCATCCTCCCGAGCGCCAGCATGTCGACGCCCGGGACCGGAGGCGCGAACCCGGCAACGCCGCCGCCGGGCGCGCGATTGAACACCACGCGGAACTGCCGGGCGGTAACTGCCGCGAAGCTTACCGTTGCCGGCACCGCAGCGGCGGGAAATTCGGCAACCGGACGCCAGTCTGAGCCATCGTCGCTCGCTTCCAGCAGCGGTTTGAGGCTGCCTCCCATGTAACGTCCGGCAGATGCTGGCACGTAGAGTGTTGCTGAGCGGATGGTGCGCGGTGCCGGGAATTTTGCCTGCAAGGTCGGGGCGCCCTTGGCTGGCCGCGTGATTGCGACTGCGCTGGCAAGATCCTCGTCCGTCAGCATCGCGCCATCAAGCGCCGTTCCCGATCCGTCGGAATAAGCCGCGGCAAGACCCTGTGCAGATGCCGCCTTGGTGATCGGCCAGGCGAGCACGGCTATGTCCGAATAGAAGGGCTTGGCGACAGGTGCCGCCTGCCCCCCTGTCAGCACCAGTCCGCCTGCGGGATCAACAGGTATCGATTGGTAAGGGCCGGTTACCGCTGGAGGCTGACGCAACTTGACGCCCGATCGGCGTCCGCCAATGACATCGGCCTCGCTCCAAACCAGCTTCTTCATCGCATCAGCCGGCGGCACCCATGGCCCGCCGGTCGCGGTGAAGCCGGGCGATGAGGCGATGGTCAGTTCAAGCCCCAACCGGTCGGCCTCGCTGGCGGCGATGCGGAAGGCCCGTTGCCATTGCGGCGACATATACGCCAGCCGACTTTCGACCACCTGCGGTGTCTGCATGGCTGCATCGAAAGTCTGCGCGCCGCCGATGCCAACGCGCTTCATCCATGCGAAATCCTTGGTGATCCCGTCTTCGGTAATATTGCCGTTCATCCAGTGCCACCAGACACGGGGGCGGGCCTCGACGGGCGGATCGCGGAATTGCGAGAGAAGCTGATCGGCGGACATGTCTGTCTGCGCTTGCCTTTCCTGCGCCTGAGCGCCGCCCATTGCGAGGACCGACCCGGCCCCCAGCAGGCACAACTTCAAGCTATTACTTGCCTTCATCCCGAAGCCTCTCGCCATCGCAACGTTGCGGTGAAATGCCGAGGCCGTCACCATTCTTGCCTGCAGCAATGCGGCGAACCACCGATCCGGACGCCAGATCTACTTCGGCAACCGTGCCCGGTCCGGTCTCCGCGACGAACAGGCGCCGACCATTTCTGGAAAACGCGATGGTCACCTGCATTGCCCGGGGCGACCCGCTAACCGAGATGGTGCGCAGTGGCTTGCGGGTCGCGACATCGAACAGATTGAGTGTTCCTGAGCCGAAATTGGACGTGACGGCGGTCTTGCCGTCGGGTGTGATGGCAACACGGATGGCGACGGAATCCGTTGGCAAGGTGGCGATTGTTGTGCTGGTTGCGAGATCGACTACTCTTATTCGCGGCGCGGAATCGTCACCCACCCAGAGCTGCCTGCCGTCCGGGGTGATCGCAATGCCCTCAGGGTTGCCGCCAACGGGTATGTCCGCCAGCTTCACGCGGTGACGCAGGTCAATTATGCTGATTGTCCCGCCAAGGATGTTTGCGACATAGGCGCGCCGCCGGTCGGGCGATGTCGCCAGCATATGCGATCCACCCTGTTCGGTGGCGATCGATTGGAACGAGCCCTGTCGCGGATCGACGATCACCACCGACCGGCTGCGGTCTGCCGCCAGGACAATCCGATTGCCGGTCAGCCAGGCAATGCCATGCGGGCCGGCGTTGGGCGCAATATCGATGCGTTTTGCGAGACGCGCAGTTCGGACATCGAAGACATCGACCGTAGTGCCCGCGTAAGCCACAACGGCGGCTTGCCTGCCATCTGGCGAAATCGCGATCTCGTGGGGTGCCTGGCCAGTGGCAGCACGAGCGCACTCTTGACCCGTGGCGAGATCGACGAAGCTGACCGTGTCCTCGCCTTTGTTGCCGATCAGCAGTGTTTCAGCAGCTAGCGGTCCGGCGAAGGCCAGCAAGAGAAGACCGGATAGCGACCGAAGCATCGCGTCGCACGCAATTGCTATTTACGGGCAGGCAACTTCGCCAGGTCGGCATCGACCTTGGCGAGCGCCTCGTCGGTAATGGCGTCTCCGGCAAAGCCCTGTATCTGCTTGAGCGTCATCGACCGCGCCATTTCAATCTGCGGATTATCGGCAAATCCGGGCATATGTTTCTGGAGCACTGCCTTCGTGTCGGGATTGTCCAGCAGTGTCCCGATATCGGTTTCGCCGGTTGAATAGGCGGCGGCTGCAGGCGTTGCCGCTCGACTACTTGCCTGTGTGGCTTCGGCGGCACTCAAAACTGATGCGCCAGCAAGACCAACAGCAAAGCAGCTGGCCAAAATCAAATGTCGGAACATTCAAGCCTATCCTCTCTCAATCCAGAACCTGCCGGCCTCGGCAGGAACTTGCGCCAATGGGTCATTCTGCTTCAGAGCAAGACATGACCGGATCAAACTTACCGAGTCGCAGTTTACGCGACACAGTATCGCATAAAGGACCTAGCCCCGCCTCGTCAAGTTCGAAGGACGCGCGAGCCGTCCGGTCGGGTCTGGCGCTGCGCGAGGCGCTGCTGGCGCTGCTTGAGCGAAAGCCATTCGAGCAGATCACCATCCGCGACATCTGTGCTGAAGCCGGAGTACACTATGCGACTTTCTTTCGTCACCACCAGACCAAGGAAGGGCTGCTCGACGACATAGCGCGCAGCCAGATCGAGCAGCTCAACCAGCTGACACTCGCGATCCGTGAAGCTGCGAGCTACGAAGCCGGTTTTCAGGCACTGTGCGCCTATGTGGGCGAACACCGCGTGCTCTGGTCGACCTTGCTTAACGGCGGAGCTGGCGCTGCCATGCGCGAAGAATGGCTGCGGCAGTCTCAAATTGTTGCGGCGGTGGAAGCGCCCATCAACAGCTGGCTGCCGCCAGATCTGGGCACGGTCTGTGCTGCAACGCTGATTGCAGAAACGCTCGCCTGGTGGGTCGGCAAGCCGGAAGGCGAATACAGTGTCGAAGCCATTGCCGGGATTTTGCACCGGATGCTCTCAAAGTCGATCATCGCCCCTGACTGAGAATGCACGGAATCGATGGCGCTTGACGAATCGAGCCCGCGCTTACATATGCGCCATGGTGTCGCATATGTAAGCGCGGATGGCTTCGTGCGAGCCTGGCTCACCCCGACCCAATGGGAAACAATCAATGCAAAAGCTTGAAGAGCGCGACTATTTCACTGACCATGAGATCGCCAAAGACCCGCTTCCTTACCTCAATGCGGTACGAAGCCGCGGGCCGGTTTGGCAGCCGCCAGGCAAGGACTACCTGATCGTCACCGGTTTCAACGAATTCGTCGAGATCTCGAACAACCATCAGGATTTTTCGGCCATCATCGGCCTGGCCGGTGCCGGCGCGCCGCTACCTTTCGAGCCTGAGGGCAGCGACATCACTGCGCAGATCGAGGCGGCACGCCCCGCAATCCTCGGCGGCGATCAGGTGGTCATGCTCGATGATGAGCCGCATACCAAGCTGCGCTCGCTGATGAACCGGCTGTTCGTGCCCTCGCGGCTCAAAGCCAACGAGGAATTTATCGCGCGCGTTTCCGACGAGTTTGTTACGCGGGTTGTCGGCCAGGGCAGCTGCGATCTGATCAGCGAGGTCGCGACCCCGTTCGTCACTCTTGTCATCGCCGACCTGCTTGGCGTTCCCGAAGAGGACCGCCAAAACTTCATGGACCTGATCGAGGCTTCACCGTCACCAGGAAATCTGGATCCCGCGCTCAACACGCACGAAGGCGAGGCCCACCCGATGGTGGCGATGACCGGGCATTTCTATCGTTATATCAGCGAGCGACAGGCGGCACCGCGCGGTGATATCCTGTCCGAACTCGCCCACGCCGAATACAACGACGGCACACGGCCCTCAATGATGGACCTGATGACCTTGGGCGTGTTCATGTTTGGCGCGGGCCAGGACACCTCGGCAAAGCTGCTCGGCAATGCAATGCGCTATATCATCGACGTGCCCGGCCTGCAGGACCAGCTGCGCGCTGATCCCAAGTTGATTCCTGCCATGCTTGAGGAAGTGCTGCGTCTCGAAGGTTCAACCAAGCAGCTCTCACGCCTGGCGCGGCGCGACACCCGGATTGGCGACATGCCGGTCAAGGCGGGGACAAAAGTGCTGATGTTGATCGGGGCGGCCAACCGCGACCCGAAGCGCTGGGAAACGCCCGATGAGTTCATTCTCAACCGTCCGCGCATCAAGGAACATATCGGCTTCGGCCGTGGCAAACATGTCTGTGCCGGTGCGCCGCTCGCGCGGGTTGAGGTCCGGGTAATCATCGAGAAGTTGCTCGAGCAGACCACCGACATCGATCTTGTCGAGAGCGTGCATGGTCCGCGCGGCGACCGCAATTTCGACTTCGACCCCAGCTTCATCATTCGTGGGCTGTCAAAGCTTCAGGTGAAGCTGACGCCAAAGTCAGGGTAATGCAGTTCAAAGGGCTTTCTGCCGTCGTCAGCGGCGGGGCGGGTGGACTTGGTGGTGCGACCGCCCGGCGGCTTGTCGAACTCGGCATGGGTGTCGTTGTCTTTGAGCCAGAGGCGGACAGGGCGCGTGCCTTTGCTCAAGAATTGGGTGCGAACGCCGTTTACGTGCCAGGCGATCATAATGACGATGCAGCCGTCCTACGTGCCATCGCCGAGGCGCAGCGCATCGGCGTGTTCTGCGTCAACGTCAATGCGGCCGGCGTTGCGATCAACTCCCCGCCAACGGCCAGTATCGATGGCACGCCGCACGACATGCAGATTTTCCGGGATATGGTTGAGCTGCATCTTTTAGGGCCGTTCAACATGTCTCGGCTTTGTGCCGCTGCCTTTGCCCTGAACCAGCCCGATGAGGACGGCCAGCGCGGTGTTATCATCAACACGGCCTCGACGGCGGCCTTCGATGGCCAGGCGCGCCAAGCGGCCTACTCCGCCAGCAAGTCTGGCGTGGTTGGCATGACCACGGCGATGTCGCGCGATCTGGCCGAGATCGGCGTCAGGGCCTGCGCGATCGCTCCCGGTCCGATCTGGACCCCGCGCCTGGCTGGCGCTCCCGACGCACTCAAGGCCTCACTTATCGGCAATGTCGCTTTCCCGAAGCGGTTTGGCCGGGCCGAAGAATACGCTTCGCTGGTGGAAGCAATCCTGCGCACGCCATTCCTCAACGGGCAGACAATCCGTCTCGATGGCGCCATGTCGACACCGCTCACCAGCATGGCAGGCGCACCCGCACCGAAGTAGTTTGCAGCCGGTCGGCAGGACTAGAACTTCAGAATCAACGCCTTTTATGGGCGCAAACTGAGGCTGCCGGGATGTGCGTTAATAATTGATCGCATGTTCCGCCCCGCGCGACTCGGACTTAGCCGCAAGGCCGACAAAGCTCATGCACCTGAAGTCGGCAGCTTCAATCTTGCGGCTTTGACTCCAGAAATGGTCAAAATTCGCCTCTTCTCAAACACATCTGGCCTGACCAATATGCGCGATACAATGGCGCATATCATCTGGACATTATATGCGACAGAGTGTAGCGTACACGCTCTACAGTTCCATAGGAACGAAATCTCAGGGGGGAGTTTTGCAGATGGTAAAGTTGACCAACATTGTGTTTTGTGGCGTCAGCCTGTTGGCGATTGCGGCACCGGCCTATGCCCAGCAGGCTGAGCCTGGAGCTAATGATGCAGCCGATATCATCGTGAGCGCCAGGCGGCGTGATGAGCGTCTGCAGGATGTGCCCAGTGTCGTCAACGCCATCCCGGCTGAAACAATCGCCAAGCTGAACATTCAGGATTCAAAGGAATTGCAGAGCCTGGTTCCAGGCTTGCAGTTGCGCAGTGAGGCCAATGGTATCGGCGCTTCCGGGCAGTTGCGCGGTATTCAGTACGACATCAATTCATCGGCATCGCCATCGGTTGCATTCTACCTGAACGATGCCCCTATCGGCGCCAATGCCATGCTCGGCCAGATGTTCGACATCGGCCAGGTCGAGGTGCTGCGCGGGCCGCAGGGCACGCTGCGCGGCGCTTCGGTGCCATCCGGTTCGATCACCTTCACAACAAGGAAGGCGAGCCTTTCGGAAGTGGGCGCCTCTGCATCGGCAAGCTACAGCGATGCGCACCACGTCAACATCAACGCAGCCTTGAGCGTTCCGCTGATCAAGGACATGCTCGCCGTGCGCGTGGCCGGTGTCTATGACAAGAATCGCGGCAATCTGGTGACTTCGAACGCCCCGATTTCAACCGCGACTTTTGCCAACCCCCAGATTGCCCAGCCCTATGCCAAGACATACGCCGGCCGGGTATCGGCCGTCTTTCAGCCGACCGACTGGCTGAAAGTGGAAGGCATGTATCAGCATCAGGATTACAAGAGCGGCGGCTTCGACCAGTATGCCTCGTTCAGCCTTGTGCAGCCGTCGGCCACTCCAAGTCCGGTGCTGATCACGCCCGGCGACTTCCGTTCGATCTGGGAATCACCGCGCGTCGCACACTCGGTATTCAATACCTACAACTGGCGCGGTGAGGTACGCTTTGCTGGCCAGAAGCTGGTTTACCAGGGCTCTCACAATTCCTTCGTCAACGATTCCAAGGTCAATCAGGACGTTGCGAACTTCAGGTCCAATTTCGATTTCTACCAGACCAACCGAACGGTCTCGAAAGACAATTCGCACGAAATCCGCCTGCAGAATGAAGAGCGGGTGGCGGACCTGTTCGATTATATCGTCGGGTATTACCACACCGATGCAGCCACTGATATCGATCTGATCCAGGAAACGCCGGTCGCGCTGCCGGGCTTCCTTGGCGGCGGCATTCAGGCGGTGGCGCTAACGCCGATCACGCGCAACCGCGATGGGAAGAACTCGGAAGAGGCGATCTTCGGCAATGTCACCGGCTATATTGGCGACAAGTTTCAAATTTCAGCCGGTGCGCGCCATATCAAGGCGCATTCGCCGCGAACTTTGCTGGTCATCGGAGCCAATTCGGTTCTGTTCGATGCCGGCGGCGACGACAAGGCCTGGATTTACACCGGTTCGGCGCAGTACAAGGTCAACCAGGACCTCATGGTCTATGCCAGCACCGGCACTTCATTTCGCGGCGGGCCGAGCATCTTCAACAGCGCAATCGTGAAATCGCCGCTGCAGCTGTCTTTCCTCAACCTCGGCAATGAAAAATCGACCTCGTATGAAGTTGGTCTCAAGAGCAGCTGGCTGGACAACCGCCTGATTTTCAATGTCGCACTCTATCACCAGAAGTTCGACAACTTTCCTTACAAGATCTCCAACGGCGTCTATTTCCTCGACTATGCCTTCGTGAACAATGGCCTGGTGCCTTCAGTCGGCAACTCGGCGCAGTTCGGCGCGGCGGTTCCGGTGACAGTGAAGGGTATCGAGGCGGAGCTGTCGTGGCGCGCGTCCGACAGTTTCAACCTCGGTCTCGTCGCGTCCTACTCTGATGGCCAGATCAACAACGGCGTGATCCCGTGCAACGACCTAAACGGCGATCATGTGGCTGACACAGCGACCACGGCACCAAGTATAGCGCAGTTGCAGGCTGCATATGGTGCCGGCAACATCGGATCGTGCAACGTGTCGCAACGTTCGGCGCAACAGTCTCCATTCAGTGCTACCGCGCAAGCCGAATTCAAGCACCCGGTTTCGGACCGCCTCGAATTCTTTGCCCGCGGTCTCTTCACTTACTACGGCGCGTCCAAGGTCGATCCGACCTTGTCGTTCGACGATCTGGGTTCCTACGGCCTGTTCAACCTGTTCGGCGGATTGCGCGCGTCTAACGGCAGCTGGGAAGTCAACCTTTTTGCCCGCAACCTGTTTAACACGGTCAAGGCGACGCGGTTCACGGTCCCGCAGGCGACTTCGTTCCAGGAACTTCAGCCGCCGACATTCCGGACCACAGCGGGGACGACGTTTACCTCGACCTACTCGCAGGTTACCACCAACCTGCCGCGCGAATTTGGCATCAATCTGCGCTTCGCGCTGGGCTCACGATGAAGTTGTAACGCAACCCACCCAATCGGGCTGACACCTGCCCGATTGGGTGATGGAGCGCATTCCTGCGCCAGAATTACGGAGTACACCTGTGGCGAGCATTGCCGACGTTACCAACCGCACCCTTGCCGAACTCATTTCGCTTGAAGGCCGCACTGCAGTCGTCACCGGCGCTGCGCAGGGCCTGGGCAAAGGCATTGCCCGCCGACTTGCCGAGGCTGGTGCCAACGTGCTGATCGGCGACCGCAATGGCGTGCTTGCAGTCAAGACTGCGGCCGATCTCGGCAGCAAGTTTGCCGGCAAGGTCGTCGGCACGGCCATGGACGTTTGCGATGCCGCTTCGGTGGCTGCAGCCGCCGCGCGGGCCGAGGCAGAGTTCGGCGGGATCGACATCTGGGTCAATAACGCTGGGATCTTTCCGAGTATTGCCATCACCGAAATGCCGGTCGAGCAGTGGGACGAGGTTTTCGCCGTGAACGCCAGAGGTACCTTCCTCGGGGCGCAGGCGGCCGTGCGTGCGATGGTGACAAGAGGACACGGCGGGGTCATCGTCAACATCGCTTCGCTGGCCGGCCTGCGAGGCATTTCGCCGGGGCTAGCCGCCTATGTCAGCTCCAAGCATGCCGTCGTCGGCCTCACCCGCCAGTTGGCGCTCGAATGCGCGCCGCAGTGCATCCGCGTTCTCGCTGTCGCGCCGAGCTTCATGGTGACCGAGGGCAACATGGCGATGATGCAGCAGGACCCGCGCATTGCCGAGGCGGCCGCCGAGCACATTCCCTCGATGTTTTCCTCGAAACTTGGCCGGGTCGGTGTGCCCGACGATATCGCCCGAGCCGTGCTGTTCTGCGCCTCGGACATGTCGATCTTCATGACCGGCACGACGCTGGTCGTCGATGCCGGTGAGAGCGCTTGACATGCTTCCATTGGACAGACGCGCCCTGCTGGGCGGACTGAGCGCTGCGGCGGCCGCAGCTATCTCCGCGCCGGTGGCGCTTGGCCGAACGCACAGGGGCCTGTTGCAGAGGCTCCGCCAGCCGGTCGGCCTGCAGATAGGCGTCCTTGGCGCCATTGCAGCGCGCGACATCGACGCGACGCTGGCGAAGGTGGCAGAGATCGGCTTTCGCGAGATCGAACTGCCGGGTCTGCTCGGCGCGCAACCAGCCGCATGGGCGGCGGCAGCAGCCCGGGCCGGACTGAAAATCACCAGCCTGCATCTGCCGCTTCAGGGGATGGGCGGAGCGGCTGACCTTTCGATGCTCAGCGAACCGGCGCGGATCGCCGATACAATGGGCATTCTGGGCGCGAAGTGGGCGGTTGCGCCAATCCTGCTGTTTCCCGCCAATTTCCGCCCCGCGCCGGGCGAAAGTCTCGAAGCGACCATCGCCCGCACAATTGCCGCCGCCGGCGAAGATATCTGGAAGCAGACTGCCGATGCGCTCAACCGCAAGGGCGAGGCCCTGAAGCCGCTCGGCATCGGCGTTGCCTATCACAACCACAATCTCGATTTCGCGCCGATCGGCAAAACCACCGGATGGGAAATACTTTGGCGCGAGACGCAGGCGGATCTGGTCGGCTTCGAGCTGGATATCGGCTGGGTGGAACTTGCCGGGCTTGATCCGGTGCGCTTCCTCAACAGGGCGCGCGGGCGCATAAAACTGCTGCACGTGCGCGATATCGCTGCCAGCCAGCCGCGCGGATACCGGATTGCGATGGGCTCGCCGACGGTCGGCGCAGGCAGGCTCGACTGGGCGCGCATCCTGCCGGCTGCCCACCGCGCGGGCGCTCGGCATTTCCTCGTCGAGCAGGAACCGCAACCGGGCACTGCGCCGATTGACGCGGCCACAGCGGCCTTCGGCTATCTGTCACAGCTGCGCGCATAGGGAGATTGTAAAAATGCCGGGGATGCGCCTTTCCAGATTCGTCGCGTGCTGTTTCGCAGCCTTGATCTCCGCTGCTGCCAGTGCGGAAAGCGATCCAGCCGGCTTGGCCCCGCCAGGCATCGAACAGGCCGAAATGATCAGCCCATTCGGCGGGCGTGTCGCCTTCTCTCCCGATGGCAGGAAATCGCTTTTGTCGGCAAGACCTATGGGGATGCCTTTGAGCTCGACCTTTCCACCCGGCGCTTGCGCAACCTTACGCGCGGCTTCCCCCATCAGGGGATCATGCGCATCCAGTATCTGCCCGACGGAAACTTCCTTGTTACCGCGCCGCGGATCAACAACGGGGTGAATACGCGCGCGCATCTCGAGATGTGGCTGGTCGACAAGACACTCGAGCGCGGTCTCCAGCCGCTCGGCGAGCAGGTTTTCGAGGGGATTGCTGTATCGCGCCGGCGCAATATGATTGCCTGGACAGTGATCGAGCCCGCGCTTGGCCCGCGCGAAAACTGGCAACTTGCGTTTGTCCGCCCAACAAAGCGCTACATGGCCGAAATCACCTATCCAAATGGCAGGCCGCGCATCGCCAATAAGCGCGAGATCATGGCCACCTTGCCGCGCGAATGCAGCTTCATCGAACCCCAGGATTTCCGCGAGAACGATACCGAGCTGGTCTATTCCTGCATGGGGTTGACCGGCAGCGGTGGCATCCTGATCTCGGTGATGGGCAACACGCTCGCGAGTGACCGCAACGTCACCTATTATCGCAAGGCTGGAGAGTACGACGAAGTCGAAGGTATCGCCCCGGGCGGCGACTGGGCAGCGGTCGAATGCGGTAAACAGGACAAGCCGGGCCTGCCGGAACTGGACATCTGCCGGCTGGAGTTGCGCGAAAACGGCGCTATCTCGGTGCTGATGCGCGGCCGCACACCGGGTTCGACCGACGATGTAAGCAATCCGGTCGTCAGCCCCGATGGCAAATGGCTGGTGTTCCAGCGATCGAACAGCGCTAGTGGCGACATCGGCGAAGGCTACGGGGCCTATCGGTTAAGGCTTCCTTGAAGCCATCATGTCTGGTCAGCCGGCGCGGGTCTGGTGCCGAAATGGAAGATTATTCCAGTGACACAGATCTTGGACGACCAACATTTTCGACGATCAGCGCATCGAATAACGCTACGACAGGCTTGACCGGGTAATCGTCTGGCTGTCGCATCCACCAAGCTAAAATCTCAAAAATTCCGCTAGTGGTAAATGGGACAGCCAGATCGACAGGCAGCCATGGATTGGCACGTCGGACTGCCGCGATCTCCGCCGAAATCCGCATGAATTCATCTCGCATGATGGAGACAGCACCACCGGTGAGGAGGGTCTTCCAGATTTTCCGTCGGACTTGCACGTAATCACACATGCGCTGGGCGGAATCTGACTCCTGATCAGCTAACGCATTCCTCCCCAACAGCAGCAGATTTCGGACTTCCTGCGTTGCGATGTGCTGGAACAAGTCCTCCTTGCTCACAAATCGGCGAAAGAAGGTGACGTGACTAAGGCCCGCACCGTCGGTGATCTCCTTGAGTGAGATTTGATCGATCGGCCTATGCTCCAGTAGCGCAAGCATACTCTCTTGAAGCGCCTTGACCGATCGCTGGGCGCGGGGGTCATCGGTCTTGGTAGGCTGTGTCGTTCGTTGTCTTGCCAAATCGGCTTCCTTTATCGGTCAGCGTTTATTGGCCCCGCCAGGCTTTGGTGCCAATTAATGACTCAGAACGCTCCCATAGATCCTTGGCCGCCTGGGCGTCATAGACCGGGGGAGCAAAGCGGCACTCACCAGGCTGGCCCCGCATCTCTTGGAAGCCTTTGGGTCCATAAAGCCGGCCACCCACTGCGTTGGGCGCTGTTGCGGCAAACAGCTGCGGCAGAGCCCCGTCGGCAGCCGACTGGCCAATAAGCGGAACGAGAAGTCTGGAACTGATAAAATTGCTGATTTTGCCGCCTGTCTGGAAAAGCCCGGTCCCCGAAAATCCGGGGTGCGCTGCGAGGCTGGCGACACTCCAGCCGTTCGCGTCAGATCGGCGTTGGAATTCGGCCGCGAAAATGGCGATCAACAGCTTGGAGACGCAGTAGGCAGCCCCGGCACGGTATTCGCGGGGATTATGTGCCTCGTCGAGATCGAGCTTCGCATAATGCTGAGCAAGGCTTGTGACGCTCACGATCCGCGCGCCCGGTCGTGAGCACAGCAGCGGCATCAGCCACTTGGTCAGCGCGAAATGACCGAGGTAGTTCACGGCGAATTGCAGTTCGTACCCCTCAGCCGAACTCTGCCGGCTGGGCGGTGACATGATCCCGGCGTTGTTGATGAGAATGTCAATTGGTTCACCACGCAGGTTCATACGCTCGGCGAAGTCGTTGACCGATTGGAGGCTTGCCAGATCGAGATGTTCAAACTCACCTCGTGCGCCGGGTATGGCCGCTCGGAGGGCAACCAATGCAGCCTTACCTCGTTCAGCATTGCGGCCCGCCAGGATTACCTCTGCGCCGGCTTTAGCCAAACCAAGCGCTGTTTCGTAGCCCAGGCCGCCAATACCGGTGATCACTGCCCGCCGGCCAACCTGGCTCGGAGGCGCAAATCGCTGCTTCGTCATGTCAAATCCACCCCTTTGATAGGCAGTGTCACACAGCGCAACATCGCTTGTGTTAGTTAATATAACATACTAGCTTCGGTCAATAGTGATTCGCTGGATTGTCCAGCCATGGGAGAGAGATCGTGGGGAAAAACGTAGATCTACTGCTCAGCTATGCCGGCAGCAACGCTGCATATGCGCCTTATTCAGAAGTGCGCGACCTTCAGATCCAGGCGCTGAACGAGCGGTTTCAGGAGCAGGGCCCCAAGATTAAGCTCGTCACCCTTCGGGCTAGGGACGCTGGTATCACCCAGATCACTCAGCTTGAGGATGTCGTTTCACTGCTGCTGCCGCACACAGCTTACAAGAGTTATCCCGAGACCTTCCTCACCGAGAAAAAGTGGGACCGACTGACCAGGTGGCTCGGCACCGTGTCCGCCTATCCGACCGATAACATCGACGTGTCGGATGTGAAGGAAATTGACGACTGGGTTTCTGCCTGCGGAGATGCGGGCCACTTCGTGTCGTGTTCGTCGGGGACGACGGGCAAATCGGCGATGCTCGTCGCTTCGCAGCAGGACCTTGAGTTTGCCAGCCGGGACGGCGTCGCCGCAGTCCAGTGGGGTTCGGACATCCGTACGGGCGACATGCGAACGCCGGCAGGCGCAGCTGGTGCAGTTGCATATACCCCGCGCAATGCAGCGATGGGCAAGACCATGATGGCCGCCTTCGTCAATCCCGAAGCGAAACGGTTCGACACCGGTCTGCCCCCCCTGACCATCGGCTCGCTTACCAAGATGATCACGCTCAGGAAAGCGATCGCGGACGGCACCGCACAGCCTGGCGAGATCGTTGACTTCGACGCGGAATCGGCGGCGCGCCAGAAGGGTCTCGATGATGCCCAGGTGGGCGCGGTAGAGGACATCATCTCGAAGCGCAGCGAGAAGCTCTACATCACCGGGATGTGGGGGGCGCTCTATCCTTTTGCTGAGGCCGTTCGGGCCAAAGGTTACAGTGCCAAGGACTTCCACCCCGAGAATGCTGTCTATCTCGGCGGCGGCCTCAAGCGCGCGCAGCTGCCCGACAACTACCGGGAATACGTCTACGAGACATTCAACCTGCAACCGTGCTTCATCTACCAGATGTATGGCATGCAGGAGCTCAACTCTTCCATGCCGCGCTGCCAGGGGGGCAATCGCTACCACATCCCCGTTTGGGTAGTGCCTCTGCCGCTCAACAAGGAGGGGGACGCGCTTGTCCCGGATGCGGGCGCGGGCAAGGTAGAAGGGCGGGCTGCCTTCTTCGACCTGTCTATGGATGGTCGCTGGGGAGGGGTGATCTCAGGCGACCATATCGAAATCGACTATAGTCCTTGTGCCTGCGGCAACAGCTCGCCGTCGATTGCCGACAATATCTACCGCTATTCGGACATTGAAGGCGATGACAAGATTGGCTGCGCCGGCACTGTCGACGCATATGTGCGAGGGCTGGCGTAGTCGGCGGAGCCCTCGGGCGCCGAGGTATAGGCCATACTCACTTGTCTTGGGAGAAGATGCCATGAATACGATGACCGAGCAGAGCAACCCGCCGACGAGCGAAGCTGCCGCCGCCGACTCCGCCCCGTTCTTCATTCGCGGCAAGATCGTGGAAGGCGCCGATGCCATTCAGCGTTCGCGCGACCTCGGCGTCAACTTCGCAACGCCCAAACTCCAACTCGACGCGCTGGTCCATCCGCGCACAGAGCTGCCGCCACTGCTTAACACTCCCGTTTCTGAGATTATCGATTTCCTCGTTGAAGCTGGTCAGAAGCTCGAGGACCCGAATAATCCGCATGTCGAGGCCTGCATCGACCGTATGGCCAAAGTAAGCCTGGCGCCGCGCAAGGTGATCGAGCACCAGATGCTCCACGCTACCCAATACCTCGACAAGAAGGTGCTTTGGGAAGTGGTCGAGCAGAATTTCCCCAACCCCAAGGCGCTCGACGAATGGGTGCCGCACACCGATCACCAAGGGCGCCGCAGCTTCATCCGCGCCTATGCGCCGCGGTTGATTCACGTCCTGCCGGGCAATGCGCCCGGCATGGGTGTGCAGTCGATCGCACAATCAGCGCTCGTCAAGTCGGTCAGCCTGTTCAAAATGCCTTCGGCCGATCCCTTCTCGACGGTCGCCTTCCTGCGCACGATGGCCGACGTCGACCCGAACCATCCAATCGTCCAGTCGATGTCAGCGGTCTACTGGCGCGGCGGCGACGACAGCGTCGAGCGCATTCTTTACCGCCCGCAATACTTCGACAAGCTCGTCGCCTGGGGCGGCGGCGATGCGATCAATAATGTGATGAAGTACATCGGACCCGGCTTCCAGCTGGTCTCCTTCGATCCCAAGACTTCGATCTCGATGGTCGGCAAAGAAGTGTTCGCTTCCGAGGAAGCCCTGGCCGAAGCCGCCGAGCTTAACGCCCGCGACGTTTCCATACTCAATCAGGAAGCTTGCGTGTGCAGCCGCTTCACATTCCTTGAAGCAAGCCCAGAGGACGGCGACCGCTATGCCGAGGCTCTTGCCGAACGGCTACGCATCGACCGCATGGGCGAAGGCACACCTCGCCCGCTCGATCTGGACCTGAAAGAGCAGATCGACGTGTTGCGCATGATGGATGACGATTACGGCGTATTCGGCACAACTGACGGACGCGGTGTCGCCATTCGATCTGAAGAACCGGTGGATTTTCACCCTCTGCGCAAGACTTCAAACGTGGTCTGCGTGCCATCGCTCCAGGATGCCATGAAATACGTCAACGTGGCCACGCAGACTGTAGGGGTCTATCCGTTCGACCGGATGCCCGAACTCCGCGATCATCTCGCCAGTGGCGGCGCGCAGCGCGTCGTCCGTCTCGGCGAGGCCGGCCCCAGCGCCATCGGCAATCCGCACGACGCGATGTACCCGCTCCACCGCTTTGTCCACTGGATGGCGAACGAGGACGGCTGCGAGAGGTACGACGGAGGTTAGGGTCAGGGGAGCGCACGGGCCACCAGCTCAGTCGCCTGCTCGCCCAGCGCCTGAAGGAGTTACGGCATGGCGCTTTGTGGCCTTACCCGTCGATTCCGGCAAGAATTTCCCGCACTTCATCGGTAATGGCAGACGCAATGGGCGATCTCGTGCGGCCTTGTCTGAAAACCATGCAGATGTCGGTTTGGGCTGGCCACAGATCGACGATGTCGAGCAGTGCCATGCGACCGTCATGCAATTCGGTCGCCACAAAGGCGGGGGCCGATAGCCACACGCATTCTGTTTCCAGGACGGTCTCGCGCAGGATGTGGAAATTGTCGCAAATGAAGGCCCCGTCGGCACCGGCGAGCCCGCCTGACGGCATCTCCACGGCAGAAGCAACGGGAAATCCCGCTAGATCACTCATCGAAAGATTAGCACGGCCAGCCAGCGCATGACCGGCGCGGACGATCATCGCCAGTTTGAGTGTGCCGATTGGCTCATTGATCACATTGGGAAGCTGGCTGACATGCCAGCTGTTGCCAAAGATCATCTCGATGTTGTCGTTCATTAACTCCATCAGCAGCTGGTCTGCCGGTTTCGTCAACGTGAACAGCTGCAGGTTGGGCCGAGACCTCATTAGCGACCGACTAAGCGTCGGCAACAACAGGCTCGCCAATAGTGGCCCCAAGCCAAATTCGATCCTCCCCGCCTCTCCCTTGCTATAGAGGCGGATGCTGCGTTCCAGATCGCCGGTAGCAGACAGGATCGCCCGGGCTTGCTCCACCACCATCTTGCCACCAGCAGTCAGCGTGACGCCGCTGCGCTCCCGATCAAATAGGCGAACCCCGTGTTGGGCTTCGAAGGCGGCGACGCTGCGGCTGAGCGCTGGCTGAGTCAGATGCAGCTCTTCAGCAGCGCGAGAGAAGCTGCCGGCGCGTGAAACGGCAAGGATGTGCCTGAGCTTGGTATAGTCCATTGGCATTACTCCAATGCATGGGAAAAGGCATTGATCGGCATTAGACAGCATGAACGCCGCGAGTAAAGGTCAACTGCGAATGACGATGGTTTGGAGCGAGAGCGATGCTGCAATTTTTCATCTGGATTTACGGTGCGACCGCCGCGATCCTGTTGGCCGAGGTGATCATGGGGCGGCACAAGGGTGCTTACACCCGTAGCGATATTCCTCTGCTGATCGTCAGCTTCGTCTCGGGCCGTGCAGTGATCGGCCCATTCATGGTGGGAGTAATTGCCGTCATTTACGGGCTTGCATTCCCTCAGTGGAAGGGCGCGCTGGCTTCCACACCTTTCTGGATCGCTTTCCCGGCCCTGCTGCTGTTCGAGGAGTTCGTCTTCTACTGGGTCCATCGCTGGGCTCATCAAAACCGTAACAGCAAGGAACAATTGTTATGGAAGCTGCATCGCACCCATCACAGCGGGCGGCATATGAACGTTGTGCTGCAAGCCAGGGTGAACCTGTTCTGGTATGTCGTCATACCATCGGGATGGACGCTCGGCCTTGGCCTCTTTCTCGGCATGGGAGCCGCCGCCGCCGCAGCTTCTGTCACCCTAGTCGCGTGGAACACGGTGACCCATTCGAATTTCCGCTGGGATGACGCCGTTCGCAAGCATCCCAGGTTCGGCCCGGTGTTTCGCGCTTTCGAGCACGTCTTTGTCTCGCCGGGTATCCATCATACGCATCACGGCTACGGCAAGGACGGTGCGGGCTATCGCAACTTTGGCACCGTGTTGTCCGTGTGGGACTGGCTCTTCGGCACCCTGCATATCCCCCAAGGCCGTCCGTGGCGGTATGGCAATCCCGGACCGACCGCCCATTGGACCGAGGAACTGTTGTATCCGCTGGTGGGCTTTGGGAACAAAGGGCCACGCCCTGCGACTTCAGAAACCGCCGGCTAAGCCGGAAATGTCTGCAGTCTGTCGCCTTCGATATTAGGCCACCTCGATGAAGCCGATACCAGGCCACCTCGATGAAGCGTTCGGCTTACTCATTACCTAGTGCTTTGATACGGCTGCGGAACATTTGCGCGAACGATCGGGCCGCGCTCGATTGTGTGCGCCGGTCGAGCGAGTACATGATTATCCGGAACGCGCGGCCCTCGTCGGTTTTCGGCCAGGGGATCGCGCAAAGCGTTCCCCGTGCGATCTCTTCCATCACGGCGTAGGCGGAAACATGCCAGATCGCGTCGGTCGACGCGGTGAGATGAACCAGGGCGTCGAAATCCTCGACGACATGACGAGGTCTTCCACTCGTATTCTCCAGCTCGAACGATCGCGGCATCCGCACGCCGCCAGATACGAGGATCGGATACTGTGCCTCGTCTTCGGCACCGAGAAGCAGCGGGTGGCCTGCGCGGACGACCATGCTGCGCGGAAACCGGCCGAGCACTTCGGCGCGAACCGGCACGGTTTCGGGCACCTGGCCTTCGGCAGCTACGAAAAACTCGATCTCACCGGCGATGAGCAATGGCCACAGCGCCTCGACGTTGCGAACCACCACGTCGTTGATCACGTCGGGCGCCGTCGTGATCCGCTCATGCAGCGCGCCGGACAGCAATGCGCGTGCGGGCATCGG
>JANOBA010000337.1:0-10950 GCA_031411415.1 Novosphingobium sp.
CATCATGACCTACGAGTCCAAGCCCGACTATGCCCGCACGGTCGATCTGGTCACCAAGGCCGCCATCCGCGAGATGATCATCCCGTCGCTGCTGCCGGTTCTGGCCCCGATCGTGGTCTACTTCGTGATCACTGCGGTGGCCGGGCAGGCACAGGGCTTTGCGGCTCTGGGTGCCCTGCTCCTCGGCGTGATCGTCGGCGGCTTGTTCGTCGCCATCTCGATGACCTCGGGCGGCGGCGCATGGGACAATGCCAAGAAGTTCATCGAAGACGGCAACCACGGCGGCAAGGGCAGCGATGCCCACAAGGCAGCCGTGACCGGCGACACAGTCGGCGATCCCTACAAGGACACAGCTGGCCCCGCCGTGAACCCGATGATCAAGATCACCAACATTGTTGCCCTGCTGCTGCTGGCAGCACTGGCGGCGCACGCGGGGGTTTAATTCCTGCTGCCTTTGTTGGGTTAAACAGAAACCCCGCCTGGAGCGATCCGGGCGGGATTTTGTTTGGAAATTTGCGGAGGTCAACTCTTAGTGGAGGAGCTTTTATCAAATTCTCTTGTAATTGACTGGAGAGGGCTGGGGTCCATCCAAATGCACCTTACCTGACCGACTCGATAAACCTCCATCGATATGAGCACCTTGCGGGCGATCGGCTCATCGTTTTCTAAGATATGAAGTGGTCCTGGAAGAACGGCGTTGATCGCATGGAAATCGCCTTTACTGACTTCTTCCCACCATACTGCATCAACATCGGTTGGAGCTCTCGGAAGCGGTATTACTACATCAACGTCGCTGCCTAAACGATGGTCGCCACGGACGCGACTGCCAAAGAGATAGATGACGAATCCAAGTGCTGGCTCAACCCAATTAGCCAAAATCCCGGTCAGTTCGACGAGATCGTTAGATGGTCGCTCAGTCAGCATCAAATCGATCAGAATATGAAGCCGAAGATCGGATAATGCTTCTCATAATTTACAGTTTTTCCAAAATAATACCGAGAGAGATTACCGTTTTTCATTTCAGGACGGTGCAATAGATCGCCACTCACACTTGCACGCAATTCACAGTCCCAGTTTTCCTCATCGAAAATCTGGCAGGCGGAATATTGGGCGTCGCCGTAGGTAGTAATCTGACGATCAGAGAGTCCATTTGCATCCACTGCGTCTTGCATCCACGTTACGATCTTTTTTGACCTATCGATGCTGATGCGTATCGTGAAGTGGATGGGTGCCTGCGCCATAAAGCCATTCTCCCGCTGCACGTGGGTGTAGACCGGATCAACAGAACACCCGCTAAGCAGGATGCACAAACTGGCTAAATGAGTTATTCGTTTGGCGGTAGATGCCATACTGATGCCCCCCGAACACCTGCTATACCATCGCTGCGCGAACCAGACGAGTGTCAAGATCGTCAGCAACTTCTATTGACAAATAGAACCATATAGGTTATAAAATGCGCCGTCAGCCACAAAGCTGACCAGCGACGGGTGCGGGGGCGGGAAAGCGCTTTGCCTCTCTTCACCCCGCAAGGTCGGCGCTCTCCCCAGCGGAAGCGTCCGCGTTTATCGATGCGAGGAGTGGCCGGCGATCTCCGGCCCGGAATATAGGGGTATGCCCCGAAGGCATGCGGCACGCTTGCGAGCCCGAACCGCTGCCTCCTGTGCATCGCAGGGCCGAGTCGGCGGGTTTCAGACCTGTCTCGCCGGCCGTTCGCGGCATACAAGTCGAGCCATGCCTGTCGCGTCAGGCAAACCCAGCGCCGGCCAGCCCGTTCGCTTTGCTTTTCCATCAGGCGTTTTTCCGCATTCGCCAGCGGGGGTATCGGTGCGTCTGCGATTGGGAAAAATCACCATTTCGCGCAGAGGCGCAGAGGAAGCAGAGATCGCAAAGAGAACCCGTGCGTCGCAGACGCTGTGATTTTCTCAGCGGTCATATTTAACTAAGCCTGGTTTGAAATATGGCTTCGCCGCAAGAACAAACCCTCTGCGATCTCTGCTTCCTCTGCGCCTCTGCGCAAAACAATTTTAGCCCGCCAGCCGCCCAAACGCCGAAGCCCCGGCATAAACCGCCGAATCGCCAAGCTCTTCCTCGATGCGGATCAGCTGGTTGTATTTCGCCAGCCGGTCCGAACGTGCCAGCGAGCCCGTCTTGATCTGCCCACAGTTGGTGGCGACGGCGAGGTCCGCAATCGTCGCGTCCTCGGTTTCGCCCGAGCGGTGGCTCATCACGGCGGTGTAACCCGCACGCTGGGCAATCGACACCGCCTCCAGCGTCTCCGTCAAAGTCCCGATCTGGTTGACCTTGACCAGCAACGAATTGGCCAGTCCCATGCCGATGCCCATGGTCAGCCGTTTTGGGTTGGTGACGAACAGATCATCACCGACCAGCTGGACCTGATGGCCGATCTTGTCGGTGATCGCCTTCCAGCCTTCGAAATCGTCCTCGCTCATGCCGTCTTCGATCGAGCGAATCGGATAATCGGCGGCCAGCTTGGCCAAATAATCAGCCATTTCGACCGGGCTGAGCGACAGGCCTTCGCCGCTGATCTCGTATTTGCCGTTCCTGAAAAACTCGGTCGCCGCGCAATCGAGCGCCAGCGCGACATCGACGCCCGGCTTGAAGCCGGCTTTCTCAATCGAGGCCATGATGAAATCGAGCGCATCGCGGGTGCTCGCGAGGTTTGGCGCAAAGCCGCCTTCATCGCCGACTGCGGTCGCCAGACCCTTGTCATGCAGCCCCTTTTTCAGCGTGTGGAAAATCTCGGAGCCCCAGCGCACGGCCTCGGCCAGCGTCGGCGCGCCGACCGGCACGATCATGAATTCCTGAAAATCGATGGGATTATCGGCATGTTCGCCGCCGTTGATGATGTTCATCATTGGAACGGGGAGCACATGCGCGGAAACCCCGCCGATGTAGCTGTAGAGCGGCATGCCGCGCGCGTCAGCCGCCGCTTTGGCGACTGCGAGGCTCACACCAAGAATCGCGTTCGCACCCAGCCGCGCCTTGTTTTCAGTGCCGTCGAGTTCGATCATCGCGCGATCAATGTCGCGCTGGTCTTCGGCATCGAGGCCCACCAGATGGTCCGAAATCTCGCCGTTGACTGCCGCGACGGCCTTGAGCACGCCCTTGCCGAGATAGCGCGCCATATCGCCATCACGCAGCTCCACTGCCTCGTGTGCGCCAGTCGATGCGCCAGAGGGCACGGCGGCGCGGCCAAAGCTGCCGTCATCGAGCAGCACTTCGACTTCGACCGTGGGATTGCCCCGGCTGTCGAGAATTTCACGGCCGTGGATGTCGATGATCTCAGTCATGGCGGGGCAAGCTCCTGGTCTGTATATCAAGGTCTATATTGCAAGCCGCGCTCCTAGGCAGGGGAACAAAGCCAAGCAAGTTGCATTGTTGCATAGCAGCACCTTGTGTCGCAAAAGAAGCTCCCCATCTTGACCCCCGCAATGCCCCATTCCGGGGCCGAGGAACCGCTCATGGCCGAACCGAAGACTGCAAAGCCCCGCAAGCCCGCCGCCAGCAAAGCCACATCTGCCAAGGCCGCTGCTGCCCAGCCCGCCGCCAAGCAGCGTTTCGCCAAGGCGCTCGATGAAGCCCGGGCCGGCGCCGAAGCGCTGACCAGCGAAGCGAAAGAGCGCGCCAGCGCCTATCGCGCCAAGGCCACCAGCCAGTCCAACGAATGGATCGGCGAGGCCAAGGATCTGGGCGGACAGGCCAAGGACAAGGCCTTCACGCTCGCGCAGGAAGGCAAAGCCAAGACCAGTGAAGCGATCCACGGCCTTGGTCAGGTGGTCGAAGACAATGCCGCGATCATCGACGAGAAAGTCGGCCCGAAATACGGCGACTATGCCCGCACTGCCGCCAAAGGCATGAAGGACGCCGCCGAAATGATTGACGCCAAGGATCTTGGCGAGCTTGGCGAGGACGCCAAGGAATTCGTCCGCAAGAGCCCCGGCGTTGCGGTCGCGGTGGCGGCGGCGGCCGGCTTCGTGCTGGCCAAGCTGTTCCGCCGCTCAAACTGAACGCCACGAGGCCGTGACGGACGCGCAACCTATCGCCGATGAGCCCGCCGATCAGGCGACGCTCAGCGACGATGTGCGCCGACTGATCGACCAGGGCAAGGCGCTCGCCGAGGCGGAATTTGCTTGGCAGAAGGCGCGCGCCGGTTTTGCCGCAGGGCAGGCCGGCGCGGTTGCCCTGCTGGTTCTGCTGACCTTGGCACTCGCGTTCTTTGCGCTGATGGCGCTGGTGGTCGGCGCGCTTGCCGCGCTGGCCCCGGCGCTGGGGCCGTGGGGCGCGACTGGAGCGGTGGCAGGCGCGTTGCTGGTCATCGCACTGCTGGTGGCAATGCTGGCGCTGTTCAAGCTTCGGCGCACCGCGCGCCTTATCGCTGACCACAAGGACAAGCCATGAGCCGCGGCTCACGCCAGCTGGCCGAAGCCCGCGCCGCGCGCGATGCGGCCCGCGCCGCGTTCGATGCCCAGCTTCACCGGCTGCGTGGCGATCCGCAGGCGCAGACTATCGGCGAGCGCCTGATGACGCGCGTCGGCGATGATGCCCGAGGCGGCATGGAACGCGCGCTGGACGTAGCGCAAGAGAGCAAGGGCATTGCCGCCGCCACCGCCGCCGTGCTCGCCCTGTGGTTCCTGCGTGGGCCTATTCTGGGTTGGCTCGGCGATCTGTGGGAAGCCAAGACTGATTCGCCCGATGAAACTGAACTTTTTACCCCACCAGAAGAGGTCTCCCCCCATGCCTAGCAAGAAGCCTTCCTCCCCGCCCGCCGCTCCAAGCCTCGCCGATATGGCACGCAAGCGGCCCGGGCTGGTTATCGGCGGGGGATTGCTGGTCGGGCTGCTCGCGGGCGCGCTGATGCCGCGCGGTGCGGCGCGCAAAATCGCCCGCGGCGCGGCGAGTGCGGCGGCGCTGGGCAGCGAAGTGGGGCTGTCGCTCGCCCGTCAGGCAAAGGATAGCGCAGGTGAGGCTTCGGTCCACTTGCGCGATTCGGCCGGCAAGGCAGGCGAAAGCGCGCGGCGGCTTGGGCGCGGCACGGCGGCTGCGGCGGGAAGCGCCAGCACGACTGCGCTCGATCTGGCCCGGGCTGGGCTCAATCTTCTGGCTTCGCTCAAACGCTGAGATTGCCGCAGTGCAGCAATCCTGTTAGAAGCGGCGCACCTCCCCTCCCCAGGAAGTGCCAAGCCAAATGCAGAAACTACACCTCGTGATGGGCGGCCGCGTCGCCGACCCCCAGACGCTCGAATTCACCAATCTCGAAGAGATGGATCTGGTCGGCGTTTATCCTGACTATGCCAGCGCCGAGGAAGCCTGGAGCGACAAGGCCCGGCGCACGCTTGACGATGCCGAAATGAAATATGTTATCGTCCATCTGCACCGGCTGCTGGAGCCGGACATGCTGAAGCGCCCGGCCTGACCTCCAGATTGTCCTGCGTTAAGACTGAGCCAAGAGCCGCTCATCCTGAGGAGCGGTTCATCTTTAACGCAGGCTGCGTTAATCCAGCGGCACGCCGGGCAATTGCTTGGCGGTGCGGATCGTCAGGCTGGTCTTGACGCTGGCGACATTGGGCGCCGGCGTCAGCTTGCTGGTCAGAAACTCCTGAAAGCTCTGCAGATCGCGGCTGACGATCTTGAGGATGAAATCGATCTCGCCGTTGAGCATGTGGCACTCGCGCACTTCGGGCAGCGCGCGCATGTGTTCCTCGAACTGGCGCAGCGATTCTTCGGCCTGGCTCTTCAGGCTGACCATGGCGAAAACTGTGATCGCGAAGCCCAGCTTGGCCCCGTCGAGATCGGCGTGATAGCCGCGAATGAGGCCGGCATCCTCAAGCGCGCGCACCCGCCGCAGGCATGGCGGCGCGGTCAGGCCGACGCGCTGGGCCAGCTCGACATTGGTCACCCGGCCGTCGTCCTGCAATTCCGCCAACAGGCGCCGGTCGATCCGGTCCAGATTCGCCATGCCCGTGCCGTGCTCCTGCCTTGCGCGATTCGCCGGGGCGAAAGCGACACAATCCGCATCCCACCCGGCCCGATCTGATAACATTATTATCTATGCGGGCAATCGTCCCGCTTTGCAACGCGCCCCTCCGGCACGCTTCCCCCGCGCGGCCAAACTGCTAGGGATCAGCATCGGGATCAGACCACCCGAATCCCGCCCGTCTAAAATCACTATGTCGCTGGAGCACGGATGCATTTCGACGATCGCCTGGCGACTGTGCTGCGCTCCCGCAGCAGCGGTGCGTCCTTGGCGCGCATCCAGTTTCGCCAGCTGCTCGATCTGCTCGGCACGCTGCCGGTTGAGGCCGAAGGCGCGCAAATCGATGCCGCCGGTGACCGGCTGGGCGAGCTGGCGAGCGCAATTCCCGCAGCCGAGCGCGCCGCGATGCTGCGTGAGCCGGGGCTGCGGCTACGCAATCCCAGGCTGATCGCCCAGCTTGCCGGGGGCGAGCCCTCGGTGGCGGCGGCGGCGATTGCGGCGGCGCAGCTTGGCGAAGAGGAATGGATCGACCTTGCTCCGGCACTGCCGGCGGGCGCCCGCGCGCTTGTCGCCCAGCGCCGCGACATGGGCCCGCGCGCTGCCGCGCTGTTCGCCGGGCTGGGCATGGCGCCCCCCGGCCTGCCCCCCAGTCTGCTCAGCGGCGGCGAGGCCCTGACCTTGAGCGAAATAGAGCCGCGCGCCGCAGGGCTGCATTCGGGCGACATCGGCGAGATCGTCCAGCGCATCGAACACTTCCGCAAAAAACGCGAGCCCGTGGCGGCCGGCGAAAGCGCCGCAGCGCAGGACGCAGCCCCCGGCGAGCGCACCCCTGCCCGACTGAAGGCTTTCGATTTCGCCACTGATGCAGTGGGCTGCATCGTCTGGAGCGATCCCGGCATGGCGCCGATGGTGCTCGGGCTGCGGCTCGCCTCGCACGATATGACCGCCCCGGCCGCCGCGCGCGCCACTTGCGCGCTGGCGCTGCGCCACCGCCAGCCGCTGCGCGGTCTGGTCATGGAACTTGCCGGAGCGCCGGCCATCGCCGGGCGCTGGCAGATTGACGCCGCGCCCTGTTTCGATCCGCAGACCGGCGCCTATACCGGCCATGCCGGGCGCATGCGCCGCCAGAGCCCGCCGGTCAGCCAGCCCCTGCCCGCCATCCCCGAACGCGAGAGCGAGGCTGACCGCATCCGCCAGCTGCTGCACGAATTGCGCACCCCGGTGAATGCCATCCAGGGCTTCGCCGAGGTGATCCAGCAGCAGCTGTTCGGCCCGGCCCCGCACGAATACCGCGCGCTGGCGGCCAATGTCGCGGGCGATGCGGCGCGCGTCCTCGCGGGGCTGGAGGATCTGGAACGGCTCGCCCGGCTGGAGAGCGGACGGCTGGCCCCGGAAACCGGCGGCAGCGATCTGGCGGCAATCCTCGCCAGCGCGATCAGCCAGCTTAGCGCTTTCACCGAACCGCGCGGCAGCGGCTTCGATCTGGACCTGCCCGGCGGCGAAAGCCTGCCTGTGGCCATGGCTGAGGCCGATGCCGAACGGCTGGTCTGGCGTCTGCTGGCGACCATGGCGGGCGCTGCGGCCCTAGGCGAAACGCTGAAACTGCGCGCGTCGCCGCGCGGCGACATGGCTGGGGTCTCGCTGGCCCTGCCCCAGTCGCTCGCCGCGTTGGATGATGAACTGCTGTGGCAGGCGCTGGCCGCCTCGACTTCGGCGCTGAGCGCAGGAATTTTCGGCGCGGGGTTCAGCCTGCGGCTGGCGCGGGCGGAAGCACACGCGGCGGGCGGCGAACTGCGGCGCAAGGATAAGCGGCTGAAACTAACCCTGCCGGGCTTGACCGGCGCCGTGGCGGGCCATAGCCAAGCCGATGGAAGCACCGCCCGCGCATGAGGGCATAACAGGGGAGTTCAAGCGAAAGTGGCCGAGCTGCGCATCAGCGATCTGCCCGATGCAAGCCGCATGGCTCACTTCGCTGCGGACTTCGGCCAGCGCTTCATCCTGACGGTCGACACCGAAGAGGAATTCGACTGGCTTGAACCGCTCGCCCGCGAGAACCAGAAAGTCGAGGCGCTTCCCGCGCTGGCGAAGTTTCAGGCTTTCTGCGAAGAACACGGTGTGGTGCCGGTTTACCTGACCGACTATCCCGTTGCCAATACGCCCCTTGCCGGCGAAACGCTGCGCGCCGCGATTGCTGCGGGCAAGGCCGAAATCGGCGTGCAGCTTCACCCTTGGGTCAATCCGCCGTTCGACGAGGAAGTTTCGGATTTCAACAGCTTTGCCGGCAATCTTCCGCCCGAACTGGAGCGTGCCAAATTCATGGCGCTGCGCGACCGGATCGAGCAGACTTTCGGCGCGGCGCCGCGCATCTTTCGCTGCGGACGCTATGGCGCGGGCGCCCATACTGCCGACTTCCTGATCGAGGGCGGTATCGCCATCGACACCTCGGTGCGCGCCAGTTTCGACTACAGCACCGGCGGCGGCCCCAACTATCGCGACCATCCGCTCGCACCCTACTGGCTCGACCGCAAGGCGCCGTTGCTCGAACTGCCGCTGACCACCACCTATTGGGGGCCGCTGCGCCAGCTGGGGCCGTGGCTCTATCCCCGGCTCTGGCGCGTGCCGCAACTGCGTGGGCTGCACTCGCACCTTGGCCTGCTCGAGCGAATCCCGCTTACCCCGGAAGGCGTCAGCGCGGAGGAAGCCATACGCGGCATCGACATGGCGCTCGATCTCGGCCTGCCGGTGCTGGTGCTTTCGTTCCACAGCCCCTCGCTCGCGCCCGGCAACACGCCCTATGTGCGCAGCGAGGCAGACCTTGAGGCATTCTATCAATGGTGGCGGGAAGTTCTGGGCTATCTCGCCGCGCGCGGAGTGGCGCCGACCAGCGTCGCGGGCGTGCTCGATGCCGTAGAGCTTGCTTCGCCGCCCGCAGCAGTCTAACGCGCGCCGGTTCCATGGCGATACGGGCCTGTAGCTCAGTTGGTTAGAGCCGGCCGCTCATAACGGCTTGGTCGCGGGTTCGAGTCCTGCCGGGCCCACCATTGCGGGATGGAACATGATACCCCGGTCGGGGAGTAGCGCAGCCTGGTAGCGCATCTGCTTTGGGAGCAGAGGGTCGCAAGTTCGAATCTTGTCTCCCCGACCACATTTCCCGTTGAAGCGGGATTTTTCGATCACACAAAATCGTCTGGCGAGTTCCGCACCGAGACGCGAAACGGCGGTCAGAACCTGATGCTGAAACTCGCACCGCGGCCGCTTGACGTCTTGATCGTGCCACCCAGACTTTGCGTCAGGGCCTGGATCAGATTCATCCCGAGGCTTTCTTCGCCGCTCGTTTCAATGTTGAAGTCCGGCCCAAGCCCGACGCCGTCATCACTGATCTCAAGCAGGCTCATATCGCCATCTTGCGACAATCGCGCCCGCACCACACCGCCTTTAGCATCGTAGGCGTGCTTGGCCGCGTTCGTGACCAATTCGGTCACCAGCAGCGCAAATGAAACCGCACGATCGGGCGAGGCTTCAGTGGCTTCGGATGAACACTGAAGATCGATATTCTGGAGTTGTTCAGTCAGGGTGCTGCACAGGTCTTCCAGCAGCGCGCCCAGATCGACACTGTCCCTGCCTGCTTCGCGCCACAGCCGATCATGCGTTCGTGCGACCGCGATAACGCGATCCGATGCATCGCCAAGCGCATCAGCCTCTTTAGGATTGTTGCTTGACTGCGCCTTCATCGTGAGAATGCTGGCGAGGATGGCCAGGCTGTTTTTCACCCGGTGGCTGGCTTCCTGAACCAGCAACTTCTGGTAGTCGAGCGCCGCGGAAAGGCGATCCTCCGCCACCTGACGATCAAGCGCGACGCCAATGAAGTTGGCGAGGCCCTGAAGAAATGCCAGATCAGCCGGTTCGAATTCGCCAGCCGATGAGCTATCCACTTCAAGCACGCCCCAACGACCGCCCGCATAAGTAATCAGCACATTGATTGCTCGCTTGACGTTATGTTCGACCATCAGCTGCGGCGTGCGAAACTGGTTCTCGCCCTCAAGATGATTCGAGATAACGGGCGAGCCTGTGTGAAATGCAAAACCGGCAGGCGAACCAAGATCAGCCCCGAATGACACCATGCCTATGACACCTGCCCGCCAGCCCACGCCGGCACAGATCAGCAGGTCGCCTTCGGCCTTGCGGTAGCGAAGAATTTTCGAGAGGCCCGCCCGCATGCCGAGCGCGGCCGCCTTGGCAGCATGTTCCAGCAAATCTTCAACTGAAAAGCATTTAAGAGCGTCCATTCCGAAGTTGGACAGGACAGCCTGTTGTTCCAGCCGATATCCCAACATCGATCCCGTGCCGACGGCATCAACAGCCTGCGCAAAGGACTGCTGGTTAGGGGATCTCGCGTTGCTCTTTTCAACCAGTTCAGTGCCGCTCGTTTCAAGTTCGATTTTCTTGGCGGGCATTGGGATCAATCCTTAGGATAGCAGGGGCCAGATCGTACCCTCGCTGTGCTGTATGTCAGCCGGTCACGGTTGTGAAAATCTGCGCCGGGATGCGCAGGATGCGAATTTCAGGACCAATCGTCGAACCCGCGTGAGCGGCCAGCGATAGGGCTGCCTGTGCTTGCGGTTGAAAACCCAAACCCAGTTGCCAAGTCTAACGAAGAATCAACCAAAGCACCAAAATCACCGGGATCGGAACGCCAACCAACCACAACAACAATCCTTTTCCCATAGCAAAAACCCTTTGATCATGCTGCGAAACACGTCGCGGAATGCAAAACGTGATCCCAGCGCATTTTGTTCCCATCCCTTCCGCCCGAAACGCACATGGCCGCAAGGCTTGATCGCAAGGCCTTCGGTGACTTGCCGCCGGCCCGCCGCCCTTGTAGAGGCGCGGGCAACTTCCCTTATCCCAAACCTCGGAGAGACCCCGGTGGCCGCGCAATACGCCTATGTCATGAA
>JANOBA010000338.1:0-1571 GCA_031411415.1 Novosphingobium sp.
CATAGCCCCGCCGGGCAGCCAGATCGTGCCTTATGCCGATCCGGGCAAGAACCGTGTCACGGCCATCGCGGTCAAGCGGCTGGGCGGGATCAAGGGCGACCAGCTGACCAATGCGCAGCAGACTTATTCGCAGCAGAGCAATGAACCGGTCGTCTCGATCACGTTCGATACGCAGGGCGGGGCCAAGTTTGCCAAGCTGACCAGCGAGAACGTCAACCGGCCTTTTGCGATCATCCTCGATGGCAAAGTCCTTTCCGCGCCCAATATCAACGAGCCGATCCTTGGCGGAAATGCACAGATCTCCGGCGGATTTTCGGTCGATAGCGCCAATCAGCTGGCCATTGCGCTGCGCTCGGGCGCGCTGCCGGTCGATCTCAAGGTGGTGGAAGAACGCTCGGTCGGACCAGACCTTGGCGCCGATTCGATCAACAAGGGCATGATCGCCATGCTGATCGGCACGATCGCGCTGATGACTTTCATCTCGGTCACCTATGGCCGCTTCGGGCTCTATGCCTGCGTTGCGCTGGTGATCAACGTGATGATGATCCTGGGTGTGATGGCAATCATCAACACCACACTGACGCTGCCGGGCATTGCCGGTTTCGTGTTGACCATCGGCGCGGCGGTCGATGCCAACGTGCTGATCTATGAGCGCATCCGCGAAGAGCGCGCGCGCGGGCGGCGCGTGGTCCAGGCTATCGAGATGGGCTACAAGGAAGCCAGCCGCGCGATTTTCGATGCCAATATCACCAATGTCATCGCCGCCGTGTTGATGTTCGTTTTCGGCTCGGGGCCGGTGCGCGGCTTTGCCGTGGTGCTGATGATCGGCATTGTCACCTCCGTGTTCACCGCGGTGACGCTGACCCGCATGTGGGTCGCCAATTGGGCGCGCAAGACGCGGCCCAGCGATCTGGCAATCTGAGGGACGGCCCATGAAACTGCTCAAGCTCGTACCCGACAACACCAACATCCGCTTCCTGCGCTGGAGCGTGCCGTTCTATGTGATCAGCCTGGTGCTGATGGCGGCCTCGATTGGCCTGGTGGTGACGCGCGGGTTGAACCTGGGGGTCGATTTCATCGGCGGCCAGATGATCCGCGTAACATTCGAGCAATCGGCCGCTGCGCCGGTCGCCGAACTGCGCGAGACCGTGGGCAAGCTTGGCTTTGGCGAGCCGACGATCCAGACTTTCGGCAAGGAAAACCAGGTTTCGATCCGGATGAAGCTGCCCGAAGGCTCCGAAGCCGATCCGGGCCTGTCCGAAGCCATGTCGAGCAAGATCACCCAGACGATAAAGGCGAGCCATCGCGACGCGCGGATCGACGGGGTGGATTCGGTCTCGGGCAAGGTCTCGGGCGAACTGTTCCGCACCGGCATGCAGGCGTTGCTAGCCGCAATGGTGGCGATCTCGATCTACATCTGGGTGCGCTTCGAATGGCAATTCGGCGTCGGTGCGCTGTTTTCGCTGACCCACGACGTGACGCTGACGCTGGGCATGTTTGCGCTCACGCAAATGGAATTCGATCTCAACATCGTTGCCGCGCTGCTGACGCTGATCGGATATTCCTTGAAC
>JANOBA010000339.1:0-2127 GCA_031411415.1 Novosphingobium sp.
GATCATGGTGCCAGTGTATTCGATCTCGTCGCAATCGTCGATGGCTATTTCCACTTCCTCGTCCGGGCGATGATCCTCGCCCGCCGCGACAAAGCGGAAGAAAACCGGCTCGTCGATCCTGACGGCAAGATCTTCGCCTGAAACGGCGCAGGTCTGGACAATTTCGGCCTTCAGGCGCCCGCGCCCTTCGGCACCGTTTCCAACCCGCACCAGCCCCAGTTCGGCCTCCAGCTGGTCAATCCGCACCAGGCCGAAGCGCAGCGCCAGCGCGGCGCATTCGCTGGCATTCGCGGTCAGCTGCATCTGCTTGCCCTGCGCCTGACGGACATCGACCAGCCGCGAAAATTCGGGGATCAGCCGCGAGAATTCCGGATCGCTCACGGTGCGATGCGTCCCGCCAACAGCTTTTCGCCGCTCAGCCCATCAAGGCAGCGCCCCAGATCGATCAGCCGCGCGGCGACTTTCGCTGGATCGCCATGCGGCAGCAGCGTCGCGTTGCGTGCGGCAAGCTCTGTCATGGCTGCGGTCCGCGCTGGGCCTGCTTCCAGCGCCAACGCCTCGCGCAGCGCCGCCATGCGCCCGCCCAGCGCGCCCATCAGCTTGCCCATGCGCTTGCCGACCACCAGATCGCCGACACCGCTCTGGCGCATCTGGCCGTCCATATCCTCGATGAACAGCTCGGACAGCAGCACCGATGGCGCGATCAACGCTTCTTCGCGCTCCATGCGCAGCAGCACCAATGCCAGCACCAGCGCCAGCGCATCGAAGCGCCCGGGCATGGTATCGGCAATACCGCAATCGGCATACCATTCGCGCGCGCGCGCCAGTTCGACCACGCGCCGCCACAGCTCCCTGACCGGTGCACGATCGTCGGCCTTATTGCCGAACAGGCGGGAAAGCACAGACACGTGGGGCAAATCCTTTCATTCAGCAGCAATTCAAGCACTGACCGCCACGGCAGCTTCGTCAATGGGATTGCCGGGCGCGGCAGCGGGCGGTAAGGCTTGCCCCGTTACACGCCAGGGGGGCCCGCTGGCAACGCAGACTTTCGGGCACACTTTCGGGCGGAATTGAAGGAGCTTGGCGCAATGAGGATCTTTCGGCAGCAATACGGGCGCACGGCGCTGGCGCTCGCTGCCGTTGCGGCGCTGACCGGCGGTTGCTCGTCGATCCGCGATCATCGCGGCTATCTGATTGACAGCGCACTGGTCGATTCGGTGCAGACCGGGGTCGACAACCGCCAGTCGGTCGAACGAGCGCTTGGCCGGCCGACTTTCATCAGCCAGTTTGGCGAGAAGGCATGGTACTATGTCTCGCAGAACACCCGGCAATCTGCCTTCAAGCGTCCGCGAACCGAAGATCAGACGATCCTGCGCGTGCGTTTCGATGCCGCCGGCAATGTCGCGGGCGTAGACCGGGCGGGGATGGAGCAGATCGCCCGACTTGATCCCGATGGCCACAAGACGCCGACACTCGGCAAGAATCGCGGCTTCCTTGAAGACCTGTTCGGCAATATCGGCTCGGTCGGCGCGCCGGGCGTTGGCGGCGGCGGTGGCGGCGCAGGTGGCGGGCCAAACGGCAGCTGAATTGAACCGGCTTACTTGAACGGCCACAAGGCGAGCATATATCGCTTGGCATGAACGAACATGCGGCCAGCCACGGCCTGATCCAGTGGCACGGCACCACCATCATCGGCGTCAAACGCGGCGGCAAAACCGTCATCGCTGGCGATGGTCAGGTCTCGATGGGCAACACGGTGATGAAGCCCAATGCCCGCAAGGTGCGGCGGATTGGTGAGGGCGGATCTGTAATTGCCGGGTTTGCCGGGGCGACTGCCGATGCTTTCACCCTGTTCGAGCGGCTGGAAAAGAAGCTGGAACAGCATCGGGGTCAGCTGATGCGCGCCGCAGTCGAGTCGCGAAGGACTGGCGCACCGACAAATACCTGCGCAACCTCGAAGCACTGATGATCGTTGCAGACGAAGAAGTCATGCTGATCCTCACCGGCAATGGCGATGTGCTGGAGCCTGAAGGCGGGATCGCCGCTATTGGCTCAGGCGGCAACTATGCACTCGCCGCCGCCCGCGCGCTGGTGGATTATGAGGACGATCCCGAGACGATTGCCCGG
>JANOBA010000340.1:0-7943 GCA_031411415.1 Novosphingobium sp.
GGTCGAGAACCTGTTCGCCAAAATCAAGGACTGGCGACGGATCCACACCCGCTATGATCGCTGCGCCCACACCTTCATGTCCGCCATCTGCATCGCCGCCACAGTCATCTTCTGGTTGTGATCAATGAGTCCTGACCCTAGCTATGAGAAAGCTTAAGGCGTCTATGCGAGACCCGGATTCCATGAAAACTCGCAATATCCATGTTCCGCCTGGTGCCGGGTTTCTCTGTGGAGAGGTAAATGGTGCCAACGCTTTTGGCGGCAGGACGGGCTTTAAGCGGTTTATGGTTGGAGGAGCTTCTCAGATGCCGGCTGTTGTCGAAGGCGACGGGCAAATGAAGCAGGATGAATTTGATGAAGCTTGGCGAAGCGTTTGGTGATTTGATCGGTAGCGCTAACAGGATGTTCGTCTCACATTTGCTGCTAAACCCAAATTTGCTTGAAGCACTGCCACTTGCGGCACCGGGGACAGGCGCGGGCCAACTGCCGGACGTGACTTGACATTGCCTCACTGTCGCCGCTTTTGCACCTCAATTGCCCGGCCATCCGCCACCCAACCCATTTGGAGCCAAAAACCATGGACCGCGCCGCAACCGAAACCCGCATCGCCGCAATCATTGCGCCGTTCAACAAGAAGGGCGTCGAGATCGGCGACGCCAGCACATTCGCCGGCGATCTCGAGTTCGACAGCCTGACCGTCATGGACTTTGTCGCCGCGGTCGAAGACGAATTCGACATCATCATCAGCATGAACCAGCAGGCCGAAATCGAGAATTACGGACAGCTGATCGATGCCGTGGTGAAATTGCAGGACTAACAACCAGATGAGCGACCTTTTCGACAAATTCCAGCCGATCATCGACTTGCGCGAAGGCTTGCTCGCGGCCGGCGGCGCGGACCCGTTCAGCCTGGTGATGGAAAAAGTGCTCTCCCCCACCCGGGCAATCTGCAACGGGCGTGAGACGATCCTGCTGGGCACCTACAACTATATGGGGATGACATTCGATCCCGATGTCATCGCGGCAGGCAAGCAGGCGCTCGACGACTTTGGCGCGGGCACCACTGGCAGCCGGGTGCTCAATGGCACTTATGCGGGCCACAAGGCGGTCGAGGAGGCGCTGAAGGAATTCTACGCCATGGATCATGCCATGGTGTTTTCGACCGGCTATCAGGCCAACCTCGGTATCATTTCCACTGTGGCGGGCAAGGGCGACTATATCGTTCTCGACATCGACAGCCACGCCAGCATCTGGGACGGCTGCAAGCTTGGCGACGCCGAAGTGGTGCCGTTCAAGCACAACGATATTGAGGCGATGGACAAGCGGCTGGGGCGCATTCCCGAAGGCGCGGGCAAGCTGGTTATCCTTGAGGGCGTCTATTCGATGCTGGGCGACATTGCGCCGCTGAAAGAGATGATCGCGGTCGCCAAGAAGCACGGCGCGATGGTGCTGGTCGATGAAGCGCATTCGATGGGCTTCATCGGGCCGAACGGGCGCGGGGTCGCCGAAGATCAGGGCTGTCTCGACGATGTCGATTTCGTCATCGGCACTTTTTCCAAGTCCGTTGGCACGGTCGGCGGCTTCTGCGTTTCCAACCACCCCAAGTTCGAGATCCTGCGGCTGGTCTGCCGGCCCTATGTGTTCACCGCCAGCCTGCCGCCCTCGGTGGTCGCCACCGCTGCGACCTCGATCCGCAAGCTGATGCACGGCAACAACAAGCGCGCGGCATTGTGGGAGAATTCGAAGGTGCTGCACGCGGCGCTGAAAGCCAGAGGCTTTCAGCTGGGCACCGAGACTCCGCAAAGCGCGATCATCGCAGTGATCATGCCCGATCTCGAAAACGGCGCCGCCATGTGGGAAGCGCTGCTGGAGGAAGGTCTCTACGTCAACCTGGCCCGTCCGCCGGCGACCCCTGCGGGCATGACCCTGCTGCGCTGTTCGCTTTGCTCCGAGCATAGCGCCGAGCAGGTGCAGACGATCATCGGAATGTTCGAACGGGCGGGGAAAGCGACCGGAATCATCAATTAGGAGACTGGCTGTAATTAGGAGACTGGCTGTGGCGCTTGCGCGCAATCGCCCTGCGATGATCCTTGCGCTGCTTCTGGCGGGATCGTTGGCGCTGCTGGCCATGCGTCTCGGCATGTTCGAGGCAAAGCCCCCCGCCGGAGTGGTCGCAGACCCCTGCCCGCAGGCCGAACAAACACAATTCGGCCTGGCCATTGCGATCATAACCGGCCGCGCCAGCCGGCAGCAGATGCGCGATTGGGGCGGTCTGTGTGCCTATGCCCCCGGCAATGCCGAGCGGCTTGCGCGCGGGCCGGTCGATATGGTGATGATCGGCGATTCGATCACAGCCAATTGGCAGGCTGCCGATCCCGAACTGTTCGCCGGCCCGGTGGTCAATCGCGGGATCAGCGGCCAGATGTCACCCCAGGTGCTCTTGCGGTTCTATCAGGACGCAGTGGCGCTGCGGCCCCGCACCATTCACCTGATGATCGGAATCAACGACCTGGCCGGATTCTTCGGCCCGACAACCAGCGAAAATGTCCGCAATAACATTCGGGCAATGGCGGACATAGCCAAGGCAAACCGGATACCGCTCATTATTGCCAGCACGACCCCGGTTCGTCAGACTGATGTCCTGCCTCGCCAGGATGCCTTCAAGCAAATCGTTGAACTGAACACGTGGCTTGGTGCGTTCGCTGCGGAGCGGGGCATTGTCTTTGCCAATTACCATGCGGCGCTCAGCGAGCCTTCCGGCGAGCTGCAATCCCGCTTCACATCGGACGGTGTCCATCTGAACAAAGCGGGCTACGCCGCCATGCGGCCAATCCTGGACAGCGCCTTGCAACAGGCCCGTAAAGCCGCCGTTGAAACCCTGCCCTAGCGCGGTCGGCGCGGCACTGGCGGACGGTGATAGCTGACATCACTGCGGTCGCGACTGGCCTGGCAGGGCTCATCGTCGGCGTAGGCTGGCGGCGCGAGGCGGCTGAGCACATAATCGTGCAATTCGTATTGGGATTCGATGATGCAGACCCGGTTGGTAATACGCCACTCGGGCTTGCCTGACAGTCCAGGCCGCTTCTGGAAGTGATCGATGTATCGCCCGGTCGACATCAGGTGCGGCGCGACCTTCGCCTTGCTGGTGAAGATGTAATAGGTTTCGCAATAGGCGTCGTCGCCCTGCAAATCGCATGAGTGGTTTAGGATTCCGTGCTGGGTCGATTCAAAGGCCAGCGTGGTTGAATCGGCCCAGTGGATGAAATCGTCCGGCTTGCCCACATAGCTGCCGTGGTCTTCGATTGCATCATCCCAGTAGCACGAGCGGGCGGCTTCGAAATCGAGCCGGTCAAGCCCGCGGGCATAGCGCTGCATCACCCGCCAGATTTCGTTGCGGTCGACTAATTCGCGCAGCTTGCGTTCATGTTCGGCATCCATTCGCTTAACCTTTCAGAAATTCCAGAACCGGCGGCGCCATCAGCGGCCAGCGTTCAAAGCGGCCCCGGCGCGCCGCAACGTCATTGGGAAAAGTCGAGACATAGTTCCACTCCTGATCCTGCCACGGCGGCTCGGACAGGATCGAGCCGGGGATCAATTCGTGGACCCATTCCGAGGTGCGGCGGGTGTGCGCCATGTCGCTCTTGCCGCTGCGGAACAACAGCACCGGCATGGTCAGCTTGGCGAAATCGGCCGGAGTGATCCCGGGCATCGGCGTGTCGTCGCGGTAATTGAAGGCGGCGGCCCATTTCTGCATCACGGCGATGAAGTCATCCGGGTCCTGCCGCAACAGAATGTCGCGGATGCGCGGGTTGCGGGCGGTCTGATCGGCCCAGCTTGGCAATTCGGCCACTGCCTCCATGCCGCCCTTCGATGCCGCCGCAACCTGATCGCCGCAATAGAACCAGGCGAGCCCGGCCAGGCCAATCGGCCCGCCGCTGAACCACCATGCGGCGATCTTGCGCACGTTTTGCGGCATGCGGATGCCCGCCATCAGCGAGATGCGCGATCCGGCGGAACCGCCGACCAGCGTGATATCCTTGAGGCCAAGCGCCGAGACCAGACCGACCAGTGCCTCGGCATTCATCACCGATTCGGTCGGGGCAGTGAAGCCGATGTCCGAAGCCCCGCAGCCCGGCCGGTCCCATAGCAGCACGCGGTAGCCGTTGTCGGCAAATATCCGGCCCAACTCGGGCACTCCGGCGGTGTTGCGCGGATAGCGCCCGCCCGGCGTCAGCACCAGCGGCGGCGCGCCTTCATCGCCGATCAGCTCATAGTCGAGCTCCAGCCCGCCAACTTCGATTCTAGCCACTCTACTCTCCCAAATTGCGCGCCCGACCCGCCTTTCTCAGACCATGGTTTCGGACAAAATCCGGCCGCCTTCGCGATTGCCCTCGAAACGCCCCAGCCCATAGTCGCCCTTGATCGTAGTGCGGTGCATGGTGCGGCTCTCGTTCGGGTTGTTGCCCGAGACGGTATGCAGCATGCGCCAGTTGTCCCAGATGATCAGCTCGGTGGGCTTCCAGCGGTGATGATAGCTGCAGCTAGCGGCAAGGCGGTTTATCTCCTGCGCCACCTCCTCGAGCAGCGCGTCTCCGCCCGCGCCTTCCGCGCCCTCAATGCCTTCGGACATATAGGCCGAAACATGCAGCACTTTTTCGCCTGTTTCGCGGGTCCAGACTGCCGGATGGATGGCGCGAGGCATTGCCGCTGCCTGCTTGAGGAATTCCTCGTTCATCGGTTTGGGACGTACGATCTTCATCGTCGCTGGCTTGCCGAAGCGCATGTGGCTGTATTGGGTGGACAGCGAATAGAGGATCGACTTACCTTCGATGCGGGCGAGCAGATCCTCCGGGAAAGCGTTGTAGAGCGCTATGCCATCGGCAAAGCCGGTTATCCCGCCATCCTCGACGATGTCGATAGCGCGCAGCACACCGGCACGGTTGAGCTCGTTGTTATAGCAATGGTCAAAATGCCAGGGCAGCCAGTGCGCCACGGCCTTGCCGTCGATTTCAACAATGCCGCCCTGCTCGGGGGTGACAGCAAGCTTGATAACGCCGGGCATGGTGTCCCCGTCCACCCGGGCAAGCGCCTTGACCGGGTGCTCTTTCAATGGACCGAAGCAATTGCTGACCGCCAGGTGCATGGCGTCGCTGGGCTCGACATCTTCGAAGACGATCATGCCGTGCTGATCGAACAGCCGCGCCAGCTCTTGCGCGATCTCCGGATCACGCGCCTGCTCGATGGTCAGTCCACCGATGCGAATACCGAAAGGAAGGCCCTCTTCGAGAGGGCGAATGTCCCGCAAGGCCATGGGGTGATGCTCCTGTATGCCTGAATTACCGGGCAACGATGGCACAAAGCGCAGGAACTGGGAATAGTAAGCGAGCTTAGCTTTGCCCGGCCAAAGCCGCCACAGCTGCGCACTTGGCGCTGGAATCCTCACCGCCGCCGCCAAGCATCGCCGCCGCGATGAACCCGCCGACCACCAGCACGACAAAGCCCGCCGTGGCAAGGCCCAGATACTTGTCGATGAAGGCCTTGATCGGCGCACCGAACAGCCGAAACAGCACACCAACGATCATGAAGCTGATCGAGCGGCTGACCAGGCTGGCGCCGATGAATGTCAGCAATGGCATCGAGATGAAGCCTGCGGTGATCGTCAGCAGCTTGAACGGAATCGGCGTGGCGCCCTTGATCATGATAATCTCGGCGCCGTATTCGCGCAGATAGCAGGCCGCCTTGGGAAAGCTCTCAGTGAGGCCAAGCGCGCCCAGCAGTTGCGCGCCGATAGTGTCATAGACAAAATGGCCGATGGCATAGCCGAGCAGGCCGCCAGCCACCGAACCCAGCGTGGCAATCGCGGCAAAGCGCAAGGCCTTCTTCGGTTCGGCCAGGCACATGACCCCCAGCACCGGATGCGGCGGGATCGGGAAGAAACTCGCCTCGACGAATGCAAACAGCGCCAGCCACCACTGCGCGCTGGGTTCCGCTGCCTTGGCCATAGTCCAGTCGTAAAGGCGGCGCAGCATGGAGATTTCCTCGGGGTTTGCAGTTGAGCGGCTGCTTAGAGGGCAGTGGACTCGAGGGCAAGGGGATAACCGTATTGGTTCTTTGTCCTTGACATCGCGACACTCATTCGGTACAAATAGTGAACATCGAGAAACACCGATTCGCTCACACAGCGCCTCTCTCGCCCTCCCGTTATCAATATGGATGCAATGCATGGCGGACGATGTCAGCAGAGGCCGGCGTGTGCCGGTCGTGCGAAAGAGCAAAACCGTGACCCGGCCCACTTTTGCGCGTTGGAGCAAGGTCTTCCTCGCCGAACTGGCCGCAACCTCGAATGTCTCGGCCTCGGCCCTGAAGGCTAAGGTTTCCACCTCGACGGCATATGAAACCCGCCGCCAGAACCCCGAATTCAACCGCGAATGGCAGCGTGCCCTGTGCGAAGGCTATGATCACCTCGAAATGGAGTTGCTCCACCGGTTTCGTTCCGGCGAAGTCAAGCCTGCCGGAACGGCCAAGCGCGGGATACGGTCGTTCGATAACGGCACCGCTTTCCGCCTGCTTGCCGCCCACCGCGACAGCGCAGCGCGCCAGCGGGCGATCCGCAGCAGCGAAGATGCCGAGGCGATTGTCCTGACAATCAATGCCAAACTTGAGCAGATGCGCCAGCGCATGCTGCCTCCTCCAGCAATCATTGATGTGAGCACAGATGACGTACCATGACCTGCTCGAATGGCTGCTGGACCAGCCAGAGGCCGTCCGGCTGGAGCAACTCAAGGAGCTGAACCCGGCGCAGCGAGAGGAATTGGCCACCCATTGGCAGCTTTGGGCCAGAAAGGACCAGCTGCCGCCGCCGGGCGACTGGCGCATCTGGCTGATCCTGGCGGGGCGCGGTTTCGGCAAGACCCGCGCGGGCGCTGAATGGGTCCGCACGATGGCCGAGGCCGATCCGGCGGCACGCATCGCGCTGGTCGCCAGTTCCTTGGGCGAGGCGCGCGCGGTGATGGTCGAGGGCGAAAGCGGCGTTCTCGCGGTCTCCCCGCCTGATCGTTGTCCTATGTTCGAAAGCTCGCTGCGCCGGCTGGTCTGGCCCAATGGCGCGCAGGCGATGCTCTATTCGGCGGGCGAGCCGGAAGGCTTGCGCGGACCGCAACACAGCCACGCGTGGTGCGATGAAGTGGCCAAGTGGGACAATGCCTCCGGGCGGGCCGTGGCCGCCTGGGACAATCTCGCCATGGGGCTCAGGCTGGGCGAGCAGCCGCGCGTGCTGGCCACGACCACGCCGCGCGCCGTGCCGCTGGTCAAGCGGCTGATGGCCGCAGACGACGTCGCGATCACTCGCGGCACGACCGAGGACAACAAGGGCAATCTGCCCGCGCGGTTCCTCCGCGATATCCGCCGCTCATACGGCAAGTCACTGCTGGGCAGGCAAGAGCTGGACGGCGAACTGATAGAAGACCTGCCCGGCGCATTGTGGAGCCGGGCGCTGCTGGAAGAATGCCGCGAGGCTGCCGCCTCTTCGCCGCCTGCCCGGGTGGTGGTCGGCGTCGATCCGCCGGCGTCTGCCGGCGGCGATGCCTGCGGGATCGTCGTCTGCGCGCTGGGCGAAGACGGCATTGCCCGCGTGCTCGCCGATGCCTCAGTGGCCAAGGCCAGCCCGGAGCGCTGGGCGCGGGCCGTAGCCCAGGCAGCCCGTATCTGGCAGGCCGACCGGATCATCGCCGAGGCCAACCAGGGCGGCGCGATGGTGGGCAGCGTGCTGCGCGCCGCCGACATCGCCTTGCCGGTCAAGCTGGTCCACGCCAGCCGCGGCAAAGTGGCCCGCGCCGAACCGGTCGCTGCGCTCTACGAAGCGGGCCGGGTGAGCCACGCCGGCATGTTCGCCCGGCTGGAAGACCAGCTGTGCGGCCTGATGACCGGCGGAGAATACCAGGGCCC
>JANOBA010000341.1:0-1698 GCA_031411415.1 Novosphingobium sp.
AGAAGTCGGCGTGCCGGGCGTCTATGATTACGGCCCACAGCGTTCATCATGGATGGCCAGCCTCGTCACCAACTGGATGGGCGATGCCGGCTTCCTCAAGCGCGTGCGCACCCAGATGCGCGGCTTCAACATCATGGGCGATTGCACCTGGGCGCGCGGCACAGTTACGCGCAAATATGTGCAAAACGGCAATGCGCTGGTCGACATTGCAATCCGCGGTGAGAACCAGCGCGGCGAGCTGACCACCCCGGGCCTCGCCACGGTGTTGCTGCCGTCGCTGAACCCGCAGCACAATGTGTTCTTCGACGGGCGCAATTGCGATCTCGAACTGCCGGTGGTGCGCTGAGCGCCAACCGGGAGTTGGTGCGATGGCGAATGCACCCCTCAGCGGCCTGAAAGTAGCGGTCCACGCGCACGGTGTGGCCGCCGCCTATGCGGCACGGATGCTGGCAACGCTGGGCGGATCGGTCACGCTGATCGAACCGGCCGGGGGCAGCGCGCTTCGCCGCGAGCCGCCGTTCCTGCCGGGCAGTGAGACTTCGGCAATGTTCGCTTATCTTGCCGCCGGCATGGCCAGCCAGACTTGCGACCTTGCCAGCGCCAAAGGCAGCACCGCGCTGGAGGTGCTGCTGGGCGAGACCGACATATTCATCGACGACACGTCGCTTGCCGAACGCGCTGTGCTGGGGATCGACGAGACGGGCCTTGCCGCGCGTCATCCTGATCTGATCCACGTCTCGGTGCTACCCTTCGGCGCATTCGGCCCCAAAAGCGGCTGGAAAGGCGAGGAAATCAACTTGCTCCACGCTTCCGGCGAAGGCTATCTCTTGCCCAATGGTCTCACCACCGAGCTGTTCCCGGACCGTCCACCGGTGAAAATTCACGGCCATTTCACCGAGATGCAGGGCGGCGTCGCGGCAGCGCTGGGCGCGCTCTCCGCATACTGGGCAGCGCCGGAACTTGGCGGCCAATATGTCGATATTGCATGCCAGGATGCTGGGCTCGCGGTCGGTGCTTTCGCCATCCAGCGGCTGGGCGATGGTTCGGTCGAACACCGCGTCGAGCGCTCGTTCCGCTTTGGCGGTGTGATCGAATGCGCCGATGGCTTTGTCGAGCTGCTGACGCTTGAACAGCGCCAGTGGGATGGGCTGGTCGACTTGCTCGGCAATCCCGCATGGGCGCATGACCCGGACCTTGCCGACAGCGTCAATCGCAGCCGCCGTGGCCCCGAAATCAACCGCCACATCCGCGCCTGGGCTAAGCAGCGCAAGGTCGATGACGTGGTGCGCGAAGGCCAGCAGCGCTCGGTGCCGCTGGCACGCTATTACACCCCTGCCGAAGTGCTGACCGACACTCATGAGGCCCATCGCGGCCTGTTCCAGAAGGTCGAGGTGCCGGGCGCCGGTGCGCTTCCCATGCTGGTCTCGCCGTTCCACTTCGATGGCGCGCCGCTGGTTCTGGCAGGGGGACCACCCGCGTGAAACCGCTTCAGGGCATCCGCATCGCCGATTTCACCGTGCACAACGCCGGGCCTTTTGCCACTAACCTGCTCAGCCAACTCGGCGCCGAAGTGGTGAAGATCGAAAGCGCGATGCGCCTCGATGCCTTCCGCAAGCCTCACCCGGTCTATGGCCGCGAAGGCGCGGCGACGTTTGATCAGGTCGCCTCGACCAAGTTTTCTGTGCGCATCAACCTCAA
>JANOBA010000342.1:0-1739 GCA_031411415.1 Novosphingobium sp.
TCGGCGATGCCGCACAAGCGTAATCCGGTGCTCACCGAAAACCTCACCGGCCTTGCCCGCGTGGTGCGCTCCGCCGTCACCCCGGCGCTGGAGAATGTCGCGCTGTGGCACGAGCGCGACATTTCGCACTCCTCGGTCGAGCGCTACATCGGCCCTGATGCGACGATCACGCTAGATTTCGCGCTGGCCCGGCTGACCGGAGTTATCGACAAGCTGTTGATCTATCCCGAACGCATGCAAAAGAACATGGACCGCATGGGCGGGCTGATCCACTCGCAGCGCGTGCTGCTGGCGCTGACGCAAGCTGGCCTCAATCGCGATGAGTCCTACCGCCTCGTCCAGCGCAATGCGATGAAAGTTTGGGAGAGCGACGGCGCGCTGTCGCTGCTCGAATTGCTCAAGGCTGATCCCGAAGTCAGCGCTGCGCTGAGCGCGGCCGAGCTCGAGGACAAGTTCAATCTCGACTATCACTTCAAGGCGGTTGACCGGATTTTTGCGCGGGTTTTTGGTGCATAGAGCAGTTCTTCCCATCGCCGCCATTCGCGCCTAGCATCGCCTTCAGACCTGATCACCAACCTGGGGGAGAATGTCATGCAAATAGTCCGCACCGCCATCTGGGTGCTGTTGCTCGTCGCGCTGGTGCTGTTTTCGCTCGGCAACTGGAACCCGGTCGAAATCAAGATCTGGGAAGGCCTGATCCTGGAGACCAAGCTGCCGGCGCTGGTGCTCGTCTCGTTCCTGCTGGGGCTGCTGCCGATGTGGCTGCTCTCCAAGGCCGGCAAGTGGCGGCTGAACCGAAGGATTAATCTGCTGGAAAATTCGGTGCGCGCCAACACGCCCAGCCCGCCGCTCGCCACTACCACCCAGTTCGAAGCCGCCATCCCAACCCCCGCGCCAGAAAGCCAGACGCCCTGACATGTCGAACCCGATTTACCTTGCCCTCGATCTTCCCCATCTCGACGCCGCCGAAGCGCTGGCCCGCAAGGTCAAGGGCCATGTTGGCGGGCTGAAACTCGGGCTCGAATTCTTCTGCGCTCACGGCCACCACGGGGTGCACGAGATCCACAAGCTGGGCATGCCGATCTTCCTCGATCTGAAACTGCATGACATCCCCAACACGGTGGCCGCCGCGATGCAGGCGATCCATGTGCTCGAGCCCGCCATCGTCACTGTCCATGCCGCGGGCGGGCGGGCGATGATGGAAGATGCCAAGGCCGCCGCCGGTGAGCACTGTAAGGTGATCGCGGTGACCGTGCTGACCAGCCTCGATGATGCCGATCTTGCCCGCACTGGTGTGGCAGGCGGCGCGCACGATCAGGCGCTGCGTCTGGCCGACCTCGCGCGTGAGGCGGGGCTCGACGGCATCGTCTGTTCGGGACATGAAGTTGGCGAAGTGCACCGGCAGTGGAAGGTCGGCTTTCTGGTCGTGCCCGGCCTGCGCCTGCCCGACGGCAAGGTGGGCTATCAGAAACGCAGCGTCACGCCGCGCGTGGCGCGCGATTCCGGGGCCAGTGTGCTGGTAATCGGCCGGCCGATCAGCCGCGCGGATGACCCGGCCGCGGCAGCGCGGGCGTTCGAAGCGACGCTCTAATCCCGTTCAGTTCAGCAAGGGGAAAGCTGAACGGCGATAGGGGCGGCAATCATGCCAAGGAGCCATTCCCATGAAATCTGCTTTCCTCGCCACGCTTGCCCTCGCGGCTATGGCCGTGCCCGCAATGGCTGAGGCGCAACAGGCCGGC
>JANOBA010000343.1:0-2187 GCA_031411415.1 Novosphingobium sp.
CTTGCGGTCAACGCCCTGCTCTTCGCCCGCGACGATGAAGAACGCGAGGATCGGGATCACCGCGCCGTTCATCGTCATCGAAACCGACATCTGATCGAGCGGGATACCGTCGAACAGGATCTTCATGTCCTCGACCGAATCGATGGCAACGCCCGCCTTGCCGACATCGCCGGTGACGCGGGGATGGTCGGAATCGTAGCCACGATGGGTGGCCAGATCGAAAGCAACGGACAAGCCCTTCTGGCCAGCAGCAAGGTTGCGGCGATAGAAGGCGTTGGATTCTTCGGCGGTGGAGAAGCCGGCGTATTGCCGGATCGTCCAAGGCCGCCCGGCATACATCGAAGCGCGCACGCCGCGGGTGAACGGCGCGAAGCCGGGCAGGCCCGGATCGACGGCAACATCTTCCGCCGTATAGAGCGGCTTGACCGCAATGCCCTCGGGCGTGTTCCAGGTCAGGTCGCGGCCCTTGACCTCTTTTGCGGCGGCGGCCTGCCAGTCTTCCAGATTTGATTTGTCAGTCATAATCCCAGTCCCGCTCATCCTGAGGAGCCATTGAGCCTGTCGAAATGGCGTCTCGAAGTACCCGCCGCGCCGAGGGTGGTTCGAGACGGGCCTTCGACAAGCTCAGTCCCTCCTCACCATGAGCGGGTTTGTTATAGCTCAATGCGCCCCCTTGGGCACTTCCATGATTTCCGTCAGCTGTCCGCCCATATCCTTGGGGTGGACGAAGAAAATCAGCGTGCCGTGCGCGCCGATGCGTGGTTCGCCGAGCACGCGCTTGCCCATCCCCTCAAACCACGCCTTGGCGGCCTGAATATCGGGCACTTCGTAGCAGATGTGGTGCTGGCCGCCCAAAGGGTTCTTCTCCAGCCACTTGCCAACAGCGGAATCCGCGGCGGTCGGCTGGAGCAGCTCGATCTGCGTTCCGGCCGTGCCGCCTTCGCCGGGCGTGTTGACGAAGCAAACGCGCACCTGCTGCGATTCCAGCACGAACGGCTCGGTAATGTCGCTGGCGCCCATAACGTCGCGGTAAAACGCAATCGAAGCGTCAAGATCGGGCGTGGCGACGCCGATGTGGTTCAGGCGGCCTAACTTCATTCTGCTGCCTCTGCATATTCGACGATAGAATCGCAATTCTCGATGATCAGCGCGATGCCCTGCCCGCCGCCAATGCACATGGTCATCAGCGCATAACGGCCGCCAATGCGCTTCAGCTCGTAGGCAGCCTTGACCGTCAGGATCGTGCCCGTCGCGCCGACCGGATGACCGAGCGAAATGCCTGAGCCATTGGGGTTGAGCTTGTCGCGGTCAAATCCAAGCTCCTTGGCAACGGCGAGCGCCTGTGCGGCGAAAGCCTCGTTCGCTTCGATAACATCCATGTCTTCAAGTTTCAGCCCGGCGCGCTTGAGCGCTATCGGCACTGCCTTGATCGGCCCCTCGCCCATGTATTCAGGCTCAACCCCGGCATAGCCCCACGAGACAATCCGCGCCATCGGCGTCAGCCCGCGCTTTGCGACTTCGGTGGCAGTTGCCAGCACCACGGCGGCGGCGCCATCGTTAATGCCGGAGCTGTTGGCCGCCGTCACCGAGCCATCGGCCTTGAACATCGGCTTCAAAGCAGAAACTGATTCAATCGTTGTGTCGGCGCGAACGTGCTCGTCGGTGTCGAACACCGTGGTGCCCTTGCGAGTCTTGATCTCGACGGGGAGGATCTGCTCCTTGAAGCGGCCCTCGGCAATCGCGCGGGCGGCGCGCAAGTGGCCATCGACTGCCAGCTCGTCCTGCTGCTGGCGGGTCACCTGATGGCGGGTGGCGACGTTTTCCGCCGTGATCGCCATGTGGATCTCGTGGATCGGATCATTCAGCCCTTCGGTCAGCGCATCGAGCAACACCGAATTGCCGAGCCGCTTACCCCAGCGTGCTTCGAGATCGTGATAGGGCACATTGGTCATGCTTTCCGCGCCGCCGGCAACCGTGATGCCGGCCTCACCCAGCTTCATCAGCTGCGCGCAGGAAATGATCGACTGGACGCCCGAACCGCACAGCCGGTTGAGCGTGAGCGCCGGGGTGGTAACCGGAATATCGGCCTTGAGCATGGCAACGCGGGCCATGAACTGGTCCTTGGGGCCGGTCTGCATAACCTGGCCCATGATGACATGCTCCACGTCCTTGGGCTCAAGCCCGGCC
>JANOBA010000344.1:0-5022 GCA_031411415.1 Novosphingobium sp.
GAACCCGGTGTCATACCAGGCCTGGGGCTTCTTCGCGCCGGGCAGGGGCGTGATCAGCGAGTAATTTTTCATGTACTGGCTGTCCATGATCGCCCAGCTGGGGACCGCCGGAACGGTCCTGTTGCGCGCCAGCATGCCCTGGCAATAGGTCATGTAGGAGCCGCTTTCATTCATGTAGCGAAGCCCCGTCTGGTCGACGAGAAACGCATGCGGCGCGGCGGTCACGCCTTGCACCACCGGCATGACCGCGTCATATTCCATGCCGGGCGGGATCGACATCTGGTTGCCGACCATTTCCTCCATCTGGGCGATGGCAGCGCCGTGGCGCATCATTTCAAGGATCATCTCGCCGGTGTCGCCCTCGACGGTGTTGGTCCATTTGACCGAGGTGCCCGGCTGATACTTGTCGCGCATCTCCTGATTATGCGAAAAGCCGCCGGCATTGACCAGCACGCCCAGCCGCGCGCCGACGCGCCACGGTTTGCCATCCTTCTGGGTGACCACGCCCTTCACCGCGCCATCTTCCATGATGAAGCCAGTGACCGGAGCATTGATGCGCAAGTCCACGCCAGCCTTGAGGCTAGCCTGCATCATCCGGCCTTGCAGCGCGCCGCCGCTGCTGGTCCAGCGCTTGCCAGTCAGCTTGGCCATGACGATACGCACGCCGACCTTGAGCATGGCGAGCTTGCCCTTCAGAGAGCTTTTCATCAGCGCGATGGAAAAGCCTTCGAAGTGATAGGCGGGAATTTTCATGAAATTGGGCTCGAGCTTGTCGCGCCATGCGCCCAGCTCATTGGTGTCGAACAGGTCGGCGATGATCGTGCGGCCCGGCACCGAACCGCCGGGGCGCTCGTCGTAATAGTCCGGCCACCAGGGCATGCGGCGCAGCTTGATGCCGCTCTTTACCAGAAACTGGATCATCTTCGGACCTTCGGTGACATAGGCCGCGCGGCGTTCGTGCGAAGTGCCGGGGGCGTCGAGCGACTGGCCCGCCGTGGCTTCCATATAGGTCATCGATTTCTCGAAGCTGTCATCCACCCCGTCCGGGGCCATGAACGGGTTGTTGGGGATCCACATCACTCCGCCCGAACGCGAGGTTGTCCCGCCGATGCGCGGCATTTTTTCTAGCACGACCACGCTCTTGTCCATGGCGCGCATGACCAGCGCGGAGACCATCGAGCCGCCACCGCTGCCCGCCACCACGAAATCAAAAGTCTCGTCGAACTGCTGGCCGCTCATGCTGTCTGCTCCTTCAAAGCCTTAAGAAAATTACCACGATCAACTTTGCCGGTGGCGGTGCGCGGCAGGGCTTCCGCGCGGAACAGGACCGCGCGCGGTACTTTGTAGATCGCCAGATGCGCGCGGCAATGGGCCTTCACAGCATCTTCAGTCAGGCCCGCATCGGGGGCGACCACAATCGTCGCCACCAGCACTTCGCCCAGCCGGGCATCCGGCCGGCCATAAGCAATCACCTCGCGCACGCCGGGAATGGTGACAAGCACCCGTTCAACTTCGGCACAATAGATGTTCTCGCCGCCGGAAATCACCATGTTCTTCTTGCGGTCAACGATGGTGTAAATGCCGTTCTCATCGACCGTGGCAATATCGCCCGAAGCGAGCCAGCCATCGCTTAGGCACTCTGCTGTGGCCTCCGGATTGTTGATATAGCCGTTCATCACCATCGGGCTGGAAACGAACAGTTCGCCCGGCTCGCCGACATCGGCCTCGCTGCCATCGTCGCGGCGCAATTGCACTTTGGCAGTGGGCGCGGCCCAGCCGCAGGCGGCGGGGTGCTCCAGATAAATGTCGCCGCTGATCCCGCAGGTCCATGCCGTGCCCTCGGTCTGACCATAGCCGTTCGAAAGCTGGCAATGCGGCATGCGCGCCTTGATCGCCTCGACCAGCGCCATGTCGAGCGGCGCGGAGCCATTGGCCATATAGCGCACCTGGCCCAGCAATTCAGGCGTCGCGCGGGGTGAGGCGAACATATCGAACAGCATCGCCGGCACAAAGCTGAGCCGGGTCATGCCGACGCTCTCGATCATGTCGAAGGCGATGTCGGTGTTCCACTTGCCCATGATGTGGACGGTGGTGCCCACGCTAATCGCACGCAAAGAAGGCATGATGCCGCCAAGGTGGAACATCGGCCCCAGGATCACTGCCGGAGTGGCCATGGCGCGCTGATGATCCGGAAGCCGCTCGCCGGTCTCCTCCTCATAGCGCACATCATAGAGCGCCCCCATGAACGTCGCCACCGCAACCGAGGCAGCGACTGCGCCGTGGCTCAGCAGTGCGCCTTTGGGAAAGCCGGTGGTGCCCGAAGTGAACAGCACGATTGCTCCCTCGTCGGAGTGGATATCTTCCGGTGCAAACACCGCCCCCGCCACTGGCTGGGATAGCGCGGCAAAATCGGCATCCCGGCCCGCGCGCAGCGGCTGGCGCGGCTCGCCGGTGACGATGCGGGCAATGGCGGGATCGGGCTGCGCGGCAGTTATAATATCGTCGCGCTCGGCATCGAGGATCGCGAGGCTCGCCCCTGCCGTCTCCATCGCCCGCAGCATTTCCTCTGCCACGCCCCGGCTGTTGACCAGCGCGGCAACGGCGCCAAGCGAGGTCACTGCAATCAGGCTGAGCAACCATTCGGGCCGGTTAGACATCACCACCGCGACCATGCTGCCCTTGCCCACGCCGAATTGCTCGCGCAGCGCCTTGGCCAGCGCGGCGGCACGGGCAAAGCCTTCGGCATACGTGAAGCTGGTCTCGCCGTGGACGATCATCGTGCGTTCGGCGAAAGTCATCGCTTGCCGATATATCCCGGCAAGATTGCGCGGCAGCCCCTTGAACACTTCCTGCTCGCGGCCCGCCACCCGTACAGTCTCAAGCTCCCAGGCCTTGCCCGGGCCGATCATCCGCTGGGCAAGCGGATCGCGGATGTTGCCGCGATAGGCGTCAGTCGCAGTTGTCACAGCTGTCACTCTCCCGAATTTTTCCCAAGACAGGCTGTTGCCTTGTCGATATGCAACGATGCAAGTTCATTTAAGGTGATAGGGAGTGACGCGCTTGTCGGCAAGGCTGGAAGGCAGCGCGATCACCGAATGGCGCGCGAACTGGACAGTGGTGCTGGCCGCCTCTGCCGGCATGGCGATGGCGGCGGTGATCAGCTTTGGTCTGGGCCTGTTCATCGCCCCGCTTGAGAAAGAATTTGGCTGGAGCCGCACCGAGATTTCATCGGCCCACCTGATCGCCGCGGTTGCGACGATCCTGCTGGCGCCCGCTGCCGGGTTCCTCGTCGACCGCTTCGGCCCGCGCCGGATCGGCATTGCCGCCGTCATTGCCATGGCCACTGCGCTGTCGCTGTTCGGGCTCACCGGGGCCAGCATCTGGTCGTGGCGCTTCCTGTGGATTTTCGCCGCCGCTGCGACGGTGATGATCCAGCCGATGGTCTGGACTTCGGCAGTCACCGGCATGTTTTCCGCCGGGCGCGGTCTGGCGCTGGCATTCGTGCTGTGTGGTTCGAGCATCTGTTCGATCGTCACCCCGCCGCTGACGTACTGGCTGATCGAAAACTTCGGCTGGCGGCTGGCCTTCGCCGGCATAGGCCTGGGCTGGGCCGCGGTCGTGCTGCCGCTGATCCTGCTGTTTTTCACCAGCGCGCAGGACAAGGCGCGCACCGCCGCCCCGCTGGCCCCGCTCGCCGCGCGGCCCTCGTTCCTCTCCAGCTTCCGGGGCGACGTGCTGACCTGGCGGTTCATGCAGCTGGCATTTGCCGGCTTTTGCGTCGCCATCGCGGTAGTATCGGTCTCGGTGACGATTGTACCGGTCCTTTCGTCAAACGGCCTCAGCCGCGCCGAAGCAGCCGGAATTGCCTCGTTGCTGGGCTTTTCCGCGATTGCTGGCAGGCTGACCATTGGCCATTTGCTGGATCGGCTGGAAGGCCGCTTCCTTGCCGCCGGCATCGTCTGCATGCCGATCATCGGCAGCCTGATCCTGATCTTCAACCCCGGCTCGGTGGCCGCAGCATCAGCGGCGGTGATCGTCTTCGGACTGTCGATGGGGGCAGAGCTCGACCTGCTGGCCTACCTGACCTCGCGCTATTTCAAGCCGGAAAGCTTCGGGATGATGTTCGGCACGATCGGCGGGTTTGTTGCACTGGCCGGCGCCAGCGGCCCGGTGGTGCTCAACCGGGTCTATGACCTGACTCACAGCTATGTCCCGGCGCTGTGGGGCATCCTGCCGGTGTGCCTGCTTTCGGCGCTGCTGTTCGTGTTGATGGGGCCTTATCCGCAGGCCAAGTCCACTTAACGCAGCAGCACCGGCAACCCTGAAGGCCCTTGCTGCTCCAGCCCGCCAGTGATGAACGGCGCAGGCGCATCGGGATCGAGCCGCAGGTTGGGGAAGGCATCGAGCAGGGCGCCGATCCCGACTTCCATTTCCACCCGCGCGACATTCATGCCCAGGCACCGATGGGTGCCGAGCCCGAAGGCCATGTTGGTCAGAAAAGGCCGGTGCATGTCGAATTCATCGGCATTGTCCCAGCGCGCCGGATCGCGATTTGCCGGGCCCAGGCACAGTTCCAACACCGACCCCGCCGCCATTGGCACGTCGTAAAACACCGTGTCCTTCATCACCATCCGGTAGAAATAAGGCGCGGTTGGGTTCCAGCGCAGCGCTTCCTCGATCGCCTGGGGCAGCAGCGACCGGTCAGCCTTGACCTGCTCGAACTGGTCCAGATGGGTGAGCAGCGCGAACAGGGTGATGCCCATCTGCCGCCAGCTGGTCCCGCCGCCGGCGACCATCACCAGCTTGGCATGCGCCATGATCTCGCGGTCGGTCAGCGGGCGGGCAGGTTCGCCGGGAATCATCAGCATGGTATCGACCAGAAAGCTGATCAGATCGTCCTGCGGCGCGGCGCGGCGCGCGGCGATCAGGCCGAGCAGCATCTCCTCGACAATGCGGCCGTTCTGGATGCGCTGCTCCATCGTCACCTTGCGGCTTTGGCTGGTCGAATTGAGATAGGCGTGG
>JANOBA010000345.1:0-1551 GCA_031411415.1 Novosphingobium sp.
CCACCCGACCTGCCTGTACAATCTTGAGGTCAAGAATTTCCTGATCACCGAGGCAGTGCGCGGTGAAGGCGGGCATCTGAAAATCCCGACCACGGGCGAACGTTTCATGCCCCGCTTTGATCCGCGTGAGGAACTCGCCCCGCGCGATGTGGTGGCGCGCGCGATTGATCACGAAATCAAGCGGCTGGGGCTGGATTATGTTCATCTCGATATCAGCCACAAGCCGCCGGAATTCGTCCGCGAACATTTCCCCAATATCTATGAAAAGCTGATGGGGCTGGGCATCGACATCACCAAAGAACCGATCCCGGTTGTGCCTGCACAGCATTATACCTGTGGCGGTGTGCTGGTCGATCTCGATGGCCGCACGGATGCACCGGGGCTGTATGCGGCAGGCGAAGTGACGCAATCGGGCCTGCACGGCGCGAACCGTCTGGCTTCCAATTCCTTGCTGGAATGCCTTGTCTTCGGCGACGCGGCGGCGCGCCATATCGACGCCCATTGGGATACACTACCTCCGGCACCGGCCATTCGCGCCTGGGATGAAAGCCGCGTCGCGGACAGTGACGAGGAAGTGGTGATCCAGCAATGCTGGCGCGAAATCCGGCATTTCATGTGGAATTTCGTCGGCATCGTGCGCACTACCAAGCGGCTCGAACGCGCCAAGCACCGGATCGACCTGCTTCGACAGGAAGTGCAGGATTATTACAGCGCCTTCCGCGTCACTCCCGATCTCGTCGAACTGCGTAATCTTGTGGAAGTGGCAGATCTGATCATCCGCTCCGCCCTGCACCGCCACGAAAGCCGGGGCCTGCATTACACGCTGGACTATCCGGAGATGGCAGCGGAGGCAGTGGATACGGTGCTGGTGCCTTAAATTTGTACTGAGCGTGCGGTGGTGGGCTAAACGAGACGCGGCTTGCGACAGTCTTGAGCAGAACGCCTATTTCCTTTGACAATTTGTGCCTTCAGAACAATTCTATCTTTCAACAAGTCGGGGGAACTAAGCAAATGGCGTACTTGGATGAGGAATCTCCTCTCTCTGAGAATGTAATCATTGGCGTCATAATCACTGCGGCGTGCAGCGTCGTTTGGAAATACACCCCAGTGAAGGAAATGCTGTTCAATACCACGATGACACCGGCTGCAACTGAGCGGGCGATGATGAACAACCCGAACACAGCACCTCTTTTTCAAGAAATGAAGGCTGACTTTCCAGAAGATTTCAGCAGGCTGGTAGCGCAATATAGCAATTCGCTTCGCACAAATGAGGCGGAGGCTATTCGGGAGGAGAATGGCTCAGCATTCCTAAAAGATTTTATCGCTTCGAAAGTAGATGCAATTGCGCACGCGCCCGATTCGGCGCTGGTGGACGTGGCCATTGCCCAATCAACATTTGCTCGACAAGCGCAGAAGAGTAACGTGCCCGTTTGTGCTGCATACGCGACCACCGGGTTGTCGCTTTCGCAGGCAAAGAAGATGAATCTTGATGAGCAAACAGCCCTTGCAGCGATATCGCGCTACATCCTGATCGCCGCGCATGAAGGCGAG
>JANOBA010000346.1:0-5857 GCA_031411415.1 Novosphingobium sp.
AACAACGAGAAGGAACTGCCCGACGCCTTCCTGCGCCGCTGTTTCTTCCACTACATCAAATTCCCCGACCGCGAGACGATGCAGGCGATCATCGACGTCCACTTCCCCAAGATCCAGAAGACCTTGGTGACCAAGGCGATGGATATCTTCTACGAAGTGCGCGACGTGCCGGGGCTGAAGAAGAAGCCCTCGACCAGCGAACTGCTCGACTGGCTCAAGCTGCTGATGAACGAGGACATGCCCTTGGACGTCTTGCAAAACCGCGACCCGACCAAGGCGATCCCCCCGCTACACGGCGCGCTGCTGAAAAACGAGCAGGATGTGATGCTGTTCGAGCGGCTGGCGTTCATGGCGCGGCGGAGCAATTGACCATGACACATGCCGGTCACTGCTTCTGCGGCCAAGTTCACTACACGATCAACGCCGAGCCACTCGGTTGCCGCGCCTGCTGGTGCCGCGATTGCCAGTACATCGCCAGCGGCTCTGCAACAGTGAATGTGCTGTTTCCCGAAGACGCCGTGCAGTTTACCGGCGAGATCACGGTGATCGAGAAAGTCGCCGACAGCGGCAACACCGTGCAGCGCGGCTTCTGCCCGACATGCGGCTCGCAGATGTTCAGCCGCACGGTGAAGCCTGCCGGCTCGCCGATCCGCATTCGCGCCGGCACGCTCGACAATCCCGAGCTAATGCCCCCCAGCGCCGCAAACTGGGTGGACAGTGCGCCAAGCTGGGCAGTGTTCGATGCCAAACTGCCACGCCACAGCAAGGGCGCGGACTCGCCGGTGATCGAGGGGTAGTCTGGCCATGTTCTTCAACTTCATCGACGAACTGCGCGCTGCCGGGATCGGCGCCTCCTTCAAGGAGCACCTGACCCTGCTAGAGGCGCTTGAGAAGGATGTTATCGAGCAGACGCCTGAGGCGTTCTATTATCTTTCCCGCGCGACTTTCGTGAAGGACGAGGAGCTGCTTGACCGGTTCGATCAGGTGTTCGCCAAAGTCTTCAAGGGCGTGATGACTGACTATGGCCAGAACCCAGTCGATATCCCCGAGGACTGGCTGAAAGCGCTGGCCGAGCGCTATTTCTCCGAAGAGGAAATCGAGAAGATCAAGGCGCTGGGTTCATGGGACGAAATCATGGACACGCTGAAAAAGCGGATCGAGGAGCAGGAAAAGCGGCATCAGGGCGGCAACAAATGGATCGGCACCAACGGCACCTCGCCCTTCGGCCATTCAGGCTATAACCCCGAAGGCGTGCGCATCGGCGGCGAAGGCAAGCATGGCCGCGCGATCAAGGTGTGGGAAAAGCGCGAGTTCGCCAATCTCGACAACACGCGCGAGCTGGGCACCCGCAACATCAAGATCGCGCTGCGCCGCCTGCGCCGTTTCGCGCGCGAAGGCATGGCCGAGGAGCTTGACCTTGATGCGACCATCGATGGCACCGCCAAGCAGGGCTGGCTCGACATCCACATGCGCGCCGAGCGGCGCAATGCGGTCAAAGTGCTGCTGTTCCTCGACAATGGCGGCTCGATGGACCCGCATATCAAGCTGGTCGAAGAGCTGTTCAGCGCCGCCAGCGCAGAGTTCAAGAACCTGGAGTTCTTCTACTTCCACAATTGCCTGTATGAAGGCGTGTGGAAAGACAACAAACGCCGCTTTTCCGAGCGTACGCCGACCTGGGACATCCTCCACAAATACGGCCACGACTACAAAGTAATCTTCGTGGGCGATGCCGCGATGAGCCCCTATGAAGTCAGCCACCCCGGCGGCTCAGTCGAGCATTTTAACGAAGAGAGCGGCGCGACCTGGCTTGACCGGGTGCGCCATGTTTACCCTGCGACCGTGTGGATCAACCCGACGCCGGAAAAGCAGTGGGACTATTCACAATCGACCAAGCTGATCCACGAGCTGATGGGCGGATCGATGTTTCCGCTGACGCTCGAAGGGCTGGACAATGCGATGCGGGAATTGACGCGCAAGAAGCATTAAGGCGCACGAAAATATAATAAAAATAGTGATTGCATGGAGGAAGTCTGCATGAAGCGTAGCCGGATGTTGTGTTGTTCGGCGCTGGTCATGCCCTTGCTTCTGCTTGGCGGTTGCGGCGATGGCTCGGGCAGCTCCGCGCCCACCCCGCCGGTGACCGCCACGCCCAGCCCCACACCAGCGTCCAGTCCCACGCCGACACCAAGCCCAACGCCCTTGCCGGCGGCAAGCGTCGAGCGGGATGTAGCTCCCAATCTGACCAATCCAGCCCTGACGACAAATCTGTCGCCGCATATCGCCATCACGCCGCCGGGTGCCGCCGCGCGCGGGCGGCTGTTCGTGATGCTGCCCGGCACGGGCGCGTCCCCCAGCCCCTATCGCGGGATCATCCGCGAAGGCGCAGCGCGCGGCTTCCACACCATCGGCCTCGCCTATCCCAATGACGACGCCGTGGCTGAAATCTGCCTCCTGAATGGCGACCCCGCCTGTTCGGGCAATGCGCGTCGCGAGATCATCACCGGGACAGACAGCAGCACGCTGGTCTCGGTCACTGCGGCCAATTCCATCACCGGACGGCTGACCTCACTGCTCACCTATCTGGCCGCAACTTATCCCAGCGAAGGCTGGGGGCAATATCTGGTCAGCGGCCGCCCCAACTGGTCAGTTATCACGGTTGCCGGGCATTCGCAGGGCGCGGGCCACGCGGGCTATCTGGCAAAACTGGAACTGCTGGACCGGGTGGTGATGTTTTCCGGCCCCGCCGAACGCGCGACGCCTGCGGGGCAAGTCGCCACCTGGCTGAGCCAGGCCAACGTCACGCCGGCATCGCGCCAGTATGGCTTCGGCCATACCGCCGACACGTTGGTGCCGCTGAACATACTGACCGCAAACTGGACCAGAATTGGCCTCGATGCATTCGGAGCGACAACATCGGTTGACGGCAGCGTAACGCCATTCGGCAATTCACACCAATTGCTGACCAGCGCAGCGCCGAACCCCAGCATCCCAAGCGCTACTGCGGCCCACGGCGCGCCAGTCGTCGATGTGTACACCCCGCTCGATGCAGGCGGCCTGCCGGTCTTCCGCGCGGTGTGGGACTATCTGGCATTTCCCTGAGCGCAGACTAGCCCTCCCGGTCCAGCTCCTCAGGCAGATATTTGCGCGCGCGCCAGAGCAGCGCAGCTGCGATCAGCGTGACCACGCCCATCATCACCACCAGCACCACGCGCACCGAATCCGCGCCATATTCGGGCTTGTAATGGTCTGACAGCGCACCAATCGCGTAAGAACCGATGCCGAGGCCAAACATGTTCTGCATCAGCAGAATCGCGGCGCTGGCAGTTGCGCGGCTGGACGAGGGGACGAGGCCTTGCACCGCGCTGTAGGCCGGGCCAACATGCAGCCACAGCACACCAATGGCCGGGAAAAACAGCGCGATCGCCAGCCGCCAGTCGTTCGCCATCAGCCCAAGCACCAGCAGGGGGCACGAGATCGCAATGGCAATCGCCGGCCCGGTCATCAGATGCTGCTTGCCATATTTGAGCAGTCGGTCGCCCAGCTGCCCGCCGAACCAGACGCCCAGCGCCGAGCCGATGCCATTGGCAAGGCCGAACCACAGTCCGGTCTGCCCGGTGGTCAGGCCAAACGTGCGCTGGATATAGATCGGCCCCCAGATCAGCATGCCGTAGTTGGCCGTCGCGGCAAAGGCGACCGCGAGCATGATATGCCGGTTGGCGCGGCTGGCCCAGATGGTGGTGAATGCTTCGCGGAACTCCGCTGCAATCCGGCCTGCTGAGGCGGTCAGGCTGAAACCGGCGGTTTGCGCCGGTGGTTCGTTCTTCACATCCTGCCGCGGATCGCGCAGCAGCATGACGACCACCAGCGACATCAGCACTCCCGGCGCGCCGACCACGACAAAGGCCCAGCGCCAGCCGATGCTGTCCGCCAGATAGCCCCCCAGCACCATGCCGATCAGTCCGCCAATCGGCGGGCCGAGCTGATAGAGCGACAGCGCGGATGCGCGCTTTTCCGGCGCGGCCATCTCGGCAATCAGCGAATGTGCTGGCGGAGTGCCGCCCGCCTCGCCGATGCCCACGCCGATCCGGGCGAGGAACAACTGGGTGAAATTCTGCGCGGTGCCGCACAGCGCGGTCATCGCTGACCAGATGGCCAGGCACACCGCGATCACCTTGATCCGGCTTGTCGTCGCCCGGTCACAGAGCCGCGCAATCGGGATGCCAAGGCCAGTGTAGAACAGCGCGAAGGCAATGCCGGTCATCAGCCCGATCTGGGTGTCGCTGAGTCCGAGTTCCTTCGAGATCGGCTGGGCAAGGATGCCGACGATCTGCCGGTCGAGGAAATTGAGTACATAGACAGCCAGCAGCACGGAAATCGTCAGCCGCAGGCGCTTGTCGTTCACTCCGCTCATCATGCTCTCCCCGCGCCGGTTCTGCGCAACCGCGCCGGGCAGGTCAAGCCGCCGATAGCAGCGGCTGGAGCGCAAGATGTGCGGAAACGTGGCCGGTCACTGCGCTCAGCCAGCCGTGGCGCCAATAGAGCCAGCCCCACAGGACCCCCGCCGCGCCATGCAGCGCCACTTCGCGCAAGGCCGTCAGCGCAGTTGGCTCCAGCGCGGCGAAATAGGCCCAGTTGCCCACAGGATAGAGCACGAAGGCAACCAGCAAGATCGCCGGCCAGACAAGGCGGCCGCCGCGCCAAAGCGTGACCCGCGCAAGACACCAGACAATCGCGGTGAGCCCGAGCAGCCGGTAGAACACCTCATCGAGCAGCGCTCCGCGCGCGAAGAAGGCAATGCGATCGCCGGTGGGCATCTGCGCCACCATCTGCCGCTGCACTTCGGGAACGACGCCGGCAAACAGCGTGCTGTCCGCCAGCGCCATATATGCCCCGAAAGCCAGCCCTGCCCCCAGCGCCAAGGTCAGTGAGCGCAGGCCCTGCCTTGGCAGGATTCCAAAGCCCAGGTCAGCCGGCAGGATCATCAGATCTCCAGCTGGCTGCCGAGCTCCACCACGCGGTTCGTCGGCAGACGGAAGAATTCCATCGCGCTCGCCGCGTTGCGCAGCATCCAAGCAAACAGCTTTTCGCGCCACAACGCCATGCCCGGCTTGGCCGAAGCGATCAGCGTCTGGCGCGAGAGGAAAAAGCTGGTCTTCATCATCTGGAACGGCTCGCCGCACATGTTCACCCGCTTGAGCATCGCCGGCACGTCAGTATCTTCCAGAAAACCGCAGCGGATGGTCAGGCGGTAGAAGCCATTGGTCAAATCCTTGACGGAAAAGCGCTCCGCCTCTTCGACATAGGGCACATCTTGCATCTGCACAGTGAGGATCACGACGCGCTCATGCAGCACTTTGTTGTGCTTGATGTTGTGCAGCAGCGCAGAGGGCACGCCCTTGTTGGTCGAGGCCATGAACACCGCGGTGCCGGGCACGCGGGTGGCGCTGGAATGGGCGCTCTTGGCGAAAACCTCGACTGGTATCGACCCTTCGGCCATATTCTGGCGCATCAATATCCGCCCGCGCGACCAGGTGGTGAGGCAGGTAAAAATAATCAGCCCCATGACCAGCGGGAACCAGCCTCCCTGCGGTATCTTGGTGGCGTTCGATGCAAGGTAAACGCCATCCACCAGCAGGAAGGGAATAACCAGCGCCAATGCTGCGCCACGCCGCCATTTCCACACACGCGTGGCAAGCACACCCATCATTATGGCGGTAATGAACATCGTGCCTGTAACAGCAAGTCCATATGCCGCCGCCAGATTGGACGATGAGCCGAACAGGAAAACCAGCAGCAGCACCAGCACCATCAGGGTCCAGTTGACCACCGGAATATAAATCTGCCCCGCCGCCGAGGC
>JANOBA010000347.1:0-10561 GCA_031411415.1 Novosphingobium sp.
GTCATCGAGGAACGCGGCGAGCCCCTTGGTCAGGTTGGCGCCGCCGGTCTCGATGGTCTTGGCCAGCGCCGCCGGATTGCCCATCACTGTATTGGTCGGGGCCATGGCGCTCGTTACGATCGATGCGGCCAGTTCGGCGCGCTGCCGGTTTTCGGGTGTCAGATCGTCCGGAATCATCTTCTCGACCGCCTCGGTGGCGGCGAGATAGGCCTGGGCAATGCGCTTGTAGGCCGGGTTCTTGCTCCATGCCTCGTGCTTGAAGCGCGGGTCCTTCGGGTTGGGCGCAATTTCGGAACTGCCGGTGGCGATGGCAAGCATGGTCTTGGACAGCTCCAGACCCTGTTCCATCATGCTGCGCGGGTCCATCGCCTTGAACAGGCTCGCAAACGGTCCTTCGGCGCCGAAGAAAGCCGAGGCTGCTTCGTCTGATTCCTGCCCCGACTCTTGCTCTTTTTTTGCCATAATCCAGACCTCTCACAGTCAAAATTGTTGCGGCGCACATAAGGAAAACTGCGGCATATGCAAGCTATCTTCGCACTTGCAGCATTTTTCACCGGATCGCCGGCCCTTGACCCTGCGCGATGACAGCCTACATGGTCTTGTGATGTTTATCGAGACTGAAACAACGCCGAATCCGGCCACCCTCAAGTTCCTGCCCGGCGAGCAGGTCATGGCCGCCGGCACGCGCGAATTCACCAACGACGACGAAGCCGAGGCCTCGCCGCTCGCCGCCGCATTGTTCAGCTTGGGCGATGTCTCCGGCGTGTTTTTCGGGCGCGATTTCGTCTCGGTGACCGCCGGGCAAGGTGTGGACTGGAGCGCACTGAAGGGTCAGGTGGTCGCAGTGCTGCTCGATCATTTCGTTTCGGGCGCGCCGCTGTTTTCCGGGCCTGACGCCAGCGGCATTGCGGTTGCCGCCGATGACACGGACTACGGCGAGGACCCGGCCGACGCCGATGTTGTCGCGCAGATCAAGGAATTGCTCGAAACCCGGGTGCGCCCGGCAGTGGCCAATGATGGCGGCGATATTGTTTACCGCGGTTTCCGCGAAGGCGTGGTCTATCTCCAGATGCAGGGCTCCTGCTCAGGCTGCCCGTCATCGTCCGCCACGCTGAAACAGGGCATCGAGGGGCTACTCAAGCACTATGTCCCCGAGGTTGCCGAAGTTCGCGCCGCCTGACCGGCAGCATAGCCCGGCATGCTTACCCTGGTTATCGACAGCGCGACCGAAGCTTGTTCGGCGGCGCTGTTTGGTGATGGCGAACTGATCGCCGGCGATTTCCGCGTACTTGGTCGCGGCCATGCCGAACAACTCGTACCAATGATCGCCGCACTGCCCGGCAAGGGCCGCGCAACCCGCATTGCCGTCGCGCTGGGGCCGGGCAGCTTCACCGGGCTGCGCGTCGGTCTTGCCGCCGCGCGCGCGCTGGGGCTTGTCTGGCAAGCGGAAGTTCTGGGCTATCCGGGCATGGCGCTGGTCGCCGCGATGGCGCAGGCTCAACATACCGCACAGCCGCTTTGCGTCGCCATGACTGGCGGCCACGGCGAATGGTTTGTCCAGAGCTTCGGCGCGGATGGCCGGGCGGCAGGCGATGTCGCCTCGCTCAGCCCCGATGCCGCTGCTGCGCAAGTGGGCGAAGAACTTGTTGCCGGCAGTCAGGCTGCTGCGCTGGTGGCGCTGCGCGGGCACGGCACCAGCCTTGATCTGCTGCCCGATGCGCGCGCCTTCAACTTGCTATCCGCCGACATGCTCACCGATTCGGTGCAGCCGCACTATGGCCGCCCGCCTGATGCGCGGCTTCCGGCAAAGACGCCATGATACCGCCGGCGGACGATATCGACCAGATCATGGCGGTGATGACTGCCGCGTTCGATCCCGCGTTCGGCGAGGCCTGGAACCGCCGCCAGCTGGAAGACGCGCTGGTGATGGGCAATTGCCACTACGGCCTGATCGGCGAAGTGGGCGAAGTGCCACCCACCGGCATGGCGGCAGCCGGATTTTTCCTTTCGCGTCACGGTTATGAGGAAGAAGAACTGCTGCTGTTCGCCATTGCGCCTGCCTTTCGCCGGCGAGGCCTGGGCAGCCGGCTACTCGAACGCTTCATCACCGAAGCGGTGGCGCGCGGTGCCGCCAGCCTGTTTCTCGAGATGCGCGCCGACAATCCCGCCGAACAAGTTTATCACCAGCACGGCTTCCTTCCGGTCGGTCGCCGCGCTGGATATTATCGCACACCCGCTGGCGCGCGACTCGATGCAGTCACTTTCATTCGTGAATGCTTTGCGAGTGAGTAATGCCAACGAAATTCAGCTGACCGCAGTGTAAATTCGCTAGAATTGCACCTTGCCAACGTGGGGCGCCTGTTGCAATGCGCCGACAGCCGTCCGGTGAGTCTTTCGCCGGGCCATAGAAACGGGCACAGGCCCCAACAAGTCGCAGGAACTCCACATGGAAAACACCCAGAACGATATGAACGAGACTTTGATCACGTTGACTTCGGACATTGTCGCCGCGCATGTGAGCAATAACGGCGTTGCGGTGGAAGATGTCCCCGCGCTGATCGTCAATGTTTATGGCGCACTGGCCAGCCTTGGTCATGCCGCACCGGCGCCCGAAGCCCTGCCCGAACCGGCGGTTTCGATCCGCGCTTCGATCAAGCCGGACTACATCGTCTGCCTGGAAGACGGCAAGAAGCTGAAGATGCTGAAGCGGCACCTGATGACCAGCTACAACATGACCCCCGACCAGTATCGCACGCGCTGGAGCCTGCCGGCCGACTATCCGATGGTCGCCCCCAACTATGCAGAGAAGCGCCGCGAACTGGCCAAGAAGATCGGCCTCGGCCGCAAGCCCGGCCCGCGCACCGCGCGCAAGGCCAAGCGCTGAAGCCACTGCATTGCGTTATTGAATAATGGCCCCGCCGGACTATGGTCTGGCGGGGCCTTTCATATTTACCGGATCACCTGTGCCGCAAAAGATCGACATCGAAGAACTCTGCGCGCAGCGCGGCCTGCGCATCACCGATCAGCGACGGGTGATCGCGCGGGTGCTGTCCGAAAGCTCGGACCATCCCGACGTGGAGAGCCTCTATAGCCGCGCGGTGGCGATCGATCCGGGCATTTCCATCGCCACGGTCTATCGCACGGTGCGCCTGTTCGAAGAGGCCGGCATTCTCGATCGCCACGATTTCGGCGACGGACGTGCACGTTATGAAGCATCACCCGAAGCCCACCACGATCACATCATCGACGTGGAGAGCGGCAAAGTGCTCGAATTCGTCGATCCCGAACTCGAAGCCCTGCAACGCCAGATCGCCGAGCGGCTGGGCTTCCGACTAGTCGACCACCGCATGGAGCTTTACGGCGTCAAGCTTGAGCGGCCCGATACTGCTGCAAAGGATTAGCCGTGGCGGGCCGGCTGCGCATGGCCTTCCGGCTTGCCGCAATGCTTGGCTGGCTGGCGGTGTGTGTGCCGCTGTTCTACGTTTGGCACATTGCCGGCGCGAATAACCCCTGGGCGCGCCGTTTCCTTGCCGGGATCGTGAAACTGGGCGGAATTGCCATAACAACGCGCGGCCAGCGGCCCAGCGGCGGCGAATTCCTGCTCGCCAACCATGTCAGCTGGATCGATATTCCCGCCATTGCTGCGACCAGCGGCGCAGCCTTCGTCGCGCATGACGGGCTTGCCGAACAGTCCTTCGTGCGCTGGCTCTGCACCATGAACCGCACGGTCTTCGTCGCCCGGCATGATCGGGCCTCGGTGCACCTTCAGGTCGAGCGAGTCCGCGCCGCCGTGCAGAATGCGGGCGTGCTGGCGATCTTTCCTGAAGCCACGACCAGCGACGGCACCGGCCTGTTGTCGTTCAAAAGCTCACTGCTTTCCGCGCTTGACCCGCCGCCACAGGGCGTCGCAATTCAGCCGGTCTTGCTCGACTATGGCCCCGAGGCCGCCGGCATTGCCTGGGTGGGCACCGAGCCGGGGCTGGACAATTTCCTGCGCATCCTGGCGCGCAGCCGCAAGGTGGAACTGACCGTGCATTACCTTGAGCCGCTGACAGGCGATGCGCTGGCGAACCGCAAGACCATGGCGGCAGCGGCGCGGGCAGCGATCGAATCAGCGATGAAAGCTTAACGCCTGACGTTGGCGGCCAGTTGGGCATCATCCAGCTGGAATCCCAGCAGCAGTTCGAATGTGGCGCGGGTGACGGCGGCTTTCACGTCAGGCTCGGTCAGCGGATCAACTGCGGCATCGGCATCGCCGGCGCGGCGTTTGCGGACCAGCCGCTCGCGGATTTCCTGTGGCAAGGTCGCCTGCGCGCGGTCGATATAGGCCGAACCCTGCCCGCTTGCCTTAGCGCGTTCCTGGCCATCCGCGAAGTTGAGCACAACCTGCCCCACGCGCTTCGAGCTGACTTCCGAGCCGCCGCGCAGAACAGTGATGAAATATGGCAGCACCACCTGACGCGCGCCGCGCGCATCGCTGCGGCGGGCGAGCACATCGAATGTTGCGGCGGAAAAGACCTTGCTCGAGCCATCGCGCGCGCCTTCGTTACAGGTGCTGCGCACATTGGTCATCGTGGCTACCACATCAATATCGTCCGCCGTGGTGCCGCCGCCGGAGCGCATCAGGGTGACATCGCCGGTATAATCGGGGATGCCGACTGCCGGGCAAGCGCTGCGCACTGCCGTGACGCCGACGCCTTCATCGATCACCAGTTCGCCGCGCGACCTGCAACCGGCAAGCGCCCCGGATACTGCCACCGTGGCGAGGGCAAAAGTCATCAGGCGGGTGGAGCGGTTCATAAAAGGCATTCCCAAGTCTGCAATCGGGCCAAGTCTGCAATCAAGGCGCCGGGCGCAATTGACCCGAACTAGCCTTGCCGCATGCCCTAGCGGCGCGCGCTGCAAAGCGCTAGAGGCGCAAACATGAATGCACCCTTTCCTTCGCACGCCCCATCGTCAACTGGCCAGTCGTCAACCGGCCCGTCGTCAACCAAGCCCCCGCTCCGCCTGCTGGTCGCCGCCCCGCGCGGTTTCTGTGCCGGGGTCGATCGCGCCATTGCCATCGTCGAGCTAACGATCGAGCGCTATGGTGCACCGGTCTATGTCCGCCACGAGATCGTCCACAACCGCCATGTGGTTGATGGACTGAAGGCCAAAGGCGCGATTTTCGTCGAGGAGCTTGATGAAGTGCCCGATGGCGCGCCGGTAATCTTCTCGGCCCACGGCGTGCCCAAGATCATCCCCGAGACGGCAACGGCGCGCGGGCTCGAATGGCTGGACGCCACTTGCCCGCTGGTCAGCAAGGTCCACCGCCAGGCAGAGCGCCAGATCGCCAACGGCCGCCACATCCTGTTCATCGGCCATCGCGGCCATCCCGAGGTGATCGGCACGCTGGGCCAGGTTCCTGACGGTGCGATGACACTGGTGGAGACGCTGGAAGACGTTGCCGCGCTGGCCTTTGCCGCCGATGCTCCGCTCGCCTTCCTAACTCAAACCACCCTATCGGTCGACGACACCGCAGACATCGTTGCCGCACTGCAACTCCGCTTCCCTTCGATTGCCGGGCCCAGGGCCGACGACATCTGCTATGCGACGTCGAACCGCCAGGCGGCGGTCAAGGCAATTGCGCCCGAATGCCAGCTGGTGCTGGTGATCGGCGCGCCCAACAGCTCGAACTCGTGCCGGCTGGTCGAAGTTGCCGAACGCTTTGGCGCCAAGGCCCATCTGATCGAGCGGGCCGAGAACATCGATCCGGCCTGGCTCGAAGGCGTCACGGTGCTGGGGCTGACGGCAGGGGCCTCCGCGCCCGAATCGCTGGTCCGCGAAGTGGCCGACTATCTTGCCGCCCGGCGCGAAGTGACCGAGGAAGTGATCACGACCGCCGAAGAGCGCATGATCTTCAAACTTCCCCTCCAGCTTTCAGATTAACTCCGCATGGCGGTATATACCCAGCTTGGCGGCGAGGCGCTGGGCGCCATCATCGCGGCCTATGAGGTCGGCGCGCTGGTTTCGGCCAAGGGCATTGCCGAAGGCGTCTCGAACAGCAACTGGCTGATCGATACCGAAGGCAAAGGTGGCACGAATGCGCGATTTATCCTGACGATGTATGAACAGCGCACCGATGTCGGCGAGCTGCCATTCTTCCTCGATCTGCTCGATCACCTCGCCGCGCGCGGCTGCCCGGTGCCACGCACGATCCACGACCGCGAGGGCAGCAGCTATCGCTTCCACGAAGGCAAGGCGCTGGCGCTGATCGAGTTTCTGCCTGGCGTCTCGGTCGATGCGCCCAGCCCGGCGCAGGCGCGCGCGGTTGGCGCGGCGCTGGCCAAGGTTCACCTCGCAGCCGCCGACTTCCCCGGCAATCGCGCCAATGGCCTGGCCTTGGCCGACTGGCAGGCAATGGCCGATGCCTGCGGTCCGGCTGGCCTGACGCAAATCGATCCGGGCCTCGCCAATCTGGTTGCCCGCGAATTGGCTGTGCTGGCGCACGAATGGCCGGAAGGTCTGCCGCGTTCCGTGATCCATGCCGATCTGTTTCCCGACAATGTTCTGTTGCTGGGCGATGGTGTGTCGGGCCTGATCGACTTCTATTTCGCCTGCACCGACATCACTGCCTATGACCTTGCGATAACCCACGCCGCATGGTGCTTCCACGATGGCGGGCGTCAGTTCGATCCGGAGATTTCGCAGGCGCTGATGGCGGGCTACCGGTCCGTCCGCCCGCTATCGAACCAAGAGTTGGAAAAGCTTCCTGTTTTGGCACGGGGCGCGGCAATGCGCTTCCTTATGACGCGATCTTATGATTGGCTGAATACTGCAGCGGATGCACTGGTGACCCGCAAGGATCCGATGGCTTTCGCCCGGCGGCTGGAGTTCTATGCGGATCCGCATAACGCAGCCTGCTTTTGCTGAGGAACTTTCGTTTTCTGAAGGATGGGCGTTGAAACGCGTTGAAATATTCACCGATGGCGCCTGCAAAGGCAATCCGGGACCGGGCGGCTGGGGCGCGATCCTGCGCATGGGCCGCCATGAAAAGGAAATGAGCGGCGGCGAGGCCGACACGACTAATAACCGCATGGAAATGACCGCGGTGATCCGTGCACTGACCGCGCTGATCGAGCCATGCGACGTCAAGCTCCACACCGACAGCCGCTATGTCATCGACGGCATGACCAAGTGGGTCGAGGGCTGGAAGCGCAAGGGCTGGGTCAACGCCAGCAAACAGCCGGTGCGCAACCAGGACCTGTGGCACCAACTGATCGAAGCGGCGCTGCGCCACACGATCGACTGGATTTGGGTTAAAGGCCACGATGGCCATCCGGAAAACGAACGCGCGGACAAATTGGCCAGCGATGCAGCAGTAGCGGCCGGGCTCTAGGCAAACCTTGCGGGCGAATAAGGCGCGGGATCGACTAGGCCGCCCACCTCGCACAGCAGCAGAGCCGCCGCCAGCCGCGCCGCTGCCGGGGCGGTCTGGATGCCGAAGCCGCCCTGCCCGGCGAACCAGAAAAAGCCCGGAACTTTGCTGTCAAAGCCATAAACCGGCAGCCGGTCGGGGGCGAAGCTGCGCAGGCCTGCCCACTTATGCTCCACACGTTCGATCCGCCAGTCGACCACCTGTTCAAAGCGATCGATTGCATTGGCCACATCGATTTCTTCGGCTGCGGCATCGCAAGGCGCGCTGGGGGTCTCATCGGTGGGGCTGAGCCACAACCGGCCTGAATCGGGCTTGAAATAGAATGTCTCGTCGATCGCCAGCACCAGCGGCAGGTTTGCCGGCGGCAGCGGGTCTGTACGCACAGCCGCGACAGTGCGGCGCAGGGGGGTAATCCCCAAGGGGGCAATCCCCGCCATCCCGGCGACCGGATCGGCCCAGGCCCCGGCGGCATTTGCCAGCACCGCGCATTCGGCCATGCGCCCGTCGGCCAAAGTCAACCGCCAGCCACGTGACGTGCGCTCCGCACCTGTAAGGCCAGCCCGGCACCACAATTCAGCCCCGTGGCGCCGCGCCTCGGCAAGATAATGCTGATGCAGGCCGGCAACATCGATGTCGCTGCATTGCGGCTCAAGTGCGCCGTGGCTCCAGCCCGCGCGGAGGCCAGGAATCCACTCCTCCAGCACCCCGCGCGCAACCTGCTGGCAATCGACCCCAATGGCCGAATATGTAGCGCAGAACCGCTCGACTTCGGCTTCCTGTTCGGTCCGGCCAATGGTCAGGGCACCGCGCGCGCTGAGCACGCCCAGCCTGCGCAATTCAGGCCCGGAGGCAGTAGTCAGCGGCTGGACCCCCGGCCCGCCATAGCTCTCGTGCCAGAACGCCGCCGAACGCCCGGTGGCGTGATAGCCGGGGCGATCTTCGGCCTCGAGCAGCAGCACCCGCACGCCTGACCCAAGCTCAGCAGCAAGCGAGGCCCCGGCCATTCCGGCGCCGACGATGGTAATATCGAAGCGGAGAGTCGCATCCTGATTCATCGACCGGCTCAGTCGCGCCGCCGCGCCACGCGGTCAAGGAAATCGGCAATCCCGGCGAGCGCGCGGTTGCGGATCGCATCAACCTCACGCAGCAATTCGTGGCGCGCCTCGGGGCCAAAGCGCAGCAATTCGCCGCGCGGCAGCCGCAGCACCGCTTTTTCGATCGCCGCGCGGCTCACCAGCCGGTCCGCGTCCACCGATAGCAGCAGCACCGGCACATCGACCGCTTCGAGCACGCCCACGCGGGCAAGCCGGCGGATTGAGGCATAGGCCGCCGCGACCCATCCCCAGCTGCCCGGGCCCATGGCTATCTCCTGCCGGTGATCGCGCCACCAGACCTCGTCAGCATAGCGTTCCACGTCGCTGGTAAGCAGGTTGATCCGGTCAGCCGGCAGCGCGCGGGGTTTTTCGCCCCATTTCCAAGCCGGCCGGCGCGGATCGCCGATGCAGGCCATCGCCTGTGCCAGCACATGCATCAGCCAGAGCGGCACCCCGTGGCGGATCAGATCGATCATCGGCGCGATCAGCACTGCCGCATCGGGCTTCACTTTGCCGTCCGCCAGGCTTCGCAGCACCAGATGCCCGCCCATCGAATGGCCGACCAGCACATGCGGCCCCGGCACCGATTGCTGCCATTGCTGCCAGAAGCCCGCAAGGTCATCCACCCAGATCCCGAAATCGTCGATGTGCCCGGTCACTTCGTCGCGCCCCAGCCGGCCGGATCCTGCCTGTCCGCGCCAGTCCGCCGCAGTCACCCGCCAGCCGCTGCGGTGCCAGTGATCGAGCGTTTCGAGGTATTTTTCATAAGCATCGCCGCGCCCGGGCATGAACAGGATCGAGCCGCGCACGGCGACTTGCGGCATCAGCCAGTCGATCCGGCGCATGGCGTGGCCGTCGGCGGTCTGCCAGCGGGTCTCTACTGCTTCATCCGGGATCGCGCGCCGGTCGAAGCCGCCCTTCGCCCTTAGTTGATCTGCGGTCACGTAAAGCTAATTCCGGGCTGATTGAGTTGGTTACTTTTTGGTAAGCCCTGACAGCTAAACATGCCCCCAGTTCTCAGGGGTCTCAAATGCAGGGCGGATTTTTTTCATACGGGCTGCTCGCCGCATTGGCAATCGCACTGATGGTTGCGGCCATCACCGACTTGCAGCGCCGCCAGATCGACAACTGGCTCAATGCCGCAATCGCACTGTCTGCGCCGCTGTTCTGGTTGGCGAGCAGTCAAGGCCTGGTCGATGTTGGCTTCCATGTCGTCATTGCGCTGGTGATCTTCGCCCTGCTGGCTGTGCTGTTCGCATTCGGCGCGATGGGTGGTGGCGATGTCAAGCTGCTGACCGCGCTGGCGCTGTGGATCGACCCGATCTCATTCGTAAAACTACTGGGCATCATGTCAATGCTTGGCGGGCTCCTGACGCTGGTCATGGTGGTGCTCCACCATGCCCGCAAGCAGAAGGGCCGCATCGCGGTGCCTTATGGCATCGCCATCTCGTTCGCCGGCATCTGGGTGATCTTCAGCGAATACCTTTCACCCGTCAGTTCGGCGATTTTGTCGGGTTGACCCGATCTTAACCATTTTGGCCGATTTCACATGGGTGAAACCGGGGTAATTTCTTAGGGGGCTTGCTTAGCCATGGACAAGAAGAAGCTGATGTTGCTGTTGGGCGCGCTGGTCATTGCGATCGGCACTGCGCTCGCCGCAAGGAGCCTGTTCAGCGGGGCATCCACCCCTCAGGCTCAGGCGGTTGCGCCTGTGGAGCAAGGCCCCAAGGCACTGGTTGCCCAGCGCGCCTTGCCGGTCGGCACGATCATCACGGCCGATTCGATCTCGTTCCAGCCCTGGCCGAAAGAAATGGTGCAGGACGCCTATTTCCTTGAAGGCGAAACCGACATGCAGAAGCTCATCGGCACGGTCGTTCGCTTCCCGGTCACTGCCGGACAGCCGGTCACGCAGGGCGCACTGGTTGCGCCCGGTGATCGCGGCTTCCTTGCTGCCGCGCTCAGCCCGGGCATGCGCGCCGTCACCATCACGGTCAGCCAGAAAACCGGCGTCGCTGGCTTCATCTTCCCAGGGGACCGGGTTGATCTGGTG
>JANOBA010000348.1:0-13393 GCA_031411415.1 Novosphingobium sp.
GGTTGGCGAGAAGACCAATGGCTATCTCGGCTTTGTCAGCGCCCCGAGCGCCGATGTCCGCGCAATGGTCGACGATCTCAACATCAAGCGCCGCGCGCACTATTCGGAAAGAGCCCGGGCTGGGGGCGCCACAGTAGAAGATTATGCCTTCACTATCGGCTGCCTCCAGATCGCCCAGACCGCGCCCGGCGAGAAATACGAAGGCCCGGGCGGCGGCTGGCTGACCCGCACTTCCGCCCCGCCCCAGCGCGACAGCCGCTGCCCGTAAGTTAGCACGCCCCCCACCCTGTTGACTCAGGTGCCCCGCCAACCTAAGGGGCCGGTGCCCTCGGCGGGGTGTCGCCGCGCGTGCCGTTTCTTTCAACCGAAGGATCATGGCATGAACGACGATCAGCCCGCACGAGACCCTATCGGCGAAGATGCGCGAATCGATGCGCTCGACCAGCGGCTAAAGGCCGCGCGCGAGCGTGAAGAGGAACGCACCAAGCCGGCAATGGGCGCGGAAGCAGATGCGAACTATCGCATGGGCAACCGGGTTCTGGCCGAATTGATCGGAGGGATCGGCGGCGGTGCGTTTATCGGCTGGGTCATTGACCATTTTGCCGGAACCACCCCCTGGGGTCTGTTGGTGGTGATGGCCCTCGGGATCTTCGTCGCCTTCAGGAACATCATCCGGATTTCCAACCGGCGCCCCGAGTGAACCCCTTGCGGGAACACGCGCGGGCGCTGATTTAGCAGGCAAAGAGGCAGGACGTGGCAGCCGAACAGGGCAAAGTCGATCCGATGCACCAGTTCATGATCGAGCCGATGTTCGGCACCGATCACTGGCAGATCGCCGGCTACAACGTGGCCTTCACCAACTCGGCGCTATGGATGGCAATCGCCACCGTGGCGCTGCTCGCCTTCATGTGGGGCGGGACGAAGCGCCAGCTGGTGCCCGGCCGCTGGCAGATGGCGGTCGAAAGCATGACCGGCTTCATCGACAACCTGCTGGCCGCAAACATCGGCCCGGCGGGCAAGAAGTATGTGCCCTACATCTTCTCGCTGTTCATGTTCATCCTGTTCGCCAACGTGCTCGGCCTGCTGCCGATCGGCCTCATTGGCCTGCATCCCTTCACCTTCACCAGCCATTTCAGCGTCACCGGCGTCCTCGCGGTGATGACTTTCGCCATCGTCCTGGTCGTCGGCTTCTGGCGGCATGGCTTCCACTTCTTCTCGCTGTTCGTGCCGCATGGCACGCCGCTGTGGCTGATGTGGCTGATCCCGGTGATCGAGCTGATCTCGTTCCTGGTGCGGCCGTTCAGCCTCGCGCTGCGACTGTTCGTGGCGATGATGGCCGGCCACGTGCTGCTGAAAGTGCTTTCGGGCTTCGTCATTGCGGGCACCAATTCGGGCCTGCTGTGGGGCACGGTCGTCGGCATTCCCAGCTTCGCGCTGATGGTGGCAATCTCGGCGCTCGAAATCCTCGTCGCTGCCATCCAGGCTTATGTTTTCGCGCTGCTCACGTCGCTGTATCTCAACGACGCTGAGAACCTTCACTGATTTTTCGTTCAATCCACTGTTTACAATAAGGAGTTTTTCAAATGGATCCTCAAGCTGCAAAGCTGCTCGGTGCAGGTTTCGCCGCCATCGGTGCCGGCATGGCTGCCATCGGCGTTGGTAACGTCTTCGGCTCGTTCCTCCAGGGCGCGCTGCGCAATCCGGCTGCGGCTGATGGCCAGCAGGGCCGCCTGTTCATCGGCTTCGCCGCCGCCGAACTTCTCGGCCTGCTTTCGTTCGTCGTCGCGATGATCCTGATCTTCGTCGCCTGACGACCTTTTGAATACCTGACCGGCCGGGCACGTCCCGGCCGGCCACTTGCCGGATTACCCGATGCCTCAAATCGCGCAGCTAGCCGATACTTTTGCCGGCCAGGTCTTCTGGTCGCTGCTGTTCTTCGGCTTCATCTTCTTCGTCATTGGCCGGGGCATGGTGCCCAAAGTCATGGCGACCGTGGAATCGCGTGATCGCCAGATCGCCAGCGATCTTGCCGCCGCGCAGGCTGCCCGCACCTCGGCGGAAGCCGAGGAAGAGGCATGGCGAGTGCAGGAGAATGCCCAGCGCGCCGAGGCTCAGGCCCAGCTCGCGCACGCCAAGGCCGATGCCGCCAAGGCAAGCGAAGCCCGCCTCGCCAAGGCCAATGCCGAGCTTGATGTAAAGCTCGGCGAAGCCGAAGCACGGATTGCCAAGGCGCGGGCCAATGCGCTCGGCGAGATCGAGACCGTTGCGGTGGAAGCAGCCGGCGACATCGTCCAGCGCGTTGCCGGGCTCAAGGCTGACCTTGGCGCGACCCGCGCCGCAGTGAAAGTTGCGCTCAATGGCTGATCTTTCCGCCCTCGTGCTGCTCGCTGCCGAAGCTGCCGAGCATGGCGCCGAACACGCAGAACCGTCCGCGCTTGGCATGTCGCCCACCGCCTGGGTGGCGCTGTCGATGCTGGTGCTGATCGCCATTGCCGTCTGGGCCAAAGTGCCCGCGATGCTGACGGGGATGCTCGACAGCGGCATTGCCGATATTCGCAAGCAACTCGACGAAGCCAAGGCGCTGCGCGCCGAGGCCGAAGCGCTGCGCAAGGAATATGCCGACAAGATCGCCAATGCCGAGAAGGACGCCGCTGCCATGAAGGCCGCCGCCGATGCCGAGGCCAAACAGATCCTCGCCCGCGCCAAAAGCGATGCCGAAGCGCTGATCGTGCGGCGCGGCAAGTCGGCCGAAGACAAGATCGCCTCCGCCGAACTCGCGGTCGTCACCGAATTGCGCGCCATGGCCGCCGATGCCGCTGCCACGGCGGCGCGCGGCCTGATTGCCAGCGGCCACAACGCCAGCGCCGACAAGAAGCTGGTCGATCAGGCAATCGGCTCACTTTAGAGTTTTCAGCGACGGCTGAATTCGAAAAGCCCTCGCTTCGGCGGGGGTTTTTTGTTGGTGCTGGAGCCTTGCTCAAGGCCCCCGCAAGGTTAAGGTAATCACATGGCAAGAGCTGCTCGACTTGAACGACTGGATATCCGCCGCGCGGAATTGGAAACGGACTATCGCGTGGTGCTGATTCGCGCGCTTGAGGCGACCGCCGCCGGATCATGGGGCCTGTTCGATCACAATCAGGACCGGCAAGCCCGCGCCAAAGTCGCACCGGTTGTCGCAGAGCTGTGCGATGCCGGCGAAGAAATTGACGATCTGCGCAAACAGCTCGGGCTGGAACCCTTCCCCCTGCATCAGGAGTTCGAGGCATCGCGAGGCCCGGTGCCATCGAATGCGCTTGGCGAGCCAAAGAAGGCACGCGCATGGCTGGAGCGGTTAGGCATCCCAGCGCCCTGAATGCGTGGCTGATCTCCCCTTCAGGATAAACTTACACGAGCTCCGCAGCGCATGGTCTTGCCCTTGCCCTTGTCTTCGACTAGGGCGCGCAGCGCATACCGGGCCGAGGCGGCCCTAACTGGCCCATCCCAGCGCCGAGTCCTGTCGAAGGGCGCTGCGGATCCACCTGGCAGGTGGAGCTGCGTATCCATGGCAAATGTCACCGTAATTGGCGCCCAGTGGGGCGATGAAGGCAAAGGCAAGATCGTCGACTGGCTCGCCAGCCGCGCCGATGCCGTGGTGCGCTTTCAGGGCGGCCACAATGCCGGGCATACGCTGGTGGTCGGCGGCAAGACCTACAAGCTCAGCCTGCTGCCTTCGGGCATCGTGCGCGGCACTTTGTCGATCATCGGCAACGGCGTGGTGCTCGATCCGTGGCACTTGCGTGAGGAAATCGCCAAGCTTGAAGGCCAAGGCGTGGCAATCTCTACCCAAAACTTCGCCATTGCCGACAACTGCCCGCTGATCCTGCCGATCCACGGCGAACTCGACGTGATGCGCGAGAACGCCGCCGGCGCCGGCAAGATCGGCACCACCGGGCGCGGCATTGGCCCGGCCTATGAAGACAAAGTCGGCCGCCGCGCGATCCGGGTGTGCGATCTGGCGCACCTCGATGCGCTCGATTCGCAGCTTGATCGCCTTTGCGCCCATCACGATGCCCTGCGTGCGGGCTTCGGCCAGCCGCCGGTCGATCGCGCCGCGCTGGTGGCCAGCTTACGCGAAATCGCGTCCTTCGTGCTGCAATTTGCCGAGCCGGTGTGGAAGCGGCTGAACGAAGTGCGCCGCAAGGGCAGCCGCATCCTGTTCGAAGGCGCGCAAGGCGTGCTGCTCGATGTCGATCACGGCACTTATCCGTTCGTCACCAGCTCGAACACGGTCAGCGGCACGGCGGCTTCGGGATCAGGGCTTGGCCCCAATGCCACCGGCTTCGTGCTCGGCATCGTCAAGGCCTATACCACCCGCGTCGGCGCCGGGCCGTTCCCGACCGAGCTGGAAGACGAGATCGGCCAGCGGCTGGGCGAACGCGGCCATGAATTTGGCACGGTCACAGGCCGCAAGCGCCGCTGCGGCTGGTTCGATGCCGTGCTGGTGCGCCAGACTTGCGCGATATCGGGGGTCACCGGCATTGCGCTGACCAAGATCGACGTGCTCGACGGGATGGAGACGGTGAAAATCTGCACCGGCTACCGGCTGAACGGCAAACTGCTCGACCATTTGCCCGCCCACGCCGCCGATCAGGCCGCTGTCGAGCCGGTCTATGAGGAAATGCCAGGCTGGAGCGGCACCACGGCGGGCGCACGCAGCTGGGCTGATTTGCCCGCGCAGGCAGTCAAATACATCCAGCGGGTGCAGGAGCTGATCCAGTGCCCGGTCGCCTTGGTCTCGACGAGCCCGGAGCGAGAGGATACCATTCTGGTCACCGATCCGTTCGTGGACTGATGATGAAACTGTCTCGCCTCGCCCCGCTCGTCCTCACCCTGATGACCGGCGCGGCGGTAGCCGAGGCACCGCTGACGCTTCCCGAAATCGACTATATCCGCGTCGAGAAATCGGCGCGGACCATGACGCTCTATTCCGCCGGGCAGCCGGTGCACACCATCACCGGCATCCAGCTGGGCGATGCGCCACAGGGGCCCAAGCACTTCCAGGGCGACGAGCGCACGCCCGAGGGGCGCTATACCATCGACTATGGCAACCCTGCTTCGAGCTATACCCTCTCACTCCACATCGCCTATCCCAATGCTGCCGACCGCGCCTATGCCGCTTCCCATGGCCGCAGCCCGGGCGGGCTGATCTTCATCCACGGCCAGCCCAACGGGCTGCCGGCAGGACGCGTGCCCGGCGACTGGACCGATGGCTGTATTGCCGTGTCGAACGAAGAAATCGAGGCGCTGTGGGAAGCCGTGCCCGATGGTGCAGTGATTGATCTGCTGCCTTAGAAGTCGACAGCAATCCCCTTGCTCACCCAGTCGCCATAACGGGTGGGCGAGAGCTCCTCTTCCTCGCCTTTCGCCGCTTCGGGTTTGGGCGGGGGATCGTTGCTCCAGTGCGCTGGCTTGGCGAAAGGTTCGGGACGTTTGGTCGCGCGCTTGGTCATGGTCGCAAGATGGGCGCGCTGGCCAGACAATACAATCTCCCCTAACGCGCGCCCATGGATATTCCCGGACTACCCGCCCGCAAGGCTGCGCTGCGCCTGCTCGATGCCGTACTGCGCCGCGGTGAAACGCTCGATGCCGCGGGGCCATCGGCGCTGCAAGGCATCCGCAGCGATGCCGACCGGGCGCTGGCCCGCGCGCTGGCGAGTGAAGCTTTGCGCTGGCTGACCGATCTCGATGCCTTGATCGACAGCGCGACCCGGCTGGCGCTTCCCGATGACGCCAAGGCACGCGGCGCGCTGCGGCTGATGCTGGCGGGCTGGCTGCGGCTGGAAACCCCGCCGCATGCGGTGATCGCCACTGGACTTCCGTTGCTGGCAGGCGGTCCAAGGCGGCTGGCGCATGGGGTGTTTTCGACACTGGTCAAGCAGGCCGTCACCCTGCCTGCCGCGCCCACCCTGCCCGATGGCGTGGCGCTGCGCTGGGGCGCGCAGGCCGATGGCATCGCCGCCGCGCTGGCCGTGCCGCCGCCGCTCGATCTCGTGCTGCGTGATCCCGCCGAAACCGCGCAATGGGCCGAGCGGCTGGGCGGCATCTCGCTGATGCCCGGCCATCTGCGCCTGCCGCGCGGCCAGGCAGTGGAGCGGATGGAGGGATTCAAGGACGGCGCCTGGTGGGTGCAGGATCTCGCCGCCAGCCTGCCCGCACGGCTGCTGGGCGCCGGAGAGGGCAGGACGGTGCTGGACCTGTGCGCCGCGCCGGGCGGCAAGACCATGCAGCTGGCAGCCGCAGGCTGGAAAGTCACAGCGCTCGATGCTTCGCCCAAGCGGCTGGATCGGATGCGTGAAAACCTGACGCGCACCGGTCTGGAGGCAGAACTGGTGCATGCCGATGCGCTGGACTGGGAGCCGCCGCAGCGCTTCGACGCCGTGCTGCTCGATGCCCCCTGCACTGCCACCGGCACCTGCCGCCGCCATCCCGATGTGCTCCACCGCATCGGCCCGCGCGCAATCGGCGAAATGGCCGAGCTGCAGGCGCGGCTGCTGGAGCGCGCGGCAGACTGGATCGCGCCGGGCGGCAGACTGATCTATGCGGTTTGCTCGCTGGAGCACGAGGAAGGCGAAGTGCAGGCGGCCAGACTATCGCTGCCGATCGACCCCATCGCTGGAAGCGAATTGCCGGCCAGCCTTGCACCTTCCGCCAATGGCTGGCTGCGCACCGATCCCGCTATGCTGACCGAGCATGGCGGACTCGACGGCTTCTTCATCGCTCGCTGGCGCGCGGATTAATCGCACAAACGAAAAGGGCGGCCCTTGCGGACCGCCCTTCGGCATTCTCAGGTGCCTAGGTATCAGGCCGTTCAGTCCGCCTTCTTCTGCTTCAGGCGGCGGCGGCCAACGAGCGTGGCCGCAGCAGCGCCGAACAGCAGCAGCATCGGCGGGGCGGGAACCGGGGTTCCGCCAGTCGATCCGGTGCTGGTCGAACCGCCCGAAGAGGACGAAGTCGATGAGCTGGAGCTGGTCGAGCTGGAACCGCTGGTGCTCGAGCTGCCAGACGAACCCGTAGAACCTGTCGAACCCGTGGAGCCCGACGAACCGGTGGAAGTCGCGCCGCTTGAAGTGGCCCCGCCAGAGCTCGACGAAGAAGACGAGGACGAGCTGGAGCTGCTGCTCGACGAAGAGCTGGAGCCGCCGCTGGAAGTGGATGAACCACCTGACGACGAAGAACCACCCGACGATGAGGACGAACCGCCCGAACCGCCCGAACTGCCGTTGTGGCCGCCTGAGCTGCCATGATGGCCGCCGCTGGAACCACCGGGCTTGCCGCCGGTCGAACCACCGCCCGACGAGCTCGACGAAGACGAAGAGCTGGACGAGGAGGATGAGCTCGACGACGATGAGCTTGAGCTGCCGCCAGTGCTGGTCGAAACATTGCCCGACGATGTGGAGACATTGCCCGAGCTGGTAGAAACGTTGCCGCTGCTGGTGGAGACGTTGCCCGAGCTGGTCGAGACGTTGCCGCTGCTGGACGAGGTCGAAGTCGAAACACCGCCAGTGCTGGTCGAGACATTACCGACATTGACGTTGACCGTGACCCCGCCCGAAGTCGATGAGCTGCCGGTCGAACCAGTGGAGCCCGTCGCGCCGCTTGAAGTCGAGGAAGAGCTGCCACCCGACGATGTGGAGCCACCCGAGGTCGAGCCACCTGAAGTCGAGGTCGAACCGGTGCTGGTCGAAGAAATCACCACGCTGCCGCCGCCGCCACTGCTGCCGCCGAAGAAGCCGCCAAAGAAGCCGCCGCCAAAGCCGCCACCGAAACCGCCGCCGCCGACAACCACCTGTCCGCCGCCGCCTGACGAGCTAACCGGCATCGGCGGCAAAGGAGGCATGTAAGGAGCGGGCATCGGTGCCATGGCCATCTGCTGGGCCGGGGCGCAGCTCATCGTGCGCGTTACCACGCGGCGGGCCCGGCGCACCTGGCGCGGCGCGGCTGCTATTGCCCGATGCGCCACGACGCGGCGCTGCACCACCCGGGGCGCTGCCTTGACGTGCTTGACGTATTGCACCTGACGGGCGGGCTGTTCCGCCACGTGGACGGCGCCGCCGCCAAGCAGTGCGCCACCTGCTGCACAGGCAGACAATTTTGCGAGGGCCATACGAACCGACATATGCTTTGCTCTCTTTTCATTCCCTGTGGAACACACCGCTTCCGAAGACCTTCTCCGGGGCTGACGTGCTCCAATGCCAGAACAAAGGCAGAGAGTTATTAACGCGGCAATCCTGTTAACTGTGTTTCGGCCGCACCAAATCGGGATTTTTGGCGGTTTGCAGGTCTTGGCGCGGGAACTGTCCCGGAATGGAACTGAAACAGAGTGAAAACAAAACCTTTCCGCAGGTTCCGCGCCTATTCACCAAGCTCATCGCCAGAATCGCCTGGGAGATCAAACAGGCCGGATTGGCCGCCTGAAGGCCCTCCCTGATTGACTGCCGGAGGTGTGCGATCGAGGTGTTTCCAGGCGGCATCGTTGAGGCAGCGCCCGCGTGCAGTGCGCGCCACCAGACCCAGCTGGATCAGGTAGGGCTCGACCACATCCTCGATCGTGTCGCGCGGCTCAGAAAGCCCCGCCGCCAGCGTTTCCACTCCCACCGGGCCGCCTTTGTAGATGTCGGCACTCATCGAAAGATAACGCCGGTCCATGGCATCGAGCCCCAGACCGTCGACTTCCAGCCGGGTAAGCGAGGCATCGGCCAGCGCGCGGGTTATGGTGGCCGCACCGGCAACTTGCGCGAAATCGCGCACCCGGCGCAGCAGCCGTCCGGCGACCCTTGGCGTGCCGCGCGCGCGCCGCGCAATCTCGCGCGCGCCGGCGGCCTCGATGCCGATGCCGAGCAGGCCGGCCCCGCGCGTCACCACGCTTTCCAGCTCCTCGACCGTGTAGAAATTGAGCCGCACCGGGATGCCGAAGCGGTCGCGCAGCGGCGTGGTCAGCAGGCCCGCCCGTGTCGTCGCGCCGATCAGCGTGAAGGGCGGCAGGTCAATCCGCACCGATCGGGCCGATGGTCCTTCGCCGATGATGAGGTCCAGCGCGCGGTCCTCCATCGCCGGGTAGAGCACTTCTTCCACCACTGGATTAAGCCGATGGATTTCATCGATAAACAGCACATCGCCGGGCTCAAGATTGGTCAGCAACGCGGCAAGATCGCCCGCCTTGGCGATGACCGGCCCTGAAGTGGCGCGAAAGCCCGCGCCCAGTTCATGCGCGACGATCTGCGCCAGCGTGGTCTTGCCCAGTCCCGGCGGGCCAAAGAACAGCACATGATCCATCGCCTCGCCCCGCCCGCGCGCGCTCTGGATGAACACCGAAAGATTGTCTTTGGCGGCGGCCTGCCCGACGAATTCGGCAAGGCTCTTGGGGCGCAGCGCCGCGTCGTGGTCTTCCGGCGTGCGCTGGGGTGTGAGGTGGGGGTTATCGGTCATTTGATGTGCCGGACAACATCGCGGGAATGGTGCAGTATGCGAAAGATCTGCACCGTATCCCCGCTAAACCGATAGACTATCCGATGCCGGTTGCACATGAGGCTGCGAAAGTCGCTTCCCCACGCCGGTTTCGCCTCACCGCTTCGAGGATATGCGGCCAGACGCTCGAATGAGCGATCAAATTCGTCCTGATATGCGTCCGCGGCCGCACTGCCGAATTGCGCTTCACCGTAGTCGCCGATTTCCGCCAGATCAGTGTAGGCCGCCCGGCTCAATATGATCTCAGCCACGTCGGGCGTGTCGCTCGGCCACGATTTCCTTGAGAACCTCCCGCGCATCGCGGTCAATGAAGCCTGAGGCAAGCCCTTCAGCAATCTTTTCGCGAACCCATGCCGTATCCGCAGCCTCTTCAAGATCGCGGCGCACAAGCTCGCGCAGGTATTCACCCGCGTCAGCATAGTGGCCATCCGCGAGGCGTGATTTCAGCGGACCGGCGAGGTCGTCTGGGAGCGAGAAGCTGAGGTCGGTCATGGTGGGTTTATCCTCCAACTTTGCTGGGGCGGCAAGCGTGCTTCAAAAGTTGCTCGGCGTCTTCGGGTTGGCGTTGGTGGGTGAGGTGGGGGTTATCGGTCATGTTATCGCATCCAAAGCCACAAAGGACCCCGTCATGAACAAAGCCAACGCACCAATGGCCAATGCCAGTCCAATTCTTACAGCCCGATCTCCATTTTGCGCATCTCGCTTGTAGTCGTAGTTACGACCGGTGCGGTGTGCGTGGCTATCTGCTTCGCGTGATTCCCCAAACGCCGCATTCATTAGCGATTCTTGCGAAACATATGCTGCAAGATACGCGGCGATCACGCATGACAAACCAAGACAGAACCAAACAAATGCCCACCAAAGGGCTACTGGCTCGATGACAGTTTTTACATTTCCCACAAACGTCAGAAGCCCAACTATTGCAGCCCCGTTTGCAAAAAAAAGACCCTTGAGACCTGCTTGCGCATATTCAACTGAATACTTCAGGCGTTCGGAAGTCTCGTCCCAGCGCCTGTCTGCCTCTTTAAGCGCCAATTCTGTAATGATGCGATCATCCGATTTGTTCACCCCGCCGCCCTCCGCAGCGCCACGCGCACCAGGTCGTTCAGCCCCGCAGCATCACCCAGTTCCTCAAGCGCCCGCGCCACCGCGTCAGTCGCCACATTGGGCTTGAAGCCGAGGTTTTGCAGTGCCGAAACCGCATCCGCGCTGACCGATCCCGCAGGCGCCGCCGCAATCCCCGCACCGCCCGCCACCGCAGGCAATGCCCCAGCCTTATCCTTCAATTCATTGACAATTCTCGCCGCCAGCTTCGGCCCCACGCCTTGCGAGCGCGCTACCATCGCGGCATCGCCGCCAGCGCAGGCCCGCTGCAATTCCTCGGCCGAGAGCGCCGAGAGCACCGCCAGCGCCATCTTGCTGCCGACGCCCTGCACGCCCGTCAAAAGCCGAAACCATTCGCGCTCACCGGCGCTGGAAAAGCCGATCAGCCGCATGTCGTTTTCGCTAACCTGCAACTGGGTATGCACCGTCACCGCGTCGCCGCGCACCCCAAGCCCGGCCAGCGTCTTGGCGCTGCAATGCACCAGATAGCCCACCCCCGCGACTTCGATCACCGCCCAGTCAGGGCCGAAATCCGCAAATGTGCCAGAGAGGTGCGCGATCATGCTTTGTTCCATGCCACAGCGCGCATCTGTGCGAAAGCCACAATTGGGCCGGGGTCCACAGGTGACTTTGCGCAGCTGCAGCGGCTATCGAGAGCCGCATGGAGCAAAGCGGCAGGAACCTTACTATTGCGACACTCGCCGTCGCGCTGCTCGCCGTGGCCCTGCGCATTGCCGCCTATGATCCCTGGGCGCAGTTTCATGCCGATGAATTCTATCAATATCTCGAACAGGGCCACCGCCTCGCGACTGGCTATGGCGCGGTGCCCTGGGAATGGCGCGAGGGGGTGCGAAATGCGCTGATCCCGCAGATGCTCGCGGGGCCGCAATGGCTGGGCACGGCAATCGCGCCCGATGGCATTCTGGCGATCCACCTCGCGCGGATCACCTTCGCTGCGCTGTGCCTCATGGCGCTGGCGGGCGCTTGGGGGCTGGGCGCGGCGGAATCGCGCCGCCATGCACTGATCGCGCTGCTGGTCAGCGCCGTGTGGTTCGATGGCGTGCGCTTTTCCGTTTATATCCTCTCGGAAAGCCTCGCCACTGGGCTGATTGTCTGCGGTGCGGCGCTCGTGCTGGCCGATCGCAGGCTTTCGCTGGCCGGGTTCCTGCTGGCACTCGGCGTGCTGGTGCGGCTGCAATACGCGCCCTTCGTGGGCATATTCGTGTTGCTGGCGGCGGGGCGAGACTGGCGCTTGTGGCGCGCGCTGATCCTTGGCGGGATCGCGGCACTGGCGCTGGGCGTGGCCAGCGACCTCGCCAATGGCCAGATGCCGCTGCGCTGGGCCTGGGCCAATGTGGCGCAAAACATCGGCGCAGGCCGCGCGGCGCGCTTTGGCACCAGCGGGCCGTTTGACTATCTCGCCATGCTCTATGCCGGGCTGGGGCCGTTCTCTCCGCTGGTCCTGATCGCGGCCTGCTTTGCCGGCAAGCGCTATCGCCCGCTGCTCGCCGCCGCCACGGTCACGATTCTGGCGCACAGCCTGATTGGCCACAAGGAATACCGCTTCATCTGGCTGGCGGTGTTCACCCTGCTGACGCTTGCCGCCATCGGCTCGGTCAATCTGGCGGACCGCTGGAGCGCGCGAAAACCCGGCGCGGCGCGCTATGCCCTGCCCGTGCTGTGCCTCGGCTGGTGCGGCATCGCGCTCAGCGCCGTGCTCAGCACCGGCGGCGCGGCCACACAGCGCAGCGGAGGCGAGATCACCCGCGCGGGCCACGCGGCGGCGCGGCTGCCGCAGATCTGCGGCCTCGCCGTGCCGCTGCAATGGCATAACAACGTGATCGCGGCCTACTTGCGCCGCGACCTGCAAATCTACGAGATCCCCGAGGCGATGCTGCAGGGCAAGGCCCCGTTGCCGCCCGCCATCGCCCGCGCCGCCAACGCAGTCCTCGCACCAAGCCCGCCCGCGCCCGGCTTTGCGCTGCACAGCTGCCAGACGGGGCATACCACCAAGGCCTGCCTCTACCTGCGCCCCGGCGCTTGCGATCCCGCGCCGGCCCGGCAATTCGAACGCCAGACCTACATGAATGCCAACGACCTTTAGCCCCTTGCGCCCGCCGCCCCACCCCGCTAAACGCGCGCCCTGCCCGGGGGCTTTCCCGCCCATACGGTCATGCCGCTTTAGCTCAGCCGGTAGAGCATCGCATTCGTAATGCGGAGGTCAGGTGTTCGAGTCACCTAAGCGGCACCATTACCCTGTTCGCCAAAGCCCGCGAATAGTTGCAAAAACCCTAGAAATCTGCCATAAATAGCACTGGCTTGACCGCCAGTGGTCGCCGCCGTTCGCCCATAGCCGGGCGCTTCTGGGGGCCTAATGCGGGGGCCTGTTCGCAACGGCCAAAATGAAAGGCCCCCAAATGGCACTGACAGATTCCGCAATCCGCGCGATCAAGTCCCGCGATAAGTCCTACAAGGTTGCAGACGAGAAGGGCCTCTACCTGCTGGTTAGCCCCGCCGGGGGCAGGCTATGGAAGGTCAAGTTTCGGACAGCGGCTGGTATCGAGAAGAAGCTGTCACTGGGCAGCTATCCAGAAATCAGCCTGAAGGACGCCCGCGAGCTGCGCGAACAAGCACGCAGCTTGCGCGCCAAGGGCATTGACCCCGCCGACAAGAAGCGCCGCGACAAGCATGCCGCCAAGGTGGGAGCCGCGAACACCTTCAGCGCGGCTGCCAAGGCCTGCATAGCCAAGAACGCGCGCGACGGGCTAGCACAGGCGACTATCGA
>JANOBA010000349.1:0-13750 GCA_031411415.1 Novosphingobium sp.
TGTCATGCTCGCCGGCAAGGTCGCCTGCGTCGCCGGCTTCGGCGATGTCGGCAAGGGCAGCGCCGCCTCGCTCCGCCAGGGCGGCGCGCGCGTGATGGTCACCGAAGTCGATCCGATCTGCGCATTGCAGGCGGCGATGGAGGGCTATGAAGTCGTCACGATGGAAGAAGCCGTCACGCGCTGCGACATTTTCGTTACCGCGACCGGCAACGAAGGCGTGATCACTGTCGACCACATGCGCGCGATGAAGCCGATGGCCATCGTCTGCAACATCGGGCATTTTGACAGCGAGATTCAGGTCGCTGCGCTGCAGAATTTCAAGTGGACCGAAGTGAAGCCGGGCACCGATCTGGTGGAATTCCCCGACGGCAAGCAGATCATCATGCTGGCCAAAGGACGTCTGGTGAATCTGGGCTGCGCCACCGGCCACCCCAGCTTTGTGATGAGCGCCAGCTTCACCAACCAGACGCTGGCCCAGATCGAATTGTTCACCAGACCCGAGCAATACAAGAACGAGGTCTATGTCCTGCCCAAGCACCTCGACGAGAAAGTCGCCGCGCTGCATCTGGAGAAGCTTGGCGTCAAGCTGACCACGCTGAGCAAGCGCCAGGCCGACTACATCGGCGTGCCCGAGCAGGGGCCGTTCAAGCCGGATCACTACCGGTATTGAGCCGCAAGCTATCGAATTGACGAAAGGGCGAGGCGCAAGTCTCGCCCTGTTTCGTTCCGATCAGCGCCCCAGATGCCGGTCGAAGAACTGCCACATGATCGCATAGGCATCGGTGGCCTCCTGCGTGCCGACCAGAAACGTGAATTCGCCGTGCCCGCTGCCTTCAAGCACGAGCAACTGCGTTTCGACCCCGGCCTTGAGCAGCTGGATGTTTGTCACCAGAGCATTGCTCATCGCGCTGTCCCGCGTGCTGGTGACGAGCAGCGTCGGCGGAAATTTCGCCAGCACAGTGGGAAACAGTCCGGGCGTGACCAGCGGATCGTCCTGATCGACACCTGCCAGATAGAGATTGCCGGAATTGGCTGCCATCTGTTCCGGAGTTGCGGCAACGCGCCCGTTCATCATCGGCGCCACGGCATAGGAATCGCCGCCATACCAGAAGCTCGGCATCGCGCCTGAGCAGAAGATCCCCGCAGCGCCCGGTCGCGGCAGATTGTGCCTCTGGAACCATGCCAACGATTGCGCCACAAGTGTTCCGCCGGCGGAGCAGCCATAGAGGCCAATGTTTTCGGGTCGGTAGCTCTCCAGCAGCTTGCGATAGACCTGCTCCACGTCCCTACTGGCGGAGGGAAACCGATGCTCAGGCGCCAGTCCATAGTCGACGGTGACAACCTTGATCCGGCCCTGCGCGGCAAGTGGTAGCGATTCCGCAATTCCGCCCGCGCCTGATCCGGTGAAGAAGCCGCCACCATGCAGGTTTATAAGCACGCGATGCGCGTTTTCCTGGGCAATGCCGCTCACCGGAACGATCTCGTCCGTCCTGACGCCGTTCATGGTTACCGAACGGACTGTGGCGGGGTGCAGCGCCTGCCATTTGACGACAACCGGCTTCAGGAACCCGTCGGCAAAAGCGCGCGCGGCAGCAATCGAGGGCTCCCCCGCATTGCCGGGCACCGATTGCGCCAGCCGCGCGGCGACCAGCGCACGGGCTTCCGGGCTGAGCAGGTTTGAGGTCGGCACGATCAGACCGCCTGCCGTGATTGTACCGTTCGTGTCTGCCGTAACGCTTTGGCTCTGCGCTTGCGCTGCGCCGAACCCTGCGAAAAGCGCTCCGGCAATGATTGCCGCCACTATCGGCCGGCGGCGAGAAGAGCAGTTGAGCAATCTCATCAAGGCGCTTCTTTCCGCTATTGGTTCTGGGGCAAGGCTGCCCAAAATCTGGAAATTGCAGTGATCCACGCTCTCATTATCCGGCCCAGTGCTGCACTGCCTTGGCATTTCTGCTCACCAGTCGGAAATGGGGACAGGATGATGGCCAAATCAGCGGCGCCAATCCGCTGCATTAACGGCGATTACTTGCGTTCGCCCCATTGTAAAAACCGCCCCCGGCGCATAGCCACGGCGGCATGATTTTCAATCAGACCGCGCTGGTGCTGGTCGGCCTGCTTCTGGCCGGCTGGACGCTTGCGGCGGTCTGGGTCGTGGTCTGGGCGCGGCTGCGCGAGCGGGGGCTGGCGGGCGACAAGCGCGAGGGTTTGCGGCTGGCGCGGATGCTCGACGAATCGCCAGCCTTGCCGCTGCTGGTGCGTGTCGATGGGCGAATCGATGCGCCGGGCAAGCTGGCCGGCTGGCTGGGGCTGTCCGTCATGCCGCAGTTCCTCAGCGAGCTTGATGGCGGCGGCAAAGATGTCGGGCTGACCGCCGAACAGTTGGCCGAACTTACAGAAGCGGTGCGCCGCACCCAGAAGACTGCCGCGCCGTTTCGCATGGTCGTGACCCCAAAAGGATCGCGGCGCAGCCTGGCATTGCGCGGGCACCTGGCCGATCCGCAGGTCTCGCCCGGCGGCGCGGCCATGGTCTGGGTGTTCGATTTTTCCGACAGCGAGAGCGAGCTGATCCAGCTGCGCGGCGAAACTGCGCGTGCGCGCAGCGATTTTTCCGCACTGGTAGCCCTGATCGAGGCCGCACCGCTGCCGATGTGGTTTCGCGGGCCCGATGGCGCCTTGCGGCTGGTCAACTCGGCTTATGTCAACGCGGTGGGCGCCGCCAGCGCCGAGGCGGCGATTGCCGGGGGCATCGAACTGGTCGAGCCGGCAGGCGGCGTCAGCGCATCTGCCACGGCTTTGCTTGCGGCGGAGAGCGGCCAGCCGGCTGAACGTTCGGTGATGACCACGGTGGCCGGTGCGCGCCGGATGTTGCGAGTCAGCGACCTGCCGCTGGGCGAAGAAGGCATTGCCGGCTACGCCATCGATATCGAGGATCTTGAGGAGCAGGGCCGCGCTTTCCGCGCTTTCCGCGAGGCGCAGCGCTCGATGCTCGACCAGCTGTCCGCCGGGGTGGCACAGTTCGACGCGCGCCGCCGGCTCAGCTTCGTCAACCAGCCGTTTCGCCGCCTGTTCGCGCTGGAGGCCGAAGCCCTTGCGGGCGAGCCGCCCTTCGCATTGCTGCTCGATGCCATGCGCGAGGCCAACCGCTTGCCCGAAGCGCGCGATTTCCCGGCCTGGCGGCGCGAAAAGGAAGCATGGTTTGCCGCCGGTGAGCCTTGTGAGGAGGCCTGGTCGCTCGGAGACGGCACACATTTCCGCATTCTCGCCCAACCGCTACCCGATGGCGGACTGCTGCTGATCGCCGAGGACCGCACCGAGCAATTGCAGGTCTCGGCCAACCGCGACACGCTGCTGCGCACCCGCGCGGCGACTTTTGACAGTCTGTTTGAATCGGTCGCGGTGTTTGCCCCCGATGGCCGCATGCACCTGTGGAATCGCCGCTTCGCGCGCGACTGGGATCTGGACGACACTTTTCTGGACAGCCATCCGCATGTCGAAACGCTGCTCGAACGGATCGCGCCCAAGCTGGTGCGCCCGCAGACCGCGCGCAGCGTCGGCGATGTAGTGCGCGCCGCAACGCTTGAACGGCGCCAGACCGGCGGGCGTGCGGCGCTGGCCGATGGGCGTTTTCTGCGTTTCACCGGGGTGCCGCTGCCCGATGGCAACGGCCTGCTCGCAGTGCTCGACATCACCGATTCGCAAAAGGCGGAGGCGGCGCTGAAAGAGCGCAACGCGGCCTTGAGCGAGGCCGACGCGATCAAGACGCGGTTCCTCGCCAACATGAGCTATGAATTCCGCACACCGTTGACCTCGATCGGCGGATTTGCCGAATTGCTGGAAGCCGGACTCGGCGGCACGCTCGATGAGTCCGGCCGGGAATATGTCGCTGCGATCCTCAGTTCGGTCGCGCGGCTCGGCGAGCAGATCGAATCGGTGCTTGATCTCTCGCAGAGCGAGGCCGGGCTGCTGCCGCTGGCGCGCGAGGAGATCGACGCGATGCGGCTGGTCAAGGGCATCGTCACCGACCGGGCGGGCGTGATCGAGCAAGCCGGGCTCAGCCTCGATCTGCGCGGCGATGCGCGCGCGGGCAAGATCATCGGCGATTCTGGCCGGCTGGCGCGCGCCATCGGCCATGTGCTGGACAATGCGATTGCCGCCAGCCCGCGCGATGCGCGCATCCTGGTCGAACTGGGGCGCGATGCGGCGGGCCTGCGGCTGGTGATTTCGGATAGCGGTCGCGGCATGGATGCAGCCACGCTGGCGCGGGCGATGGAAGGGCTGAAAACCGGTTCGGACGGCAAGACCGCTGCGCGCCGTCAGGGCATCGGCCTGCCGCTCGCCCGCCAGCTGATCGCGGCGCATGGCGGCGCGCTGGAACTGGTGTCGGAGCCGGGGCAGGGCACCACCGCGACTATCGTGCTGCCATGAGCATAGGGCCGTGAGGGTTGCACTGGCTGATCTTGCGGCAATGGCACATTTTGGCGCCGCGATTGCGCGGGAACTGCGCCCCGGGGATGTCGTTGCGCTGTCTGGCACTCTGGGCGCAGGCAAGACCACGCTGGCCCGGGCCATCCTTGCGGGGCTGGGCTATGGCGGCGAAGTGCCAAGCCCCAGTTTCGCGATTTTCGAGCTTTATGATCCGCCCGAGGTCCGCCTCGCGGTGGTTCATGCTGACTTCTATCGGCTGGAGCACCCGGACGAGGCCTTGGCGCTCGGACTTGACGATTACCGCGCAGGCCGCGCGCTGATCGCCGAATGGCCGGAAAACGCAGGCGGCTTCATGGCCGATCCCGCCTGCCTTGCCATACACATCGAACTTTTGCCGGAAAGCTCCACAACGGGGCGGTTCGCCATTGTCGAAGGCGCGCGCGATTGGCTAGGACGTATGCCATGTCTCTAGATCTGCCTGAGGGCCTTGAGCCGTTCCTCGCCGCTTCCGGCTGGAGCGGAGCTGCAATCGAACCGCTGGTGGGCGATGCCTCGTTCCGCCGATATTTCCGCGTTCGCAAGGGCGAGAAAGCGGCGATGCTGATGCACGCGCCGCCGCCCAACGAAGACCCGGCGCCCTTCCTGCGCGCGGCGAAATGGCTCGATGCCAACGGCATGCGCGCACCATACATTTTGGGCGAGGATGCGGCGGGCGGCTTCGTCCTGCTCGAGGATTTCGGCGAAGCGCGGATGCGCGACTATCTCGACCAGTGGCCCGATGACGAGCGCGATGTCTATGCCGCCGCGGTCGATGCACTGGTGGAGTTGCACCGGCTGCCGTCGGGTCCTTTCCTCGACTACAGCATCGGCGAATATCAGCGCGAAGTGCGGCTGTTCATCGATTGGTATTGCCCGGCGCATAGCCTCTATGTCGATGTTGCGGGGTTTGCGGCTGCCTGGGAGACGGCGCTGGGTCCGATGCTGCCACGCCAGCGCCCGGCGGTCGCGGTGCTGCGTGACTATCATGCCGAAAACATCATGCTGCTGGGCGAACTGCACAAGCAGGGTCTGCTCGACTTTCAGGACGCGCTCAACGGCCACCGCGCCTATGATCTCGTTTCGCTGCTGCAGGATGCGCGCCGCGATGTTTCACCCGAGCTGGAGGGGGAAATGTTCAACCGCTATGTCGGGGCCAGCGGGCTTCCGGCAGAGGAATTCCTCGCCGACTATGCGTTGCTGGGCGCGCAGCGAAACACCAAGATCGTCGGCATTTTCGTGCGGCTGTGGAAACGCGACGGCAAGCCGCGCTACCTTGATCTGATCCCGCGCGTCTGGGCCTTGCTGGAGCGCGACCTTTCGCATCCCGCGCTGGCGCCGGTGGCGGCATGGTTTGATGCCAATGTGCCGGCGGAATTGCGCGCCGCGGGCGGGGGCACATTCGCGGCATGAGTGACAATCCGCTGGCCAGCGACACCGCCATGGTCATGGCTGCCGGGCTGGGCAAACGTATGCGCCCGCTGACCGAGACCAGCCCCAAGCCGCTGGTGCGTGTCGCCGGCAAAAGCCTGATCGATTACAGCCTCGACAGTCTTGGCGAAGCGGGTGTGGCGCGGGCGGTGGTCAATGTGCACTATCTGCCCGACCTGCTCGAGCGCCATCTGGCCGGGCGCACCGCGCCGCCGGCTGTCACTATTTCGGACGAGCGCGCGCTGTTGCTGGAAACCGGCGGCGGCATGGTGAAAGCACAGGGCCTGCTGCCCGATCCGTTCTTCTGCCTGAACAGCGACAACATCTGGACCGACGCGGGGGCAAGCGTGTTTCACGCCCTGTCTCGCCGCTGGCGGCCAAAGGCGATGGACGCGCTGTTGCTGGTCGTGCCGCAGGCCCGCGCGCGGAATTATTCGGGCAAGGGTGATTTCCACCTCGATACGGACAGCCGGATCATCCGTCGCATTTCAAATGCGCCCGCACCCTTCATTTACACCGGCATCCAGATCGTCTCACACCGCCTGCTGCGCGATGCGCCGCAGGGACCGTTTTCGACCAATGTGCTGTGGCAGCGCGCCATCGAGGAAGGCCGGCTGTTCGGCTTGGAGCACATGGGTGAATGGTTCGAAGTCGGCGATCCCGCTGCGATAGCACCCACTGAGGCACGGCTTGCCCGTGGCTGATCAAACGGGCCTGAATATCTACTCTATCGCGGCGCATCGCGGCTTTGCCGATGCGCTCGCCGCCGGGCTGCTCGCGCGCTATGCGGAGCCGGAATTTGGCCTCGCCCGGCTGACCCTGCTGTTGCCCAGTTCACGCGCAGCGCGGATCGTTTCGGAGGCGTTCGTGCGGCTTTCGGCGGGTGGCTTGTTGCTGCCGCGAATGGCGGTGGCCGGCGATCTCGACCTTGACGAGACGCTGGGCGCGCTGTTCGATGATATGGGCGCAGGCGCCGAAATTCCGCCTGCCGCCGATCCGGTGCGGCGCTGGCTGCGGCTGGCGGATATGCTGGGCGAAGTGGACGGCGATGCGGCGGGCAAAGGCGCGGCCCGGCTGCGCCGCGCGCGCGAGATTGCCGGCACGATGGACCGCCTGCTCGTCGAAGATGTCGCGCCCGAAAGCCTGATGTCGGACGAAGTCGTGGGCATCGTCGGCGATCTGGCGGATCACTGGCGCTCCAGCACGGTGATTTTCCTCAAGGTTCAGCAGATGTGGCTGGCCGAGCTTGCCGCGCGCGGCGCGATCGACGCGCCGGCGCGGCGCAACCTGCTGTTTGCCCATGCAGCGCAGAAATGGGCGAACGCGCCGCCCACCAGCCCGATCGTCGCCGCTGGTGTTACTAGTGCCTCGCCGGCGCTGGCCCGGCTGCTCAAGGTTATCGCCGGGCTGCCGCAAGGCGCGGTGGTGCTGCCCGATCTCGATCTCGCGATGGACGATGAAGTGTGGGAGGCGCTGGGGGCGGCAGGCATGGGCGATGGGCCGGATGACCCACCCTTCGCGCGCGGCGATGCGGTCACGCATCCGCAGTATCACCTGAAATTGCTGCTTAACCGCATGGGCGTTGCGCGCGGCGAAGTTCGCAACTGGCACCGTGCCGGGATAGCCGCCGCGCCGCCGGAGCGCAGCCGGGCGATCTCGAACCTGTTCCTGCCGCCCGCAGCATCGGTGCGTTGGGCGGGCCTCGCAGCGGATCAACGGCGGCTGGGCGGGGTGCAGCTGATGGAAAGCGGGCATCCGGGCGAAGAGGCGACGGCAATCGCGATCCTGCTGCGCGAGGCGCTGGAGGTGCCCGAACGCCGCGCCGCGCTGATCACGCCTGATCGCGCGCTGGCCGCAAGAGTAGCCGCACAGCTGGCGCGCTGGAACATCGCCGCCGATGATACTGCCGGCCAACCGCTGACGCAGACTGCGGCGGGGCGGGTGCTGCTGCTGCTCGCCGAACTTCTCGCCGAGGACGCCGCGCCGGTGCCGCTGATCGCGCTGCTCACCCATCCGCTGGTCGGGCGCGGCGAGGATGACAGCATGGGCCGGGCACGCTGGCTGGAGCAGGCGCGCCGGCTGGACCATGCCTTGCGCGGGCCGCGCCCCGCACCGGGCTTGGCGCCGCTGGCTGGGCTGGCGAAAGAAAAGGGGCTGGAGACGTGGTGGGCTGGGGCTGAGGCAATGCTCGCGCCGCTGTTCGCTCTGCCCCAGGATGCTCCGCTCGAAGCCTCGCTCGATGCCTTGTGTGCCGCTGCTGAGGCGCTGTGCGGACTTGGGCTGTGGGGCAATGCCGATGGCCGCGCGCTGGCGCAGTTCGTCGAAGGCCTGCGCGAGGCTGCGCGCGAGGCCGGCGCGGAGCTCGATCCGCGCGAGCTTAAATCCATGCTCCACGAGGCGATGGACCGCGTCTCAGTGCGGCCGCCCTGGGGCGGGCATCCGCGTGTGGCGATTTATGGCCTGCTGGAAGCGCGCATGGCGCGGGCCGATCTGATCGTCTGCGGCGGCCTCACCGAAGGCGTTTGGCCGGCCAGCCCCGCGCCCGACCCGCTGCTGCCGCCGCCGGTCCTGCGGGCACTCGGCGTGCCGGGGGCGGATTTCCGCATCGGGCTTGCCGCGCATGACCTTGCCGGCGCGCTCGGCGCGCCCGAAGTGGTGCTCAGCTGGGCGCGGCGCGATGCCGGGGCGCCGGTGATCCCGTCACGATTTGTGCTGCGGATCAAGGCAATGCTGGGAGATAATGCGGATAAGCATGAAGAGACGCGCGCCGTCATGCTGGCGCAGGCCATCGACAATGCCGATCCCGCGCCGCCCTATCCGCGCCCGCGCCCAATGCCCTCAGCCGAGCAGCGCCGGGTCGAGGTTTCAGCCACTGGCCTCGACCGGCTGCGCAGCGATCCCTACCAGTTCTATGCCAGCGCGGTGCTTGAGCTGAAAGCGCTCGACGGGCTCGATGCGGAGCCCAGCCCCGCATGGAAGGGCATCGCGGTGCACGAAATTCTCGAGAAATGGCACGAACAGGGCGGCGCGCCTGGCACATTGCTGCCGATTGCCGATCAGGTGCTCCAGAAAATGAATGCTCATCCGCTGATGCGCGGATTGTGGCGGCCAAGGCTGTTCCGCGGGCTTGAGTGGATCGATGCGACAGTCGGCGAACTGGCGGATGCTGGCCGCAATGTTGCGGCGAGCGAAGTGTGGGGCGACATGCATGTTGACGGCATCCGCGTCCATGGCCGCGCCGACCGGATCGACCGGCTCGCCGATGGCACCCTCGCGATTGTCGACTACAAGACCGGCATGCCGCCCTCGCGGCGCATGGTCAGGCAGGGCTACTCGCTGCAACTCGGCGTCATCGGCCTGATCGCAGCGGCAGGCGGCTTCAAGGAGGCCGCCGGGGATCCCACCGAATTCGAATACTGGTCACTGGCGAAAGACAAGAAGCGCAGGGCCGATAACGGTTTTGGCTATGTCGAAGAGCCGTTCAAGACCGCCAAGGCCAAGGATGGACTCGACAAGGAGGAATTCCTTGAAGTCACGCGCGGCCACCTTGAAAATGCCATCGCGCGCTGGATCACCGGCAATAATCCCTTCACCGCGCGGCTCAATCTCGATGTGCCGGTCTATAATGACTACGACCAGCTGATGCGGCTCGACGAATGGTTGCCTCGGCTGAGCCCCGAAGAGGCGGAGGAAGCATGAGCGCGCCAGCCCGCCCGCAGGCACTGCATGGCAACCAGCGCGATGCCGTCGCGCCGGATCGTACCGTCTGGCTTTCAGCATCGGCGGGCACCGGCAAGACCCAGGTGCTCTCCTCGCGGGTGCTACGGCTGCTGCTCCAGCCCGGCGTTCAGCCCTCGCAGATCCTGTGCCTGACGTTCACCAAAGCTGGCGCGACTGAAATGGCGGGGCGGATCAATGGCAAGTTGGCGACATGGGTGCGTTTGCCCGAGACTGCGCTCGCCGACGAGCTGAAAGCCATCGGTGCCGATTTCGGCCCGCAAGCGCTGAGCCGCGCGCGCACGCTGTTTGCCGAAGTGCTCGATTGCCCGGACGGCGGGCTGCGCATCGATACGATCCACGCTTTTGCGCAGTGGCTGCTGGCGGCCTTTCCGTTCGAGGCCGGGCTGACCGCCGGCACCCGCCCGATGGAGGACCGCGACCGCGTCGTGCTCCAGCGACAGGTGCTCGCCGAAATGCTGGTTGCGGCAGAGGCCGCGCCGCTGGGCGATCCGCAGCTGCTGAATGCACTCGCCGACCTCAGCATTGCGATTGGCCCGGCGGCGGTGGAATCATGGCTGTTGGCCTCGGCGGGCGAGCATCACGCCTGGTTTGGGCTTGGCGCCTTTCAGGAGCCGATGCGACCGCATGTGCTGCGGCTGCTGGGGCTCGATGCCGAGGCGGACGGGAGCCAACTTGCCGCGATGTGCAGCGACGATGCATTTGCCATCGATGCGCTCGAGCTGTGCCTTTCGGCCTATCGCCAGTGGCCTGCCAAGACCGGCGAGAAGGCAGTGGCGGCCATCAACGAATGGTTGGCTGCAGTGCCGGCCCAGCGGCTCGCACGGTTCGATGATCTGTTCAAGGTGCTGTTCACCCAGACCGATACGGTCCGCGATACGCGCTTTGTCGCCAAGTTCGAAGAGAGCTTTGAGGAGGCTGGGCAGGACGTTCTGGCCTGCATGATCCGCATCCGAGACTTGCGCGCGCTGCTGGTGCTGGCCGACCGGCTGGTCCCCGCGCTACGGCTGGCGCGGGCTTTCGCCCATGCCTGGGACGAGGCCAAGAAGCGCGAGGGGCTGATCGATTTCGACGACCAGATCCGCAGCGCCGCCGAGCTGCTGACCGGCGCAGAAGTCGCCCAGTGGATCGGCTACAAGCTCGACCGGCAGTTCGACCACGTGCTGGTTGACGAGGCGCAGGATACCAATGCGGCGCAGTGGCGGATCATCGATGCGCTGACGCAGGACTATTTCGCCGGGCTCGGCCAGCGCGACGCGGCGATGCGCACGCTGTTTGTCGTCGGTGATTACAAGCAGGCGATCTTCCGCTTTCAGGGCACCAGCCCGGAAAACTTCCGCAAGGCTTCCGATCGGGTGCGCGGCAAGATGGACGAAGGCGCGCGCAATTCAGAGGACATGCGCGAGAATTATCACGCGCAGAAATTGCTCGATCTCGGGCTCGACCGCTCGTTCCGCACTGGCCAGACGGTGCTTGATTTCGTCGATATGGCGCTGGGCGAAATCGGCCACGAGCGCTTCGGGCTTGATAAGCCCGCCGAGCCGCATCAGGGCGCCGAGAGGCCCGGCCAGGTCACGCTGTGGCGGCCGGTCGGGCAGGCGAACGAAGACGACGATGAGGCTGCCCCCTCATCCGACGAAAACGATACCGAAGACGCACCGCAAGGCTGGCTCTCGAAGCCCGAACGGTTGCTGGCTGACAATATCGCTCGGCAGGTGATGGCTTGGCTCGACGAGGGATTCCCGCTGTTCAAGGATGTGGCAGCGGGCCAGCCGCCGCGCCGCGCTGGACCGGGCGATGTCATGGTGCTGCTGCGCAAACGCGGCGAGCTCGCCAGTCTGGTCGTCGCACGGCTGCACGCTCACGGGGTGCCGGTGGCGGGTATCGACCGGCTGCGGCTGGGCGCGCCGCTGGCGGTGAAAGACCTGATGGCGGCGCTGCGCTTTGCCGCGCAGCCGCTCGATGATCTCAATCTGGCGGCGCTGCTGGTTTCGCCGCTGATCGGCTGGAGTCAGGAGCAATTGCTGCAGCATGGCTATCGCGCACGGAAAGCGCGGCTGTGGGGCCATCTGCGCCGCACCAGCCATCCCGAGGTTGATCAGGCGATGGAACGGCTCGGCGAACTGCTCGCCAAGGCCGATTTCGAGCCGCCACAGGCATTGCTGCATTGGCTGCTGGTCGGGCCATGGCAGGCGCGCAGGCGGCTGGTTGCCCGGCTGGGGCGCGAGGCGAACGATCCGATTGACGAATTGCTCAACGCTGCCCATGCTTGGTCGATGGCCGGGGTGCCAAGCCTTGCCGGCTTCATCGTCTGGTTCGAAGCCGGCGAGGGCGAACTGAAGCGCGAGGCGGACAATGCCCGGGGGCAGGTGCGGGTGATGACCGTCCACGGCGCCAAGGGCCTGCAGGCGCCCATCGTCATTCTTGCCGATGCGACTGCCGATCCATCGAAATCGGGGCGCAGCGAGATGGTGGTGCTGGCTGATCCGCATAATGAGGCGCGCAGTCTGCCGATCCCGGGCCTGCGCAAGGAAGACAAGGTCGGCTGCATTGCTGCGGCGGCCGAGGTCATCGCGCGCGAAGCCGATCAGGAACACTGGCGGCTGCTCTATGTCGCGATGACCCGCGCCGAGGAAGCGCTGTTCGTCGGCGGCGCACTGGGCAGCCGCGAGAAGGAACCGGCGGCGGACAGCTGGTTTGCCGCGCTGCGCGCGCTGTTTTCCGCGCAGGATTGGCGTGAGGGCGGGCTGATCTGGAATGCGCAGCTGAGCTGGGGCGATTGGCCGGAGGCGGCAGTGCCCGCGCGCGCGGGCCTGGCAACGGCAAGCGAGCTGGTGCGCCCCGCCTGGCTCGATGCGCCGCTTGGCCCCGAACCGCGCCCTTATCGCCCGCTCGCGCCTTCCGCATTGGGCGAGGAGGCGGGCAACGATCCGCCGCATGCCCCGGGCACCGGCGCGGCAGCGGCAAGACGGGGCGTGCTGATTCACAAATTGCTTGAGCGTTTGCCTGACCTTGCCGAAAGCGCACGCGCGGCGGCGGCGGAAAAATGGTTGGCGCGCAATGCGGCAGAGCTTGATGTCGGCAGCCGCGCGGAGATCGCCGTCCGCGCGCTGGCCGTGCTGAGCGAACCGGTATGGGCCGAACTGTTTGGCCCGGATGCGCTGGCCGAAGCGCCGATTGCCGCGCTGGTGGGCACGGCGATGGTCACCGGCACGATTGACCGGCTGCTGATCGAGCCGGGGCGCATTCGTCTGATCGATTTCAAGTCCGCTCGCCGCCCGCCGCAGAGCATCGACGAGGTTCCCCGCGCGGTGCTGCGCCAGATGGGGGCCTATGCCGCCGCGCTGGAGGCGACTTTCCCGGGGCGCGTGGTCGAAGCGGCGCTACTTTATACGCAGACGCCTTGCCTGATCGCGATTCCTGCCGAAATGCTGGCAGGGCTGAAGCTGGAATTGCAGGGCGCGGAGTAATCCTTGTGGCCTTAACCGTTGCCATTGCGGCGCGCGCACCTAGATAGACAGGCATTAGAACAGGAGATTTTTCGATATGGCGACCAAGACCGTGACCGATGCCAGCTTTGCAGCCGATGTGCTCCAGTCCGATGTGCCGGTGCTGGTCGATTTCTGGGCCGACTGGTGCGGACCCTGCAAAATGATCGCGCCCGCGCTGGAAGAAATCAGCGATGAACTGGCCGGCAAAGTGATCATCGCCAAAGTCGACATCATGGAAAACACGGATATCGCCGCGCAATTGGGCGTCCAGTCAATCCCGCTGATGATCCTGTTCAAGAATGGCAAGCAGGTTGCGCAGAAACTGGGCGCGGCGCCAAAGAGCCAGCTCAAGGGCTGGCTTGAGGGTGAACTTTAGATCCCAGCCATCCGCACGGCCAATTGCTCCCAAAGCGCCGGGCTTGCTGCTCCCAGCAGCCCGGTGCGGGTCGGCTCGTCGACCCGGTAGGGCGACCCATCTGGCCGCGCGGCCTTGCCGCCGGCCTCATTCAGGAACAGCACGCCCGCCGCATGGTCCCAGGCGTGGGTGCGCTCGAACACCGAGATGTCGTTGATCCCCAGCGCCAAGCGCGGCCATTGTTCAGCGGCGCAGCGCGGGATGTCGACGAGAC
>JANOBA010000350.1:0-3517 GCA_031411415.1 Novosphingobium sp.
ATGGCGCGCTGCACGGCTCGCCGACATGGCCCGCGAGGCCGAAGTGGCCGGCGGAGAACCGCTGACCTCAATATTCTTCGGCGGCGGCACCCCGTCGCTGATGCCGCCGGCGCTGGTCGAAGCCTTGCTGGCCGAGGCAGAGCGGCTCTGGGGCTTTGCCGATGGCATCGAAATCACGCTGGAGGGCAACCCCACATCGGTGGAGGCCGCGAACTATGCCGCACTCGCCGCGGCAGGGGTCAACCGGGTCTCGCTCGGGCTCCAGTCGCTCGATGACAAAACCCTGCATTTCCTCGGCCGCCATCACAGCGTGGACGAAGGTCTGCGCGCGGTAGGTGTGGCGCAGCAACTGTTCGCCCGGGTCAACTTCGACCTGATCTATGCCCGCCCCGGACAATCGGCCCCGCAATGGGAAGACGAGCTAACCCGCGCACAGGCCATCGGCACCAGCCACCTCTCGCTCTACCAGCTGACCATCGAGCCGGGCACACGCTTTGCCACCATGGTGCGCGAAGGCAAGTTCGCACCGCTGGACGAGGACGCCGCCGCTGACATGTTCGCAGCCACCCGCGCAGTGACCGCCGCCGCCGGCCTGCCTGCCTATGAAGTGAGCAACCACGCACGCCCCGGCGAGGAAAGCCGCCACAACCTCACCTATTGGCGCTATCAGGACTATTGCGGCATCGGCCCCGGCGCGCATGGCCGGCGCGGCGGACTGGCGACAGTGCGCCACAAAAAGCCCGAAAACTGGCTGGATGCTGTGGAGCGCCAAGGCGACGGAATTTCGGAAGCCCGCGCGCTTGGCACCAGCGAGCAAGCCAGCGAGGCGATGCTGATGGGGCTGCGGCTGGCGGAGGGCGTGGATCTCGCCGCATTGGCCCGGCGCTACGGCATGGCTGAGACGGCGCTGTGCGATCCGGCCAAACTCGATTTCTATACCACCCAAGGCCTGTGCTGGCGCGAAGGCAGCCACATTGGCGTCAGCCCGCAAGGCATGGTGCTGCTCGACGGACTGCTCGCCGAACTGGTGCCCGACAGCCTCGTTTCGGCGTGACCCGCGCTGATATCCTCGATGCCTGGGGCCAGCATCTGGCGCAGGGTCGCCGCCGCAGCCCGCATACGGTGCGCGCCTATGTCGCGACAGCCGCAAGGCTGATCGGCGAGGACGAGACCAGCTGGGCAGATGTCGCCCGGATCGATGGGCAGGTGCTGCGCCAGCACCTCGCCCAGCGCCGCGCCGACGGCATCGGCAATGTCTCCGCCGCGCGCGAACTGTCCGCGCTGAAAAGCTTCATCGCCTTTGCCCGCGCGCAGGCCGGCATGCCCGATGCCGAGCGCCCCCGGATGCGCGGGCCGCGGATCAAGAAAGGCCTGCCCCGCCCGGTGACCCCTGACGAGGCGGTGGGCCTCGCCGCCATGGTTGCCGACGATGCGGGCGAAGAGTGGATCGGCGCGCGCGACCGGGCGGTGCTGCTGCTGCTCTATGGCGCTGGCCTGCGGATTGCCGAGGCGCTCTCGCTCACCGGCGCCGCGCTGCCGCTGGGCGAAGTGCTGACCGTGACGGGCAAAGGCGGCAAGCAGCGCGCGGTGCCCTTGCTGCCAATCGTCCGCGATGCCGTCGGCGATTACCTCGCCAAGTGCCCCTGGCCGGTCAGCCGCGATGCGCCGCTGTTTCGCGGCGCCAAAGGCGGGGCGCTAAGCCAGGGCATGATCCAGAAGGCCGTGGCGCGCGCGCGGGTGACGTTAGGCCTGCCGCCCAGCGCCACGCCACACGCACTGCGCCACTCATTCGCCACGCATCTGCTCAGCGCGGGCGCGGACTTGCGTTCATTGCAGGAGCTGCTCGGCCATGCGAGTCTGGGCTCGACGCAGATCTACACCAAGGTCGATGCGGCGGTTTTGCTCGATGTTTACCGCAATGCACATCCGCGCGAGAGGGCATGAATTAGCGGCGCACCGCCGTGAAAGTGCCCGAACGGCCAGCGGCGGTCATCGTGCCGCTCATCCGCTCGCCGCTGACGTGGCCGTCGAACGCCACCGTGATGCTGAGGAAAGCAACGCGGGTTTTCAGACTCCAGTTCATCCGGTTTCCCGACTGCGCGAAGCTCACCAGCGGCTGCGCCTTGTTAGTTTGAACTTGCGTGCACACGCCCGATGCCGGTTCAAGCCGGCAATCCATGTTGAAATTCCGCCCGCTGATCGCGCCGGACACGCGCCAAAGATTGGCCGATTGCGCGGGCGCGGGCGCAACAGGGGCCATCGCCAAGAGAATCATGACTGCAAGCCCATTTCGCAACCGCATCTGGCATTGCCTTTCCCAGGTAATATATGATCCATGCTATATCGCAGATGGCCCGGTGTATAGCCAAGCGGCGCATTTTATCGGATGACGTCCGTGACAAACGCAGCGGCGGCAACGGACTGCCCGGCAAGAGGAGAGACCATGACCACCCGCATCATCCTGACCGTCATGGGCAGCGATCGCCCCGGCCTGACGCAATCCTTGGCCGATGCCGTTCTGAAGGCAGGCGGCAACTGGCTGGAAAGCCAGCTCGCGCGGCTGGGGGGCAAATATGTCGGCGCAGTACTGGTCGAGCTGGACGGCGCGCAGCTGGACGCGCTGGAATCGGAAATCCGCAAGATTGATGCCAGCGGGCTTGCCGTCTCGCTCGTGCTGGCCGGCGAAGAACCTGCACCATCGGGCACCAGCCTCGCCATCGAACTGGTCGGGCAGGACCGCCCCGGCATTGTGCGCGAAGTGACCGGCGCGCTCGCCGCATTGGGCGTCAACATCGAGGATTTCTCCTCCGGCACCGAAAACACCGCCTGGTCCGGCGAACTGCTGTTCCGCGCCCGCGCAAGATTGACGGTGCCTCAGGGCGTCAGCGTCGATGCCGTGCGCGAGGCGCTGGAAGACATTTCCGGCGAAATCATGGTCGACCTGACCCTGCGGAAATAGTCCGCAATCAGACACCCATCACATCGCGCGGTGGCGCGCCTCTATCGCATCCCAGATCATTCCGGCGGTGTCGGTGCCATTGAACCGGTCGATCGCGACGATGCCGGTGGGCGAGGTTACGTTGATCTCGGTCAGCCATTTTCCGCCGATCACATCGATGCCGACAAACACCAGCCCGCGCGCTTTGAGTTCAGGCCCCATTGCCGCGCAGATTTCCTCTTCGCGCGCTGTCAGCTCGGTCGCTTCTGCCGAGCCGCCGACCGCCAGGTTGCTGCGAAACTCGCCCGCGCCGGGCCGCCGGTTGATCGCGCCGGCAATTTCGCCATCGACCAGCACGATGCGCTTGTCGCCCAGCGCCACATCGGGAAGGAAAGTCTGGACCATGAACGGCTCGACCCAGGCATTGTGGAACATCTCGATCAGCGCGCCAAGGTTGCTGCCGTCTGCCGGGATGCGAAACACCGCCTTGCCGCCGTTGCCGTGCAAGGGCTTGACCACCAGATCGCCGGGATACCGCGCGTGGAATTCGCGCACATCCTCGATGCGGCGCGCCACAAG
>JANOBA010000351.1:0-3842 GCA_031411415.1 Novosphingobium sp.
GGCCTGGTCGGCGATTTCGACGAGGAACAGGCCATCGGCATGGTCGCGCGGACTTTCGGCGCCCTGCCGCCGCGCGAAACTGCATTCCAGCCCTATGCCCAGAACCGCGCGCGCGGCTTCACTGCGGACCACACCCCCCGCGTCATCCGCCACACCGGCCCCGCCGATCAGGCGCTGCTCCGACTAACCTGGAAGACCCGCGACGACAGCGATCCGGCCGAGAGCCTGGCGCTCTCGCTGCTCGAACGGCTGGTGCGCATCCGGCTGACCGAAGGCCTGCGCGAGCAGCTGGGCAAGACCTATACGCCGTCCGCGACCAGCAACCCCTCACGGGTTTGGCCGGGCTATGGCGTGTTCGGCGCGGCGGCCTCAATCGGGGTGAGCGAAGTGGGCGCAGCCCGCGCGGCGATGCAGGCGGCAATCACCCGGCTGCGCGATGCGCCGGTCAGCGCCGACGAGTTGCAACGGGCCCGCCAGCCGCTGATCGAAACGATCGACAATGCGCTGAAAGGCAATCGCGGCTGGCTGAGCCTCACCGCACGGGCGCAAAGCGAGGCGGAGCGGATCGCGCGCTTTGCCGCCATGAAGGATCGCCTGCTGGCGCTGACCGCCGCAGACGTGCAGGCCGCCGCCCAGCGCTATCTCGGCGCGAAGGATGCGGTGGAAGTGCTGGTCCTGCCCGAGGCGCAATCCGGGCCTTGATCTGGGGCAACCTTTACGTCAGTTTGCCCGTGTCGTCTCGCTCTGGCGAGCGGAGGGCAGCGCGTTTGGCGCTGATGGGAGCGAAGCATCATGAAATATGTCAGCATGGCAATTGTCGGCCTGATCGTGGGCATTCTCGCCCGGTACTTTTATCCCGGCGCAGTGCAGCTTGGCTGGCTGGTCAGCATAGCGCTCGGCATCGGCGGCTCCTTCATCGCCGGCTTCATCGGTTCCTTGATGGACAAACAGCCTGGCACAGCGATCAGGCCCGCAGGCTTCATCGCCTCGATCCTGGGCGCGATGCTGCTGATCTTCCTCGCCCGCAATGTGTTCCACTGGGTCTAGTCGGCGCGCTTACCAGTTCGGGCTTCCCAGGCGGCAAAAGCCGCCTGGGCACCCTTTTCACGCTCGCTCTCCAGCCGGTCGATGGCATTGGTTAGTCCGTCATAGCTCGCCTGCCGGTTGCGGTTGGTGCCGGCAAAATGTGGCATGACGAAACGGGCATAGAGCTCGTAGCTCTTTTTCGTCTCCTCCCAGTCGGCCCAGTTGTGCGCCTGAAACAGCATCACGCCAAATTCGCCCTGCTTTTCCTGCAACCGCTCGATCATGCGGATGGCATCTTCAGGCGTGCCGATAACCGCGCGGCCCGAATCCACCAGCAGATCGGCAGGATCGCCCGCGCCGGTCATCCCCCGCATGCCGGCCGGCGCCACTCGGTCAAAATATTCGCACCAGCGCCCAAGGCCATGCGCCACATCAGCGCGCGCCTGCTCGCGGGTGGCGGCAATATGCATCGGCACGACAAGGCGCAGTTGCGCGGGGTCCATAACGTGGCCGTTTTCGGCGGCAACCTCGCAGGCCACCTTCCAGTTCTCGCCCAGCACATCAAAGCCCGCGCTCTCGGTCGCAGCGACGCAAAGCATGCCAAAGCCGTGCTGCCCCGCCAGCATTCCGCCTGACGGCGTGACCGCACTGGCCACCGAAATCGGCGGATGCGGCAGTGTGTAGGGCATCAGGTGGGTGCGCGCCTTGTTCAGCGTGAACCATTCCGACTGGTGCGTAACTTCCTCGCCGGAAAGCAGCCGCACCATCACACCAGCCGTCTCGCTCAGCATGTCGCGCAAGGCCTTGATGTCACGACCGATCATTTCGGCATCGGTGGGCAGCAGGCCCGGCCCCATGCCGAACATCACCCGGCCCATGGTCATGTGATCAAGCTGGATTATCCGATTGGCGACGCTGAGCGGGTGGTGATAGGGCAGCGAGACGACGCCCGTGCCCAGCCTGATCCGGCTGGTGCGCTCGGCCGCCGCCGCGATCATCAGCTCGGGCGAACTGATGATTTCCCAGCCGGTCGAGTGATGCTCGCCGAACCATGCCTCGGCAAAGCCCAGCTTCTCCACCCAATCCACCAACTCCAGATCGCGCCGCAACGCGACCGTGGGGCTTTCGGTGACGTCATGATAGGGGGCGATGAACAGGCCGTGCTGGAGTTTTATCATGCAAGGCCTCTCACGGCGCGTGATTGGGCCGCGACTGACGCCCGGTCTTGTCCGCCCAATCCGAAATCAAGCCGTCATACAGCGGGTGGTCGATCAGCTCGTATTTCTCCGGGAAGTTGAAGTTGGCCGATTTGACCTGACCTTCATTCATCAGCTCGCGCATCATCTGCAGATGGTTTGCCGCTGCCGTCACCCAGCCGCCAGTGGCCATGTTGAACGCTGCGCCGGGCACCGAAAAGCCCATGGTGGCGACCTTGATGTTCGGGCTAAAGGCTTTGAGCAAGTCCCCAACCCAATCGGGCCGAGGCGGATAGAACAGTACGTCGGCACCAGCTTCGATATAGGCATGGCCACGTTTCACCGCTTCTTCCATGCTGCCAGTGCCGCCGCCGCCCATCTCGCTGGCGTAAAGCTCGTCGCAGCGCGCGATGATGACGAAATCCTGCCCGGAATCCTTCTGCGCCCGGCGCGCGGCATCGATCCGCGCCTGCTGGTCATCGATCGACCACAGGCCGTTGACGTGCTTGGAATGCTTGGGGTTGCGCTCGTCTTCCACATGGAATCCGGCAATGCCCTGCTGGATATAGCGGCGGGTGAAATGATAGGCGTCGGCCACGGTTTCGCCCAGCGTATCGGCGTCAGCGATCAGCGGAATGTTCATTACGTTGGCGATGCGGCTGGCCTGCTCGATCTGCTCGACCTGACTGTAGACCCCGTTGTCGGGCACGGCATAGTGGAAGGCGCTGCAGGCATGCCCGCCAAGGTAAGCCGCCGGAAAGCCGACATGTTCAACGATCTTGCCGGTGATCGCGGAATAAGTATCGCCGCAGACAAAATGTTCGCCCTTGTCAATCAGCGCGCGCAGAACGGCACCCTTGTTTGGCATCATGCTCTCCATATTGAGGTTTGTTGGCCGGCAGACTGGCACGCGCGGCAAAGGCAGGCAAGTGGCGCTACTGCGGCCAGTTGACCACCGAAGCCTGGCTCGGCCCGCCCTTGCCCTGCCCTTGCATAAGGAACGTGCTGGTCCAGCCGCCATCGACATGCAGGTTGTGGCCCGTCACATAACTGGCGAGGTCCGACAGCAGGAACAGGATCGCCTTGGCGAGCTCGTCCGGATCGGCAGCCCGGCCGAGCGGGATCTTGGACTTCATCGCCGCGTTCATCCCGGCCTTGCCTGCCTCATCGAGCACTAGCCGCGGGGTGGCGGCGCTGCCCGGCATCGCGGCGTTGACCCGGATGCCATAGGGGCCCCACTCGTCTGCCATGGTCCGCACGAGGTTGATCATCCCCGCTTTCGCTGCGCCATAGCCCGCATGATTGGGCGCGGAAGTCAGCCCGCTGACCGACGAGACGCAGGCAATCGCGCCGGGCTTGCCGTGCTTCAGCAAGGACCGCCCCGCCGCGCGCGCAGGCAGAAAAAACGAAGTGAGATTGAGCAGGATCGACTGGTTGAATTTCTCGAGGCTCATGTCGACAACCTGATCCCACACGCCGAGGCCAATGACCGTGGCCATCACATCGAGCGGACCGAGCGCCGCTTCCGCCGCACCATGCGCCGCCTCAAGGTCCGCAGTGAATGCGCCTGTCTTTTTTCCCATCTCCTGAATCGCTAGGTTCCCATAAGGAATCGACGCG
>JANOBA010000352.1:0-2193 GCA_031411415.1 Novosphingobium sp.
GGCGCGTGCTGGCCATCGCCGGCGATGCCGACGTCTCGTTCGGCGCGCTGCGGCTGCTGGGGCCGGGCCTTGCGCCGCATGCCGTGCTGACGCCGATCAAGCCGCTGGACATAGACATCAATGCCTACCGCGCCCGCTGGCGCCGCGAAATTGAAATGGGGGAGAGCCGCAATGGCTGAAACTGAAACCACTAACGCAGGCTGGCGCAACACGATCCTTGCGGGCCTCGCCAACTATATCGATTCAGGCTCGATCGTCGCCGGATCGGTGGCGCTGGGGCTGTGGAAAGAGATCTACGGCCTGTCTGACAGCCTGATCGGCCTGATCGCCGCCTTCAGCGCCAATGCCATTTCCGCCGGGATCGGCGCATTCATCGGCGGCTGGCTGTGTGACCGCTTCGGGCGGAAGAAGATCTACCAGTATGACATGCTGTTTTATGCTTTTGGCATGCTGTTCCTGATTTTTGCCAGCGCTGCATGGATGATCATCCTCGGATTTCTGCTGGTCGGCCTTGCGGTCGGCGCGGACATTCCGGCCAGCTGGTCGCTGATTGCCGAGCAGGCGCCTGACAAGCAGCGAGGCGCACATTCGGGCGTGGCGCAAGTGTTGTGGTATCTTGGCCCGGTCGTTGTGCTGAGCGCTGGCTATTTCCTCCAGCCTTTCGGGATCGCCGGTATCCGCTGGCTGTTCATTCATCTGGCGGTGCTGGCACTGGCGCTGACGTTCCTGCGCAGCCGGATGAAGGAATCCCAGCGTTGGGAGGAAAGCCAGACAGCCTGCGTCGGCAAGGCATCAGGCATCAACTGGCGCGAGCTGTTCAGCCCGCGCTATGTCAAATCGATGCTGTATCTGATCTGCATGTATGGCCTGTGGAACCTGTGGGCGGGCTACAACGGCTTTTTCACTCCCTATCTGATCAAGCAGAACCACTTGCCGCAATGGGCTGAAACCGTCGTCCCGGCGAGCTACTTCGCCATCGGCATTGTCTCGATCCTGACAGTGTTTATGACCTTGTCCGACAAGGTCAGCCAGCGCACGATGTTTGGCATTTCGGCGCTGATGCATGTTGGCGGCATGGCGCTGCTCGCGGTGTTCGGCTTCACCCTGCCCATCGTGATCATGCACATCACCATCATGGGAATCGCTGGCGGTTTCGGCGCGCAGAGCTTTTTCCAGCTGTGGAGCGCGGAACTGTTTCCGACCGCAATCCGCTCCACCGCGCAAGGCGTGACCTTTGCCGTGGTGCGCATTGGCCTCGGTATCTGGAGCTTGGCGGTGCCCGCGCTGGCCTCGGCAGACTTTGCGACGCTGGCCTGGATTCTCACTGGCTTTCTGGTTGCCTCGGGCCTGATCGGCTATATCTGGGCGCCGAGCAATCAGGGCAAGTCGCTCGAACAGCTCGAGGCCGAGCGGCAGGCCAGTTGAAGGACATAAGCGAGCCATGCATGCCGCCGAGCGCGAAAAGCTGATCCTGACAGCGATGGAGCCGGCAGGCTTCGTCAGCTACCGCGATCTGGAGGCGCTGCTCGATGCCTCGCCCGCGACGATCCGCCGCGACCTTACGCGGCTGGAACAGGCCGAACAAATCGAGCGGGTCCACGGCGGCGCCCGGCTGGCTGCCGGGACTTCGCAGCTTCAGCTTTCCGGCACGCCGTTTGATCAATCAATCACGCAGAATCTGGCCGCCAAGCAGGCTATCGGCCGGCTCGCGGCATCGCTATGCGTGCCGGGTGCCGGGGTGATGATCGACGGCGGTACGACCACGCTCCAGATGTGCCCCCACCTCGCCGGGCTCGATCTTCAGGTGCTGACCAATTCGCTGCATATCGTCAGCGCACTGCTGCCACAGCCGGGAACGCGCATCCTGCTGCCTTCGGGCACGCTGTTTCGCGAGCAGAACATCATTCTGGCCCCGGCGGGCGAGGAATCGATGCCGCGTTTCCATGCGCCCCGGCTGTTCATGGGTGCCGCCGCTGTCGGCCCGCAGGGAGCTATGCAGCAGGACGTGATTCTGGTGGCCGCCGAGCGCCGGCTGATTGACCGGGCGGACGAGATCGTGCTGCTGGTCGACAGCTCGAAATTCGCCTCCTCCTCCGGGGCCATCGTCTGCGCTCTGGACGAAATCGACGTGCTGATCACCGATGATGGCATTGCACCGGACATAGCGGCGATGATCGAAAGTGCCGGAGTGCG
>JANOBA010000353.1:0-1963 GCA_031411415.1 Novosphingobium sp.
CGATCGGTCACCCCATCGTTGGCGATGGCAAATATGGCGGCCCGGAGTGCTTCCTTACCGGCTCGATCAGCCGCAAGATGCATCTGCATGCGCGCCGGCTGATCATCGATCATCCCGATGGCACGCCGCTGGACATAACCGCCCCGCTGCCCACGCATTTCGCCGCCTCCATGGCGCAATTGGGCTTCGATGAAGCGCTGGGCGATGCCCTGCCCGATGCTCCCAAGCCGCCAAAGCGCGAGACGGAGAAGGCCGCCGCCAAGGCCCACGCCAAGACCTATCGCAAGGAACGGCGCGGCGAGCGGCGCACCCGCAAGAGCGGCGAACGCGGCCCGGCGGGCAAGGGCCCTGCCCCTGGCGCTTCCCGGCCTGCGAGCAAACCGGCGGCAAAGCGGCCTAAGCGCTGATGGCCCATGCGTCGATTCGAAGGCTCGCCGTGTTCGATTGCGACGGCACGCTGATCGATGGCCAAGCCAGCATCTGCGCCGCCATGGAGCAAGCGTTTGGCCAGTTCGGCTTGCCATTGCCCCCGCGCAACGAAGTGCGCCGCGCTGTCGGCCTCAGCCTGCCCTCGGCGATTTCCCGGCTGCAGCCCAATGCGGAACCCGAACAGCATCACGCGCTTGTGGATGCCTACAAGCAGGCCTTCCGCGCCGCGCGGCAAGCGGGCGAGTTGCAGCAGCCGCTGTACGAAGGCATCGCGCCCTTGCTGGTCAGGCTGCACGAGGTCGGCTGGCTGCTCGGCGTGGCCACCGGCATGTCGAGCCGCGGGCTGGGACATTGCCTCGCGGGGCATGGCCTCTCGCACCTGTTCGTCACGCTGCAGACCGCGGACCTGCACCCTTCCAAGCCGCATCCCGCCATGCTCGAGGCGGCACTTGCCGAAACCGGTGTCCCCGCCGGCCATGCCGTGATGATTGGCGACACCGCTTTCGACATGGCCATGGCCGCCGCCGCCCGCGTGCGCAGCCTGGGGGTGGACTGGGGCTATCATGAGGCCGCAGAATTGCTGGCTGCCGGGGCGGAATCCGTCGCTGCCGATCCCGCTCATCTGGAGGAGTTGTTGAGCCTATGAACCAGGATCTTTCGGGCGCGCCTGTGCCCACCAAGCTTGAAAAACAGCGCTTCATGGCAATCCAGCTGATGCGGCTGATGGGGGCGGCGCTGGCCATTCTGGGCTTGCTGATCGCTGGCGGCAAAATCGACCTGCCGCCGCTGGTCGGCTATGTCTTTGTCATCATCGGCATGGTCGATTTCTTCGTCATGCCCAAAGTGCTCTCCCGCCGCTGGCGCACGCCCGGTCCATGAAGCGCTTTTACAAGAATGTAAGCCTTGGCCAGCACGAAACCGGCTGGCAGGTGCTGCTTGACGGGCGCGGGGTAAAAACGCCAGGCAAGGCCGCACAAGTCGTACCCACACATGCACTCGCAGAGGCGCTGGCAGCGGAATGGGAGCGGCAGGAGGGCGAGATCGACCCCGCCAGCTTCCCCATCCGCGACCTTGCCGACTATGCCATCGACATTGCCGGGCCGACGCGGAGCGCGGTTATCGCTGCGATACTGCGCTTCGCTGAAAGCGATACCCTGTGCTACCGCGCCGAAACTGGCGAGGCATTGCACCGCCGCCAGATCACCTTGTGGGAGCCGCTGCTCACCGCCGCCGAGCACCGCTGGGACATCGCCTTCTCCCGCACCAGCGGCATAATGCACCTCGCGCAGCCGCCCGCCAACTTGGCGCGTATACAGGCGGTACTGGCGACGTATGACAGTTTCTCCCTCGCAGCGCTGCGCTCGCTTTCAGGGCTCTCGGCCTCGCTGATCATCGCGCTGGCTGCGATTGAGCAGGGGGCTGATGGTTCAGCATTATGGGACGCCGCCAATCTTGAAGAAGACTTTCAGACCGAGCAATGGGGCCAGGATGCCGAGGCTATTCAGCTGCGCGAACTGCGATTTCGCGATTTTTG
>JANOBA010000354.1:0-11160 GCA_031411415.1 Novosphingobium sp.
GTCGAGAACCTGTTCGCCAAAATCAAGGACTGGCGACGGATCCACACCCGCTATGATCGCTGCGCCCACACCTTCATGTCCGCCATCTGCATCGCCGCCACAGTCATCTTCTGGTTGTGATCAATGAGTCCTGACCCTAGATGACGAAGAAATCGGGAAATACCAAGTTGCTATCATTATTTCTCTTAATAGGGTCTTTTTCTTTCAGCGCTTCAACTCCTCCGGCATTCGCTCAAGGTGGAGGCTATCAATCTGGAGACCAAATTGAGTATTTCACCGCTGGCGACTGGTGGGGAGGTGAAATTATCGAGGCAAAGGAAAATGGCGAATATTTAGTTCGCACTCTTCAAGGACTCTTAATTCCCTACCCCGCCACCTCCTTAAGGCGGGTTAGTACTGGCAGAAATTCAAATGTGCGGAGCGTCCCGAATAACCAACCGCAAAATATGCGCTCGCCGACAAACACGCCTTTGACCGCTGTTCAGGCGCCAAGGTCAATCAACGGTCGCTATGGTGCACGCGATCCCCGCACGTGCCGGGATACGAAGGCGCCGGCAAGTGGGGCCATCACGGCGGCGTTGGCCAGTCGATATTTCATTTGCCAGGCCGAGCGAATTTATAGTGGCCACCTGTATCTGGTTGAAAATCTAAGGCTACAAGTCGGCGGCGGGGTTCCCTACACGCCGAATTTGGGCGCTTTTGAATCTATAAATGTGAGAGTCCCACTGTACCCGATTCGCGGAAGTTACTTGCTGTATCAATGCAAAGACCTGGTCACAGAACACGTCGGTCCGCCAGGCACCAATTGCAACACCTACAGTCATCCAAACGCGATGGGTTATTGTTACAAGACGACGTTCGGCGATTGGCGCTGCTACTTGGCCGACCGGAGCAACAATCCAGCGGACTTTCGCAGAGGCCAGGCGCCCCCGAGGTCCTGAGCGCTGGTTTTGTGCGTTTGCCGCTAGCGAGAACTGCCAGATTGAGGCCGCCGAGACGAGCCCTTTCCCGCAGCACCGCTATCGTCTAGCAGCGCAGCAATGACCGCTCAGGTAGCCCTCGTTTTCGGCATCGAAGCGTCGCTCGGCGGTAAGGCTTGGCGCTGGCGCGGCGGCAATATGGACCTGTCTGCTGGCCCCGCCGGGCTGGAAGACGATCTGCTCGATCAGCTGCTCCTCGCCCGCGGCGTCGCCCGCGATGACCTTGCCCGCCACCGCGCCCCGGCCTTGCGCGATTTCCTGCCCGACCCATCGCTGTTCCGCGACATGGACACTGCCGCCGAGCGGCTGGCGCAAGCGGTCGAGAACGGCGAGGCGGTGACGATCTATGGCGATTACGATGTCGACGGCGCGACCAGCGCCGCGCTGCTCGTGCGACTGCTGCGCGAACTGGGTGGCGCGCCCCGGTATTACATCCCCGACCGGCTGCTCGAAGGCTATGGACCTTCCGCCGAAGCGCTGGTGCGGATCGCCGGTGAGGGCTCCAGCCTGATCGTCACAGTCGATTGCGGCGCGATGGCGCACGAGGCGCTGGCGGCAGCCCGCGTGGCTGGCGCCGAAGTGATCGTCGTCGATCACCATAAATGTTCACATGAATTACCAATATGCACCGCATTGGTAAACCCAAATCGCCTCGATGAAGAGCCCGAAGCCGCCGCAAACGGCAATCTTGCTGCGGTTGGCGTCGCCTTCCTGCTGGCGGTCGCGCTACTCCGCAATTTGCGCCTCAAGGGCCGCTTCGAGAGCGTGCCGGCGCCCGACCTTTTCGCCCTGCTCGATCTCGTCGCGCTGGGCACGGTCGCCGATGTCGCCTCGCTCCACGGGCTAAACCGCGCGCTGGTCTCACAGGGCCTGAAAGTCATGGCGCGGCGCGAAAACATCGGCATGGCCGCCCTGATCGACGCCTCGCGGCTCAATCGTGCGCCGACCTGCAGCGACCTCGGCTTTGCGCTTGGGCCCCGGGTCAATGCCGGTGGGCGGGTAGGCGAATCGACGCTGGGGGTGCGTCTGCTGACCAGCGACGATCCCGAAGAAGCGCGCGACATTGCCGAACAGCTATCCCGCCTCAACGAGGAGCGGCGCGGCATCGAGGCGGCCGTGCAAGAAGCCGCCGAGTTGCAGATCGCCGGCCAGCACAACCGCGCCGTGCAGGTGATCGCCGGGCGCGGCTGGCACCCCGGCGTGATCGGCATCGTCGCCGGGCGAATCAAGGAAAAGACCGGAAAACCCTCGATCGTCATCGCGCTCGATGCGGACGAGGGCGGCAACGGCAAAGGCTCTGGCCGCTCGATCACGGGAGTCGATCTTGGCGCGGCGATCATCGCGGCCAAGGAAGCGGGCCTGCTGATTGCCGGCGGCGGACATGCGATGGCCGCCGGGCTAACCATCGCCGACGGCAAGGCCGATGCGCTGGGCGAATGGCTCGACGCGCGCCTTGCCGCAGACGTCGCCGCCGCCGCCACCCGATCGGCTCTGCGGCTCGATCTGGCGCTGGCGCCCGGCGGGTTGACCCCGGAGCTGGTCTCGCGGCTTGAACTCGCCGGGCCGTTTGGCAACGGCTGGCCGGGTCCGCGCATCGTCGTCGGCCCGGTGCGGCTGGTCAAAGCGGACATTGTCGGCACGGACCATGTCCGCCTGATCGCGCGCGGCGACGACGGGGCAAGTTTCAAGGCGATTGCCTTCCGCGCGGCCGAGAGTGCAATGGGCCAGGCCTTGCTCCACGGCGCGCAGGGGCGCAAATTGTGGCTGGCGGGCCGCCCGAAGATCGACGACTGGGGCAGCCGCCCGGCAGCAGAACTGCATCTTGAGGACGCCGCCTGGGCGGATTGAAGGCAAGCGAAATTCAGTCACTGGACAGGAGCGGGATTTGCTCCCTTGACCCTTCCCCAACCCTTGCTTAAAGGCCCGGCCCTACAGCCAACGGCGTCAGCCAGTATGGCCCCATCGTCTAGCGGTTAGGACGCGGCCCTTTCACGGCTGAAACACGGGTTCGATTCCCGTTGGGGTCACCATTCTTTGCGAGTCCCCACCGGGCTGGCTATGGTGGGCAAGCCAGGTGCAATTGGCCCCTTCGTCTAGCGGTTAGGACGCGGCCCTCTCACGGCTGAAACACGGGTTCGATTCCCGTAGGGGTCACCAGCGCAGCAGATCTACTGACAGCGCAACCGGCCGGATGAAACGCTGCCAATGACCCGCTTTGCCCTCACTCTCGAATTTGACGGAACGCCCTTCATGGGCCTGCAACGCCAGCCACAAGGCCCAACGGTGCAGCAATCTGTCGAGGAGGCCGTGTTCGCCATCACCGGCGCAAAAACGGCCATGCATGCCGCCGGACGGACTGATGCCGGCGTCCATGCCCTCGCCATGCGCGCGCATATCGACGTGGCGAAAGACATCGCGCCGTTCCGCCTGATGGAAGCGCTCAACGCCTGCCTGCGCCCGGCACCCATCGCCGTCACCGCATGCGAGATCGTTCCCGATGACTGGCACGCCCGCTTTTCCTGCACTGGCCGTTCATACCGCTACCATGTGATCAACCGCCGCGCCCCGCTGACGGTCGACCTTGATCGCGCCTGGCATGTGCGCCATCCGCTCGATACCGAGGCCATGCAGCGCGCGGCGCAGCTTCTGGTCGGACACCACGATTTCACCACTTTCCGCTCGGTCCACTGCCAGTCTGCCAGTCCAGTCAAGACGCTGGACCGGCTCGATGTGCGGCGAGAGGGCGACCGCGTGCTGATCGAAGCCGATGCCCGCAGCTTCCTGCACCATCAGGTCCGCTCGATGGTCGGCTGTCTGGTGCTGGTCGGGCTGGGGCGCTGGCAGGAGAGCCGCATCGCCGAGGCGCTGGAGGCGCGGGACAGGAAGGCGCTGGGGCTCAATGCCCCACCGCAGGGGCTGTATTTCGTCGGGGCGAAGTACGCCGACCGATGATCCTTCCCGGCACGGGGACGACTTCACCCCTTGCCGACAACGCTCTCCGGCAATTCCGTGCCGAACACGCGCTGGTAGTATTCCGCCACCAGCATCCGCTCGGTCTCGTCGCACTTGTTGAGGAACGACAGGCGGAAGGCGAAGCCGGGGTCCTTGAAGATCGCGGTGTTCTGCGCCCAGGTGATCACGGTGCGCGGGCTCATCACGGTGGAAATATCGCCATTGACGAAGCCCTGACGCGTCAGATCAGCGACCTTGACCATGTCGGCCACCAGCTTTTCGCCCATGCCTTCGGACTTGGAGAGGACAATCTGGCATTCGACGGCGGCGGGCAAATAATTGAGCCCGACGACAATGTTCCAGCGGTCCATCTGGCCCTGGTTGATCGCCTGGGTGCCGTGATAAAGCCCGCTGGTATCGCCAAGGCCCACGGTGTTGGCCGTGGCGAACAGGCGGAACCACTTGTTGGGGCGGATCACCCGGTTCTGGTCCAGCAGGGTCAGCTTGCCCTCGGCCTCCAGCACGCGCTGGATAACGAACATCACGTCGGGGCGCCCCGCATCGTATTCGTCGAACACCAAGGCGGTCGGCGTCTGCAAGGCCCAAGGCAGCAAGCCTTCGCGGAATTCCGTAACCTGCAGGCCGTCGCGCAGCACGATGGCATCGCGGCCGATCAGGTCGATGCGGCTGATGTGGGCATCAAGGTTGATGCGGATGCACGGCCAGTTGAGCCGGGCGGCAACCTGTTCGATATGCGTCGATTTGCCGGTGCCGTGATAGCCCTGCACCATCACCCGGCGATTATAGGCAAATCCCGCCAGGATCGCCAGCGTGGTATCCGGATCGAACACATAGCTGCCATCGAGATCAGGCACGCGCTCGTCGGCCTCGGAGAAAGCAGGCACCATCATGTCGATGTCGATGCCGAAAGCCTCGCGCACCGAAATTTCGCGGTCAGGCGCGTCCAGTATCGTGGTGGCGCGGCTGTCTGGCTGGATGTTTGGAATATCAGTCATAGACCCAAGCGCCTATACGCGGGCGCGCCGCCCTGCAATAAGCATTGCAGTGCAATTCCATCATCGCGGGAGCGAAATGCATGAAACTCTATGGCGCGCTGCTTTCCCCTTTCGTGCGCAAGGTCGCGCTGATTGCGGCGGAAAAGGGCATCGATTGCGAACTCGTCGTCGGCAGCCCCGGCAATCCCAATTCCGAATTCGCCGAGGCGAGCCCTTTCGGCAAAATACCGGCGATGCGTGACGGCGACTATACGCTCGCCGATTCGAGCGCGATCGCCCATTATCTTGAGACCAAGCACCCCGCCCCCGCCCTACTTCCGGCAGATGCGCAGGCGCGCGGGCGCGCGGTGTGGTTCGATGAATTTGCCGACACCATTCTCGCTGGCGCCGGCCTCAAGATCCTGTTCAACCGGCTGGTCGGGCCAAAGCTGCTGAAGCGCCCCTATGACGAGGCTATCGCGCTGCAGGGCGAGGCGGAACTGCCTCCGATCCTGGCCTATCTGGAAGGCGCAGCGCCGCAGCAAGGCTGGCTGGTCGGGGATTTCAGCCTTGGCGATATCGCGGTCGCCTCGCTGCTGCGCTCGCTGACTTATGTCGGCCACGGCCCCGATGGCGCAGCCTATCCGCGCACGGCAGCCTGGTTCGCCCGCGTCGCAGAGCGGCCGGCATGGCGGCAGATCGAAGCTCAGGAAGCGCCCTTCGCCGCGCGGCTGGGGATTACGTTTTAGGCGACCGCCCGGAAATCGGTCGCCCGGCAGGCGCGGTCGCGGCCGTCGCTCTTGGCGCGGTAGAGCGCGGTGTCAGCGAGCCGATAGAGCCGCTTCCAGTCTTCTTCGCTGGCAACTGAGCCATCGGCAAAACCAAGGCTGACAGTCACCGTGATGCCTTGCGGCATGGGGCAACTGCGCACGGCTTTCAGCACCATGTCCGCAGTGCACGCGTCAAAGGCGCTTTTGGGCAAGAGCAGCGCGAACTCCTCGCCGCCCAGCCGCACGGCCAGACTGCGCGAAGGCCGGCAAGCCTGGATCGCGCGCGCCACGGAATGCAGCACGTCGTCACCGCCGGCATGGCCGAGCCGGTCGTTCACCGCCTTGAAGTGATCGATATCGATCAGCATCAGCCGCTGGTGCGCAGTTCGGCCAATCGCCAGATCGAGGAAGGAACGGCGGTTGAGCAGTCCAGTCAGCGGGTCGGTCGCCGCCAGCCGCCGCGCGACCTGTTCGCCGGCGCGGGCATGATCGCGCTCATAGCTAAGCTCGCGCAGTCTGGCGGTCACCAGCACCGAGCTGACCAGCGCCTCTAGCGCGAAAGCGGTGATGTTGCCGTTGTCGAGCCAGAAGTCATAGCCGATCAGGTTGATCCCGCTCAACCCGCGCAGCACCGATGTCATCAGCGGCGCGATCCATGCGGCCAGAACCAAATAGAAATACGGGCTTTTCGCCCGCCATGCCTGGAACAATATCCACGGCAGCACGCCGACCAGCGCCAGCATGGCGAGAAAATAGATCCGGTCGAACACGACGATTTGCCATGGCGCCAGGATCACCACCGCCAGCGCCGAAACTGCGGCAGCTGCGCTCGCCAGCAGGATTGCCCGGTCGAGCATGTGGCCGACGATGCGCCCACCGAAGAAGTGGCGCACGAATTGCAGCGCCAGCACTCCTGTCAGCATCAGAAACAGATAGTTGCAGCGCAAGCGGAGCGTGTTGTCGACATGCGGCAGGACGATGCTGAGCAAGCCCGACGAAGTGAACGCATAGACCGTCAACGAGGCGACCATGGCGCAGTAATAGAGCTGGAAGCGGTGGCGCAGCGTGGCCCACAGCGACAGGTTATAGATGATCAGCGCCAGAGCGAGGCCCGCGAAGACCGAATAGATGATCGTCATCTGGATGTGCCATTTCTGGCTCTCGGAGCGCGGCATCAGCCGGGGATCAAGCACCACGCCGCGCATATTGCCCGCGCCATACGCCTCGACATAGACCTTATTCGAGCGTCGCGGCGCGATACGGCACCGGCACTTCAAACACCGCGCCGATCGTCAGAACCCGAGCGATCTCGCCTGAATTGAAGTCGAATTCTGCCTGCCCGCCATCAGCATAGCGGAAATGCACCTTTGCCCGCTTCATCCAGACGCTGGACATCCGCAGCACCAGTGGATCGTCGGCATGTATGTCCAACGGCGCGAAGCGTAGTGCCACGACAAAATCGTCACTGCCCAGCTGGTTCTGGCTGGTCGCGCAGTCAAAGCCCTGGCTTGCGGCAATGACCTGGCCGGCATCCTCGCCGGCAGGAATTGGCGCGATGCAGCTTTCAAAGGGCCGGGATTCAGCGCGCGCAGGATCGGACGCAACCAGCGCTGCCAAGCCAAGCACGATGGCAAACAGAAGTTGCAATACCCCACGCATACCACCTGAATAGCGCGCGAAGGCAAAGGACCGGTTAACTAAGGCCTGCGGGGATTACCCAGCCTCACTTTGCCGGAAGATGAAACAGATCGGCGAACCGCGCGGCAAGGTTCGCATCACCAGTCAGCACAAGACCCTGCCCGGCCAGATCGGCAAAGGGCACTTTACCATAGACCGCACCGGCAATCACGCTGGCGAGCGGCGCCGCGATGTCAAAGTCGGCAGCAACCGGCTCGCCCCGTTCGGCCGTGAGCTGGCCTGCGCCAACCGTGACGGCAAACGATTCTGCGCCGATGCGAATGTGCCCTGCAAGCTTCAACTCTACTGAATCTGCTCCCTTGGCCCGCGCGGGATCGAACATGGTGCGAAAACTCATCATCAGCGATGCAGCAGACAGCGGCAGCGTGGGGTCATGCAGCGGCGATCCCGCCGCCCAGCGCCCCAGCGCCTGAATCGATTGTTCGGCCAGATAGCCCCATTCGGTCAGTTCATAGACCTGCGCCGGGGCCGGCGGCGGCAACTGGCGGCGCTGGATAATCTGCGCGCGCTCCAGCCCTTCCAGCCGCTCAGTCAGCACTTTGGCGCTGATGCCGGGCAGCCCGGCGCGCAAGTCGGTGAAGCGGCGTGGGCCGAACATCATCTCGCGGATGATCAGCATAGACCAGCGCTCGCCGATCAGTTCGAGCGCCAAAGCCGTGCCGCAGGCATCATTATACCACTTGCCGTGTGGCGAAGTTTTATTTTGTAACTCCATTGTTGCCTTTAGTAACTCATCGGGGCACGAAGGTGCAAGTCTGATTCGCAAGGCTTGGGAGAAACCAGCGATGACCAGAATGATTTTCGTCAATTTGCCGGTCAGCGACCTGCCCCGCGCGATGGCGTTCTATGCGGCGCTCGGCTTCAGCAACAATCCGCATTTCACTGACGAAACCGCCGCCTGCATGGTATGGAGCGAGGCGATCCATGTCATGCTGCTAACCCATGCGAAGTGGAAGACCTTCACCACCCGGCCAATCCCCGATCAAGGATCGAGCGAAGTGATGAATTGCCTGAGCTGCGAAAGCCGGGAGGAAGTGAAGCTCATGGCCGATGCAGCCGGGGCGAACGGCGGCACTGCCGAAATCAACCCGGCGCAGGATCATGGCTTCATGCTCAGCCGCAGCTTCGCCGATCCGGACGGCCATGTCTGGGAACCGATGTGGATGGACCCGGCCGCCATGCCGGCAGCGGAGTGAAGACCATGAGCACCGACACTCACGAACTTTCCATCACCCGTTTCATCGCCGCGCCGCCGAAAACAGTGTGGGACGTGATGACCCGCCGGCAGACCGAATGGTGGTGCCCGGCGCCCTGGCGCGCCGAAGTCGTGACGCAGGATTGGCGCGCGGGCGGGCGCTGCGACATGGTGTTTAAGGGTCCGGACGGCGAGGAAGAGCCTCAAGTCGGCACGTTCCTTGAGGTCACTCCCGGCCTACGTTTCGTCACCACCGATGCTGTGGTGCAAAGCGCCGGGGGCGAATGGCGCACCGCCGGCCCGTTCATGATCGGCATCTGGGAAATCGCGGCTGAGAATGACGGCACCCGCTACACCGCCCGAGCGTTGCATTGGGACGCTGAAACCGCGAAAAGCCACGCGGATATGGGCTTCACCGAAGGCTGGACAGCCTGCGCCGACCAGCTTGCCGTGATTTGCGAAAAGGGAGAATAATCGTGTCCAATCCAAAAGGCAGTTTCATCTGGTACGAACTGATGACCAGCGACCCCGATGCGGCGGCACGCTTTTATGACGCGGTAGCCGGATGGACCATTGCAGGCGCCTCCGATCCGCAGGCTGGCGGCATGGATTATCGCCACATTACCCGCCCCGATGGCGGCAGTGGCGGCGGAGTGCTGCGACTGGGCGCGGACATGATCGCACACGGCGCGCAGCCATGCTGGTTGGGCTATCTCCAGGTTGCCGATGTCGATGCCGCAGCTTCGGCAATCGTCGCTGATGGCGGCGCGGTGCTGATGCCGGCGATGGACTTGCCGGTTGGCCGCATGGCCATGGTCAACGATCCGCAGGGCGTGGCATTCTACATCATGGCCCCCAAGCCGCCGCCGGGCATGGAAGATGCAAAAAGCGACGTTTACGACCGGCACAAGGTTGGCCATGTTTCGTGGAACGAGCTGTTCACCACCGATCTGGAGGCGGCCAAGGCGTTTTATTCCCGGCACTTCGATTTCGAATTCAACACTTCGATGCCGATGGGACCTATGGGCGATTATTGCTTTATCGATCACCAGGGCGAGGGCATCGGCGCGGTGATGCAAAAGCCGCCGCATGTGCCCGTGCCCGGCTGGAACTATTACATCCGCGTGGCCGACATCGATGCCGCAGCAGCAGCAGTCACCGCCAACGGCGGACAAGTGCTAAGACCCCCGATGGAAGTGCCCGGCGGCGACTGGGCGATGAACGCGATGGACCCGCAAGGCGCAGCCTTCGCGCTGGTTGGAGCAAAGACCTGACATGGCCGATTACACATTCTACACCCAGCCGATGTCACGCGGGCAGATTGCCCGCTGGGCGCTGCACGAGGCGGGGGCGGATTATGGCCAGGTGCTGGTCGATCTCGCCGACAAGCCGCCTGCCCTGCTGAAGGTCAATCCGATGGGCAAAGTCCCCGTGCTGGTCCACCACGATAATGGCGCCGACCGGGTGGTGACCGAAGGCGCGGCGATCTGCCATTATCTTGCGGAAATGCACCCCCAGGCCGATTTGCTGCCCAAAGACGCCGAAATGGCCGACTATTTCCGCTGGCTGTTCTTCGCCGCCGGGCCGCTCGAATCGGCGATCGTCTCCACCTACCTCGGCTTTGCCCCCTCGCCCGATCAGGAAAAGACCGCCGGCTGGGGAACCTATGAGCGCACCATGACCACGCTCGAAGCCCACCTCGACCGGCATGATTATGCCTGCGGGCGGCGCTTCACCATGGCCGATGTCTATATCGGCAGCCAGCTCGACTGGGGGCTGAATTTCGGCTCGGTGCCACCCAACGAGGCATTCGTCGGCTATGTCCAGCGCTTGCAGGGGCGCGAGGCCTACAAGGCGGCGAAAGCCATAGACAATGCCCTGATCGCGGAGATGCGCAAATGAAGACGCCGAAAAACATAGTCTGCCTGTGGTTCGAAGGCGAAGCCGAAGCCGCCGCCAAATTCTATGCGGCAACATTTCCGGACAGCCCTGTCGGCAAAATCCACCGCGCGCCGGGCGATTATCCCGACGGCGTGCAGGGCGACGCGCTGGTGGTCGACTTCACTGTCATGGGCATTCCCTGCATCGGGCTGAACGGTGGGGCGCAGTTCAAGCACACCGAAGCTTTCTCGTTTCAGGTGATGACCGAGGATCAGGCCGAAACCGATCGCTACTGGGATGCACTTGTCGGCAATGGCGGCGAAGAAAGCCAGTGCGGCTGGTGCAAGGACCGCTGGGGCATTTCCTGGCAGATTACCCCGCGCATCATGACCGAAGCCATGGCGGCCGGCGGCGCGGCAGCCGGACGGGCGTTTGCGGCGATGATGGAGATGAAAAAGCTCGATGTCGCGGCCATTGCAGCTGCAATAAAGGGCTAGGCGATGCTCGTCCTCTATGGCCATCCGTTCTCCAGCTACACTTGGAAGGCGCTGATCGCGCTTTATGCCAGCGGGCTGGAATTCGATGTGCGTGCGGTCGATCCGGAATTTCCGGAACACATTGCCGCAGTTCAGGCCGCCTCGCCGCTCGGCAAGTTTCCGCTGCTGGTCGACGGCGAGAACCAGATCTTC
>JANOBA010000355.1:0-4856 GCA_031411415.1 Novosphingobium sp.
TGGTGGTGAGGCCGACCAATGCGATTTTGGTGATGCCATAGAGGCTGGTCGCGGGGAATGCGCCGCCTGAAGTCTGGTTGATGATGCGGCCACCGCCGCGCGCGCGCATAGAGGGCGCGAGCGCGCGAGCGCAGAGCAACGGGCCAGTGGTGTTGACCGCAAAGGCCTTGTTCCATGCCGCGACCGGCACGGTGTCGATGCTGTCGTAACTGATATCGACCATCAGCGCGGCATTGTTGATCAGGATGTCAGCCCCGCCGAATGCCTTGGTGACGGCTTCGGCCATGGCCAGCGTCGAGGCCTCGTCCGACACGTCGACCTGAACCGGAATTGCCTTGCCGCCCGCCGCATTGATTTCATCGGCGACGCGGGCCGCTCCTTCGCCATCCAGATCGGCGACCACCACCGAGGCTCCGGCATTGCTGAGGCCAAAGGCATAGGCCCGCCCGATGGAATTGCCGCGCCCGCCCGCGCCGGTGACAACGGCGACTTTGCCATCAAGGCGGAACTGATCGAGGGTGAAAGTCATGATTTATCCTTTGGTCGCGGCAGTCAGGAATGGCTCGGCAGTGGCGCGCAGCACTTCAGCTCCGGGATGATCGGGCAGCACGGCTTTTAGCAGCGCAACATCTTTCGCCAGCAGCGCAGCGCCGTGGGCGAATGCGGCGGGCGAGGGCATGCGGGCGAGCACTTCGAAGCCGAAACTGCGGCCTGAGCTGGCATTGATCAGCTCGGCCAGTGCTTTCCGATTGATGCCCATTGCTTCGCCAGCGCCCAGCGCGGCCTGGGCGAGGCCCATATTGGCCGCCATCAGCGAATTGTTGATGATCTTGGCGCGCTGGCCAGCGCCAGCCTCGCCCAGCAGCACGATGAGCTTGCCGAAAGTCTCAAACACTGGCCTTGCTGCGGCGAAGGCCTCGGGCTTCGCGCCGCACATCACCGTCAGGGTTCCCGCCTCGGCAGATGGCTGACCGCCGCTGACCGGCGCATCAATCAGGCCAATACCGCGCGCGGCGCATTGCGCTTCCAGCTTGGCGCAGCTTTCCGGCAGGATCGTCGAATGAATGGCGATGCGGCTGCCGGCTTTCATAGCGGGGATAAGCTGATCACAGACCGCGAAAACATCGGCGTCGTTGACCACGCAGATGCCAACGTGATCGCAGGCCGCGCCCAGATCGGCAACAGTTGCAGCCGCTTTCGCGCCCTTGGCCGTATAGGCTTCGAGCACTTCTGGCCGGCGTGCCCAGACCGTGAGGTCCATCCCCGCATCGACAATCCGGTGCGCCATCGGACTGCCCTGGCTGCCCAGGCCGATGAAGCCCACCTTAGCGTTTGCGAGGATCATCCTGCCGTAATCCCGGCATCGATCGAAATGCAGGCTCCGTGATAGCTGCGCCCCGCAGGCGAGGCGAGCATGGTGATCAGATCGGCTACGTCATCAACCTCGACTTGCCCACGCAGGCCCGAATAGCGCGCGACGAGGTCCATTTCGGCCTCGGCGGGGAAAGTCATGCCGTCGGCGATATTGGTGACCATGCCGCCGGGCGCGACCGCGTTTATCCGGATGGGTTTGCGGGCGAATTCCATTGCCATCGCCTTGGTCATGTTCATCAGCCCGGCCTTGCTGGCGCAATAGGCGGCAGCATAGGCCTCGCCGATCAGCGCGGCGGAGCTTGCGCAGTTGACGATGGCGCCGGCACTTTCAAGCAAGTGCGGGATCGCCGCCTGGCTGAGGAACCACGGCGCGTTGAGGTTGATCGCGATGGTCTGCAAATAGTGCTCGCGCGGCATTTCGGCGGAATTGGCCATGCGGATGATCCCGGCGATGTTGCACAGCGCATCGAGCCGGCCGAAGCGGGCCACAGCGGCGGCGACTGCGCCAATGCAGGCATCGGGATCGGCAAGATCGGCGGCGTGGACCAGCACGGCGGCATTGCCCAGCATGGCGGCAGTTTCCGCCAGGCGTTCGGCATTGACGTCAACGATGCAAAGGTCCGCACCCGCCTCCGCCAGCTTGATTGCCGTCGCGCGGCCAAGGCCAGAAGCGGCGCCGGTTACGAGCGCGGCCTTGCCGGTCATGTCTATTGCTTGTGCCATGTCAGCCGTTCCACGGCAGGCCAGCTTCGACCTTCCTGATCATTTCGTACACCACTCCCTGAATTACCGATGCCTTGGGCCACCCGGCGACGGTGGCATAGGCGAGGACGAATTCCTGCAGTTCCTCACCAGTGCAATTGCCCGATGCCAAGGCGGCATGGAAATGTGATTTGATCGGCACTTCTGCGCAGCTCTCCGCCACGCCAACCAGGGTCAGCCAGCGGCGCGAGCGCTGATCCAGCCCTTCGCGGGCCCACATTTCGCCGAAGACGAAATTGTTGATCGCCTCCAGAAACGGGCTGGCGGAAGGACCGCCGGGGAATTTCATCGTATTGCCGAATTCGGCCATGCCTTGCGCGGTGCGCTCGTCGGGATCCCAGGCTTCGGCGCGGATCGGCGGGCGCGGGGCAGGGGGCAGGCCGAGCGATTCAGCCGCACGGGTTGCCGCCATGTCGATAAGGTTGCCGGTTCCCCAGCCGCCATAGACCGCCAGATGCAACGCCGCCTCGCGCACTTCGATGAGGCTTAGCTCTTCGGTGCGCAATGCGCCGGCGATCACGCCTTCGAGGATGACATCGGGATAGCGGCACAGCGCCGCCCCGGCGATGCCGATCAGGAAGCGCGTGCGCAGATCGAGCCCGGGCCGCGCCCAGACCTCGGCATAGACGAAATCGCGCACGCTCTCTGCCAGCGGGGTTTGTGGCTCTGGGGGCTGCGCGCCATAGACCTTCGCCATCAGCGCAGCGCCGCGCGCGGAACGGGTCGCGGGATCAAGCAGCTTGCTCATGCTTCGGGTCCTTTCAGGCTCATCCAGATGTTCTTGGGCTGCATGAATTCGTTCAGCCCTTCGATGCCGCCGAGCCGCCCGTGGCCGCTCTTCTTCCAGCCTCCGAACGGGCAATTGGGCTGCATCGCTTCGCCCGAGCCGTTGACGTGGATCATGCCTGCCTGAAGCTGGGCTGTCACATGATGCGCGCGGCGCAGGTTTTGCGTGTGGACATAAGCCCCGAGGCCATATTCGCTGGCATTGGCGAGCGCGATGGCTTCGTCTTCGGTGTCGAAGGGCGTGACCACGAGCACCGGGCCGAACACTTCGTTCTGGGCGATGAAGCTTTCGTTGGGCACATCGGCCAGCACGGTGACGGGCAGGTAATAGCCGCCGGCATGATCGCCGCCGAGACGCGCGCCGCCGGTCAGAATGCGCCCGCCTTCCTTCACCCCGCCCTCGACCATGCCGAGGATGCGATTGATGGCGGTTTCCGAAATGACCGGGCCGAGCACGGTTGCGGGATCAAGCGGATCGCCGCAGGGAACATGCGCGGCCATCGCGCCGAGCGTTTGCAGATAGGCATCGTAAATCCCGCGCTGGACGAGCAAGCGCGTGCCGTTGACGCAGCCTTGACCATTGGCCGAAACTGCGCCCGACATGCCAAGCTTGGCCGCAGACATCAGGTCGGCGTCGTCAAACACGATCACCGCCGACTTGCCGCCGAGTTCAAGGCCAACGGGCTTGAGCGACCGGGCGGCGCTCGCCAGCACTTTGCTGGCAGTTGCGCCTGAGCCGATGAATTCGATCTTGTCGATGCCGGGATGGGAAACCATCGCCTCGCCAACATCGGCGGCGCCGGTGACGAGATTGACCACGCCCGGCGGAAAGCCGGCCTCGCGGATGATCTCGGCCAGCATCATCGCGCTGTAGGGGGCGAGGTCAGGGCTCTTCAGAACCACGCAATTGCCCGCCGCAAGCGCCGGGGCCATGACCATCGTCGCGGCGAACAACGGCCCGTTCCACGGGATGATCACGCCGACGACGCCGTAAGGCTCATAGGTCACATAATCATGCGCCGGCCCGCCCCACATCGGGATCGTGCGGCCGTGGATCTTGTCGCACCAGCCGCCGAAATAGCGGAACTTCTGCGCGGCGTCATAGCCCATATAGGGTGCATAGGCGGCGACCGAGCCATTCTCGGCGACCAGACTGGGCGCGAAATCGGCGCTTCTGGCCTCGAACAACGCGGCCAGCTTGAAGAACAGATTGCGCCGTTGATCGCCCGGAAGCGCGCGCCAGGCGGGGAAGGCCAGCCGCGCAGATTGCACCGCGCGGTCGACGTCATCGGCGTTGGCCATGCGGATTTCGCGGGTGACGGTGCCGGTGCCGGGATAAATATGCGCCATCAGTTCGCCGCTGCCTGCCTCTTCTCGCGCGTCACCGATGATGATCGGGTGGCGCGGCAGGAGGTCGATATTCGGCTGCTGGAAGGTCATGGCAATACACTCTCCACGGGCGGCGCGTTGGAATCGCCTGCCTTGTTTGATGCTTCAGACTGTCAGACGGCAGCAAGGGTGACAAGCCGTCATGCGAGTCGCAGCTTCATATAATATGCATATAATTAGGTGCACAAGCGCAATTATCATGGAAAATATCGTGGACTTCAAAATAAACAGGCATAATATAGCGCTATGACAGCTATCAGAACCACCGCGAGCGATACTGGAAGCAAGCGCAGCCTTGTGGCGAGCGCCGTGGAGAGCCTGCGCGAACGGATTTTCGGCTGTGAGCCGGACGAATTGATCGGCTCTCTGCCCGAACTGGCCAAGGCGCTGGGGGTCGGCATTGTCACGGTGCAGCAGGCGGCGCGCATTCTGGAACACGAAGGCCTGCTCGATGTGCGACGCGGGCCGGGCGGCGGCTATTATGGCACGCGGCCGGATGCGGCAGTGCTGGAGCGTTCGCTCGCCGCCTATATGCGCAGCCAGCC
>JANOBA010000356.1:0-9208 GCA_031411415.1 Novosphingobium sp.
GTGCCGTCGATATGCCAATAGAGCGAACCCTTGAGATACTCGGCGGCCGAGCCTGATTCTTTTTCATCCAGCGTGATCTTGCTGATCACTTCATCGCCGCCAGCGCGTTCGGGCGCGAATTTGCCCAGGGTCTTGGTGAAAGTGACTTGCTCTTCGTCAGTGAAATGAATCTGCGGGAAAGCCAGCACGCCGCGCGCTTCCAGCTGTTCGCGGATTTCACCGGCCAGTGTGCCGCCGAGCAGCTCTTCCTTGGAATTGAGAATGCGGCTGCCGATGTTCGGCTTGATGGCTTCGTGCTTCAGGCGCAGTTTTTCGGCGACAGACATTCGGCAAACTCCATTGCGGTCTCGACCAGCTAGGAATGCCGGCGATGTCCGTCAAGATCAGGCAGGCGCGGTTTCGGCCCGCGAAACGGCAAGCCGGGCCAGCCAGGCCTCAACCCAGGCGCGCGCTTCATCGTGACCGGCGGTCACGCCCAGGCTACCCTCCATGACCAATACTCGGCCAATTCCCGCCATGAGCAGACTGATGCCTTCCGCGCTCAATCCATCGACGACGGGAACCCGTTGCGCCAGCACCCGCCCGATCATCACCGCCTGCCGCGCGCGCATCTCCTCGGAATGTTCGACCATAAAGCCACGCAGCGCCTTGCGGTGATGGGCCAGCGCCATGAATTCCAGCGTCAGCTCGGTTCGGCTGGTGTCGGCAAAAAAGTCCCACAGCGCGCGCAGCGGATCGGGTGCGGACAGGGCGGATTCCAGCATCGCATCGCTCTGGTCCGCGCCGCGGCGGAACAGCGCGATCAGCAGGTCGTCAGTGGTGGGAAAGTAATAGTGCACAAGGCTAGGCTTCAGACCTGCTTGTGTCGCCACCCGGCGGGTGCTGACGGCGGCATAGCCTTCCTCGCGCATCAGCGCCTCGGCAGCATCGAGCATTTGCGCCCGCGTGGCCGAAGTTTCGGCACCAATCCGGCGCGGCGATGTGGACATTATGAAGGACCTCAATGACGAACGCCTGTTGCCCTATCACAGCGCCCAGTTTTTGGCCTCTAGTATTTGGCCTCTAGTATTTGCCCCAGACGAACTTGCTCGACAGCGCGAAATTCCACACCGAGCCGATGATGATGCCGGTGATTGCGGCAGGGTATTCGTGGAAGCCGAAGCGCACCAGCACGGCGGCAACGCCGACATTGGCGAGCAGGCCGACCGAGCAGGTGAGGCCGAACTTGGCCCAGCCCTTGGCCAGCCCGGCGATGCCGGTCAGGCGCTTGTCGGCATAAGTCAGCGCGTTGTTGAGCACGAAGTTGAACGTCATCGCGACCAGCGCCGCGATCGTCTGGCCGATCTCGAACGCGCTCAGCAAGTGGCCCTGGAAGCTGGTGCCAAAGGCCGCAAGGACCATGGTGAGCACCGCCATGTGAACGATCACACCAACCGCGCCGATAGTGCCGAACAGGGCAAAGCGCGTGGGGATGATGCGGCCCAGCCACTTGTCGTAAAGCCCGACGAGAAATTCGAAGACCACGGTGCGGTCCAGCTTGCTCTCGCCTTCGGCGCGGGCGGCAAATGACATGGGGAACTCCTTGACGCGCAGGGTGGTGTCCACCGTGGCGAGAATATCGAGCAGGATCTTGAAGCCGACGCCCGAAAGCCGGTGTGCATCGGCGCGCAGCGTGTCGCCCTTCAAAAGGAAAAAGCCGCTCATCGGATCGGTGAGCGTGACGCCGGTTACCTTGCGGGCGATGGCATTGGCGATGCCGCTTGCTTTCACCCGGTCTGGCCGGCCCCATTCCTCGGTGCTGGCGCCTTCGGCAAAGCGGCTGGCAACGGCAATGTCGTATTCGCCGCTGGCGACGGCCTTCAGCATACCCGGCAGCAGCGCGGGATCGTGCTGGTGGTCCGCGTCCATCACTGCGACATGCGGCGCAGCGGTGGAAAGCATGCCCTCGATTGCGGCGGAAGCCAGGCCCCTGCGACCAATGCGGTGGATCACCCGGATGCGCGGGTCGGTCAATGCGATCTGGCGGGCCTCGTCGGAAGTGCCGTCGGGGCTGTTATCATCGACATAGATCGCTTCCCAGCGGATGCCCGCCAGCGCCTTGTCGAGCCGCTCCACCATTGGACGCAGGTTCTTGCGCTCGTTGAAGGTCGGCAGGATGATGGCCAGTTCCAGCGGCGTAACCGCTGCGTCGATTGCCGCTTCGAGGCTTGCATGTGTCATGTCCATAGGCCCCGGCGATATATGGTTAATACTAAGAAACCCTTAGCGGACATTATAGCTGTGCCAGCACCGCATCGCCGATAGCGCGCGTGCCGTGGCTGCCGCCCAGATCGCCGCCACGGATGCCCGCCGCCAAGGCTTTCGCCACTGCCGCCTCAATCCGTGCGGCTTCCGCCTCACGGCCGAACGAGTGGCGCAGCAGCATCGCGGCAGACAATATCTGCGCCATCGGATTGGCTTTGTCCTGCCCGGCAATATCAGGCGCGGAGCCATGAATCGGCTCATAAAGACCCATGGTGCCATCCGCCAGCGCCGCCGAAGCGAGCAACCCGATCGAGCCGACGCACATGCTCGCCAGATCAGACAGGATATCGCCGAAGAGGTTTCCGGTGACCACGACATCAAACTGGCCGGGGTTCTTGACCAGCTGCATCGCGGCATTGTCGACATACATATGGCTAAGCTCGACTTCGGGATATTCCGCCGAAAGCTCGATCACCACGTCGCGCCACAGCTGCGAGGTCTCCAGCACGTTGGCCTTGTCGACCGAGCACAGGCGCTTGCTGCGGCCCATCGCCGCCTTGAAGCCGACATGGGCAATGCGGCGCACTTCGTCCTCGTTATAGGACATGATGTCATAGCCCTCGCGGCGGCCATCGGCGGTCTGGCGCATGCCCTTCTCGCCGAAATAGACGTCGCCGTTCAATTCGCGGATGATCAGCAGGTCGATCTGGGCAGCGATTTCGGGGCGCAGTGAGGAGAGGTCCTCAAGGCCGGCAAACAGCGTTGCCGGGCGCAAATTGGCAAACAGGCCCAGCTCCTTGCGCAGCCCCAGAATCGCCTGCTCCGGGCGCAGATGACGCTCCAGATGGTCGCAATCGAAATCGCCTACCGCGCCGAACAGTATCGCATCTGCGGCGCGGGCCATGTCCAGCGTGGCCTGGGGCAAAGGGTGGCCATGCTTGCGGTAAGCCGCCGCGCCGACGTCGCCGTAAGTGAGTTCGAGGTCGTTAAGCCCCAGTGCCTCAAGCACGCGCACTGCCTCGCGGGTGACTTCGGGGCCGATGCCGTCGCCGGCAAAAACCGCAATCTTCATGGGAAATTCCGTCCTTCGATAAACGTCAGGCGATCCGGGCGAGCCGGTCTCGCAGCATGGCGCGCGCCGCCATAACATCGCTTTGCCGTTCGGCAAGCAGGTAGCGCGTCAGCGCCTTGCCCAGCAGGTCGAATTGAGCCAGCAGGCCGGGCCAGTCGAGCTCACCGGGCCGCGCGGGGGTTTCGCCATAACCCAGCTCGCGCAGCAGTAGCGTCTCGTAGACCAGCAGGCCCGGCAGCCAGCCGCGCGCCGATGGTGCAGCGCAAATCGCGTCGATCAGCGCGCTGAGCGCAGAATGGAGCGGCGGATAGGCCTGCCGCTCGGGCAGCGTCGCGGCGGTGAGCGCAGTCGCCCAGGCAAGCGCGGCGGCAGGCAGCGGCTCGCCCAGCCACGGCCCGCAACTTCGAACCAGCTCGAGCCGAACCGATGGCATCTGGCTGCCCGGTCGAACGATGAATTCAGCGGCGACTGCATTGCCCGGGATCAGCACCGGGCGCAGCAGCCGCCCACGTGCACCCGCAAGATAGGCAGCGACCAGCCCTTGCTCCGCCGTGAGCAGCCGCACCACTGCGCCAGTTTCGCCGTGGGCGCGGCTGGAACACACAAGCGCGACACTGGCGGCAGAGACGTCAAATTGCATGGCTGCCGATGTGGGCGCTCACCCGCGGGCTGGCAAGCCGTCAGGCCAGCATGCGCACTTTGGGCTCGCGCTCCCAATGCCGCGCCGTGCCCGCCTTGGCGAAGTCCTCGTTCGGAACTATGCCTGCATCAGGCGCGACATTCGCCTTGTCGAGGAGGACTTGCGTGCCTTTGCAATGCGCAATGGTTTTGCAGTGGCCGTAAGCATCGGCAAACCATTGCACCGCGCCGCCATCGCGTGACAGTCGCTCGGCATTTTCCGGCATCAACACCGAAGCGATGGCATCGAACAGCACCGAAGGCGATCCGGCGAGCTGGCCGTCTGCGCTTAGCGTGCCGCCCTTGAGCTTGAGTGGGCCAACCTTTGGCGCCACCAGAAACGCGGTCCCGCCGCCCGCCTCGATTTCGGCCTTGAGCTTGTCGATCGAGGCTTTGTCCGAGCCTTCATCGAACAGGATCCCCAGCTTGCGGCCCGCCATCGTCTGCTTGGCCTGTGCGACTATCGACAGCGCCGGCGATGGCGCCATCTCGACCCGCGCGCGCGCCATTTCGGCAGCGTCCGGCAGCGGCATGGCAAGGCCATCGGCGACCCGTGCGGCCAGCTCCTCGGCCACATTCAGCAGACGGCTCAGCATCCGCGTGCGCACATGTGCGAGCCGCACTTTGGACAATTCGAACACCAGCGCCGAGGCAATGTGCGTTTGCTCGATCTCGCTTTGCGATTGAAAGAACATGCGCGCCTGGCTGTAATGATCGGCGAAGAGTTCTGGCCGCACCCGCAATTTTGCATCGCCGTCGTTGCGCTCGGCGGGGCCGGTAAAGCTGCTGAAGCCGGTTGCCGGACATTCGCGCGGACCGCCATCCTCGCCCGCCTCGCCTAGGCTGTTGGGCTCATAATTGGCGCGCCCCTGCGGGACTTCCATCTGCATGTGCCCATCGCGCTGGAAATTGCGCATCGGGCATTTGGGCGCATTGATCGGCAGCTGATGGAAATTGGCAGTGCCGAGCCGCGACTTCTGCGTATCGAGATAGGAAAACAGCCGCCCCTGAAGCAGCGGGTCATTGGTAAAATCAATGCCGGGAACGATGTTAGCAGGGCAGAATGCCGATTGCTCGGTCTCGGCGAAAAAATTATCGACATTGCGGTTGAGTGTCATCCGGCCAATGATCTGCACAGGCAGCACTTCCTCGGGGATCAGCTTGGTCGAATCGAGCACGTCATAAGGCAGGCTGGCGGCGAACTCTTCGTCGAACAGCTGGATGCCCAAATCCCACGCCGGGAACATGCCGCCATCAATCGCTTCGAACAAATCGCGGCGATGGAAATCGGGATCAGCCCCGGCAATCTTGACCGCTTCATCCCAGCAGGTCGATTCCAAACCCAGCACCGGCTTCCAGTGAAATTTGACGAAGCAGTCCTTGCCCGCTTCATTGATCAGCCGGAAAGTGTGGATCCCGAAGCCTTCAATGTTCCGCAGCGTGCGCGGAATTGTCCGGTCGGACATCGCCCACATGATCATGTGCATTGATTCCGGCATCAGGCTGACGAAATCCCAGAATGTATCATGCGCCGATCCGGCCTGCGGATAGCCCTTGTCCGCCTCCATCTTTACGGCATGGATCAGATCAGGAAATTTGATTGCATCCTGAATGAAAAACACCGGGATGTTGTTGCCGACGAGATCCCAGTTGCCTTCCTCGGTGTAGAACTTGACCGCGAAGCCGCGCACATCGCGCGGGGTGTCGACGCTGCCCGCACCGCCCGCGACTGTCGAAATGCGCGTGAAGACCGGGGTCTGCTTGCCAACCTCGGAAAACAGTCCGGCCTTGGTCAGCTGCGGGATTGCCATGGTGCATTCGAACACACCATGTGCCGCTGAGCCGCGCGCATGCACGATCCGTTCGGGTATGCGCTCGTGATCGAAGTGGAAAACCTTCTCGCGCAGCACAAAGTCTTCAAGCAGCACCGGCCCGCGCACTCCGGCCTTGAGGCTGTTCTGGTTGTCCGAGATGCGAAGTCCCTGATTGGTGGTAAGATGGGCCGGTCCATCGGTGTGATTGGCATCATGGGCAATCTGCTGATGCGTTTCGCCGCCTCTGCCGGTGGCCTGTGACAGTTTCGATGCAGTGCGTGCGGGCTTGTTCGGGGTCTTCGCCATGTCTGTCTCCGGGTCTGGGGGGGCGGGGCAGTGCACGCTATTCGCGGCACATCTCTTCCTTTTCGAGCGCAATTTTCGGGTTTTCGGGGCGGCCCATTGTCCAGTTTTTAGTGAAGCGGACCGAGGGGTTTGGTGCGCACCAGACTTCGCCACTTGCACTCAAAGCGGTCACCCAAATCAGATTGTGCTCTTGTCCATAGTCGATCACGCCGACTGCGTAGCCGTCACCTTTGCCTAAGACGTGCAGCGGGAGTGTTGGATGGAGCTGGGTGAACATAGTGCCTCATGGGTTACGGCTGAAACGCGGCACGCCGGAAAAGGTTCCCCCGCTCTGCCCTTGCCCCGCACGGCGCAGGCTCTTAAAGCCAGCTCCATGAAACGCTCAACTGGCCAGGACCGCTCGATCACTTCCAACTGGCGCCCCGCCACCCGCGCAGTGCGCGCCGGGACCTGGCGCAGCGAACAGGGCGAGACCAGCGAGGCGATGTTCCTCACCTCGGGCTATTCCTACGACGACGCCAGCGTGGCCGCCGCGCGCTTTGCCGGCGAGGCGCCCGGCATGACCTATTCGCGCACGCAAAACCCCAGCGTGCAGATGCTGGAAGAGCGCATCGCGATGATGGAAGGCGCCGAGGCCTGCCGCACCCAGGCTTCGGGCATGGCGGCGATGAGCGCGGTGATGCTCAGCCATTTGTCGGCGGGCGATCACATGGTCGCAGGCCGCGCGCTGTTCGGCCCGTGCCGCTGGGTGATCGACAACCTGCTGCCGCGCTTCGGCATCGAAGCAACAGTGGTTGATGGCCGCGACAATGCGGCCTGGGAGGCGGCGATCCAGCCCAACACGAAGATGTTTTTCTTCGAGACCCCGGCAAACCCGACGATGGATCTGGTGGACATCGAATATGTCTGCGGCCTTGCCCGCGCGCACGGCATCCTTTCGGTGGTCGACAATGCCTTCCTCACCGCCGCGATGCAGCGCCCGCTGGACCTCGGCGCCGACGTAGTGGCCTATTCGGCGACCAAGCTGATGGACGGTCAGGGCCGGGTGTTGGCGGGAGCAGTCTGCGGCTCGGCGAAGTTCATCAACGAAACGCTGCTGCCCTACCAGCGCAACACCGGGCCGACACTCGCACCGTTCAACGCCTGGGTCGTGCTCAAGGGCCTCGAGACGCTGGAAATCCGCGCCCAGCGCCAAAGCGAAAACGCGCTGAAAGTCGGCCAGTTCGTGGAAAGCCGGGTGCCGCGCATCCTGCATCCCGGCCTCGCCAGCCATCCGCAGCATGATCTTGCAAAGCAGCAGATGAGCACCGGCGGGACGATCTTCTCGATCATCCTCGATGGCGGGCGTGAGCAGGCATGGGCATTGCTCGATGCACTGGAGCTGATCGACATTTCGAACAACATCGGCGATTCGCGCACGCTGGCCTGCCACAATGCCACCACCACGCATCATTCGGTCGGTGCCGAAGGCCGCGAGGCGATGGGGGTCCATGAAGGCATGGTGCGCATCAGCGTCGGGCTGGAAGACCCCGACGATCTGATCGCCGACCTGGATCAGGCGCTGGCGAAAGCAGGACTTTAGGTCACCACCCGCCCGCCGTTGACCCCGATGGTCTGCCCGGTAACATAGGACGAGGCCTCGCTGGCCAGCCACGAGCAGGCATTGGCGATGTCATCAGGCTCGCCCATCCGGCGCACCGGGATGGTGCTCAGCAGCACTTCGGTGGGAATCTGAAACCGGTCGCGGTTGGCTTCCGACATGATCGTGCCCATCACCGAGCCGGGCGGGATATTGTTCACTGTGATGCCATAAGACCCGAATTCCTGCGCCATCGAGCGGGTCATGGTCACCACCGCGCCTTTTGACGAGCTGTAAGTGATCATGTTGATCGCTCCGGTCTGCGCGCTGGACGAGGAGATGTTGACCACGCGGCCCCAATGCGCCGCCTTCATGTCGCCGATCACGGCTTGCGTGCAGAGCATCGGCCCGCGCACGTTGATCGCATAGACCAGATCCCAGCGCTCGTCGGTGATCTCCTCGAACGGGGTAAAGTCGGTGACCCCGGCGTTGTTGACCAGCACCGTAACCGGGCCAAACTCGCCGCGCAATTGGGCGACTGCGGCGAAGGTCTGCTCGCGGTTGGAAACGTCGGCGCCCAGCGCCATGGCCATGCCACCTGCGGCCTTGATCGCCGCCACCGTATCGGCACAGCGCTCCGCATCGAGATCGAGCACGCCGACGGCCATACCGTCTTTCGCCAGCCGCTTGGCGCAGGCCGCGCCGATGCCGGCGGCAGCGCCGGTGACCAGAGCAGTTTTGACAGACATCGCGCAATCTCCCGCAAGTTATAAGTTGGCCGCACCATTAGCGACAATATGCGCGCCAGAAACCCAGCTTGCCTCAGGCGATGCTAAAAAAGCGACCACGCTGGCCACTTCGCCTGCCTCACCGATCCGTCCGAAGGGAGACCCCTTGGCGTAATGATCCATATATTGCGGGTTGCGGTCGATCATCCCCGGGCTGGTCGCGCCGGGGATGACCATGTTGCAGGTTGCGCCCTTGAGGCCCAACTCCTTGGCCCAGCTGACGGTAAAGTGCTTCATCGCCGTCTTGGCCGCGCCATAAAGCCCTGCGCCCGCCATCGGGAACTCGCTGACGGTCGAGCCCAGGTTGATGATCCGTCCGCCTTCGCCAAGCCGCTTGGCCGCTTCGCTGGCGACATAAAGCGGGCCGAGCAAGTTGATGCCGAAGTTCTGGTCGATCTGTTCGTCGGTCACCTCGGCCAGAGTGCCGCTGACGCTGACACCGGAATTGTTGACCACAATGGCAATGCGGCCAGCTTCTGCGTCGATCATGCGAAACATTGCAATGACTTCCTCGCGCCGGGCAATGTCAGCCTGCGCCAACCATGCCTTACGGCCAAGAGCGCGCACATCGGCTGCGGTTTGCTCCGCCCCCTCGCGGCTGCTGGCATAGTGGACGACGATATCCGCCCCATCGCGCGCCAACCGCAACGCAATCTCGCGCCCGATGCCGCGCCCTGCGCCGGTAACCAGCGCGACTTTGCCGCTGAGTGAACCTTCCGCCATCACG
>JANOBA010000357.1:0-7347 GCA_031411415.1 Novosphingobium sp.
CAGGACTGCGGCAAAGCCGCCCACAATTTCTCTGCCCTTCTCCAAGCGGAATGGTGGCCTGCGGCGCAATTCCTTTGCGATCTCTGCTTTCTCTGCGCCTCTGCGCGAAACCTTCTCTCTTGATGGTTGCAACCCGGCGCAGCCCCGCATACCGCACCACAAATGACTGATCTCACCTCCCACCCATGGTTCTTCTGCGGCATCGGCGGCTCGGGCATGTTGCCGCTGGCGCTGATCCTGCGCGGGCAGGGGGCAGAAGTTTCGGGATCGGACCGGAGCCGCGATCAGGGCCGCACGCCTGAGAAATTTGGCTGGCTGGAAAGCCTCGGCTTCACCCTGTTCCCGCAGGATGGCAGCGGGATCGTCAGCGCCGAGCAAACCCTGATTGCCTCTGCCGCGGTGGAAGATACCGTGCCCGAAATGGTCCGCGCGAAAGCGCTTGGCTGCGCGCGGATGAGCCGGGCGGAATTGCTCGCCACCCTGTTCAACGCTGCGCCGGGAACGGTCGCCATCGGCGGCACCAGCGGCAAGTCGACCGTGACCGGCATGGCGGGCTGGATCATGGAGCGCGTGGGCCGCGATCCGACGATCATGAACGGCGCGGTGATGAAGAATTTCGTCTCGCCGGACGGGCCCTTCGCCTCGGCGCGGGTGGGGTCCGGCGGGGTGTTCGTTTCCGAAGTCGACGAAAGCGACGGCTCGATCGCGCTCTATGAGCCGAAAGTCGCAGTGCTGCTCAACGTCAGCCTCGATCATAAGAGCATGGAGGAATTACGCGCGCTGTTCGGCGATTTCGTGGCCAGGGCCGATGTGGCGGCGATCAATCTCGACGATGCGGAAAGCGCAGCATTGGCACCGCGCGCAAAGGCGCTGGTGACGTTCGGCATCGACCATCCGGCGGCCATGATCGGCGTGGAGCCGGGCAGCATTGCCGATATGCCCGCCAGCCTTGCCGCCTCGGTGATCGACCGGCGCGATGGCAGCGCACACCGGCTCACGCTGAATGTGCCGGGCCGCCACAATCTGGCCAATGCGCTGGCGGCGATTGCGGGGTGCAATGCCGCCGGGGTTGCCGTCGCCGAAGCGGTTGCCGCGCTGAGCAGCTTTGCCGGGCTCGCCCGCCGTTTCGACATCATCGGGACATCGCCCACCGGGGTGACGGTGATCGACGATTTCGGCCACAACCCGGAAAAATGCGCCGCGACGCTGAAGACGCTGAAGGCCCATCCCGGCCGCGTCATCGCCTTTTTCCAGCCCCACGGCTATGGCCCCTTGCGCCAGATGGGAGCTGAGCTGGCCGAAGTTTTTGCCGCGCTGCTGGGGCCGGATGACCTGACGGTTCTGTGCGATCCCGTCTATTTCGGCGGCACGGTTGACCGCAGCGAAGGCAGCGAACGGATAATCCGGCTGATCGAGGCTGGCGGCGGAAAAGCGGAATATGTCCCACTGCGCGAGGACTGCGCCCAGCGTATCGCCGTTATTGCCCGCCCGGGTGACCGTGTGGTCATCATGGGCGCGCGCGACGATACGCTGACACAGTTCGCGATGGATTTGCTCGCGCGGCTCTAGTTGCCCGATCCGGGACCAAAGCCGATTTCAACGCGGCGGTTCTGCAATTCGCGGACACCGTCGGCGGTGGGAACGCGGTTGTTGGTTTCGCCGAAGGCCTGCGTTGTGATCGCACCGTCATCGATACCGCGTGAAGTCATGTAACCCCGCACGTTGGTCGCCCGGCGCTCCGACAGCCCCTGGTTGTAGCCCGGGCTGCCCGAACGGTCGGCATAACCGGCGATCATCACCGGGACACGTTCGCAGTTGGCATAGGCGCTGCTTGCCGAGTCGAGGATGGTCGAGGCTTCTGCCGTGATGTCCGACTTATCCCAGTCGAAGAACACGATGTAGGGGCCCTTGTTGCAGACCACGGCCAGCGGCGGTGGGGCAGGCGGCGGGGGAGGAGGCGGTGGGGGCGGTGGCGGGGGCGCTGGCGGTGCCATTTCGTGGCGCTCGCCCAAATTGTAGATCAGGCTGGCCATCACACTGATCGTGCGGAACTTGCCGGACCAGTCAGCATTGGCAGGCGTTCGCAGGTGTGATCGTCCGGCATCGAAATAGCGTGCCTTCAGCCCCAGATCGACGCGATCACTCACTTCGTGACGCAATCCGGCAATGGCTTGCCAGGCAAACCGGGCATCGCTGCCATTGACGATTGTCGCTCCGTTCGAGGCCAGAACCCGGTCATAGACCCGGGCAATGCCCGCGCCGCCGCCGATGAAAAACGAAGTGCGATCGCCGGCGGGAACATCGAGCATGAGGTTCGCCATCGAGCTCAATGCCTTCGTGCGACCGGTAGCATTTGTCGCGTTGCTGAAATTCTGCACCGAGGCACGCTTGTAGGCCGCTTCAAATTCAAAGCGGATCATGCCGAAATCGTGACCAATCACGCCGCCGACGTCCAAGCCGGTCTTGTAGTCGGTGCCGGGTGTTAAGATCTGGGAGGTGCTGCTGCCTGACGGCGTGACCGTGATCGCCGAGGTTCTCGGGAAAGTCGCGCCGGCATCGATGCCGATATAGGTTTCTCCATCGCGCGCTAGCGCAGGAGTGGCGGCGAGTGGCAGTGCGAGGATGCACCATGCGATCACGTTTTTCATTGGCTCGTTCCCTGTTTCGACAAAAATGTCTTAGTTGGGAGGGAAACGCGCTCGGGATCATCTTGTTCCCGGTGCCGGGCATTTCTGATTGGCGCTGCGGATCCGAGGCAGCTGATCAGGCCGCCATTTCCGGCGCCATTTCACCTGCCGCGCTCAGCAGTCCTTTCTCGATGGCGTCGAGCCGGGGGACGGACTCGATCTTTTCGCCGAGCAGGTCCGTGACATAAAATGTATCGACCGCGCGTTCGCCATAAGTGGAAATGTGGGCCGAATGGACGATGGTTTGCGCTTCGAACAGCGCGCGGGCGAGCCGGTTGAGCAACGCGGGCCGGTCGAGGGAGCTGACTTCGATCACGGTGAAGCGGTTCGAAGCCTGGTTGTCGAATTCGACCCGCGGGCGCACTTCGAAGGCATTGGCGCGCGGACGGGCGAGGGGGCGGGCGGCAAGTTGGGGCAACAGCCTGACGCGGTTGGCCAGAGCATCGTCAATCGTCGTTTTCAGCCGGGCAAGCTGGCTCGCTTCCATGAACGGACGGCCAAGCGGGTCCTGCACGAGGAAGTTGTCGACTGCCATGCCGTTGCGCGCGGTATGGATGCGCGCGTCGATAATGTTGCCCCCGGCGAGGTGGATGCCGCCTGCAATGCGATAGAACAGGCCGGGATGGTCCGAGGCGATGACCGTCACCAGGGTTGCCCCGCGCGCCGGATAATACTGGGTGCGGATATCCAGCGGCGGAGCGTCGCCGTCTGCCAGCTGCTTCAGGTTCATCGCGATGATGTCGTCGGGCTCGGCGATCCAATAGGCATCGCCCATCTGCTTACCAAACCTGGCGACCAGCTGGCTATCCACGCCCAGCCGCGCCTCGACCGCAGCCTTCTTCGCGGCGACGCGCTCGGTCCGGCCATAGCGGACATGGCCGAGTCGGATGCGCTCTTCGGTGGCGTCATAAAGCTCCTGGATCAGCTGGCGTTTCCAGCTGTTCCACACGCCGGGGCCGACCGCGCGGATATCGACGATGGTGAGCAAGGTGAGCTGGCGCAGTCGTTCAAGCGATTCGACCACCGCGACAAAATCGCCGATAGTCTTCCAGTCAGCGAGATCGCGCTTCATTGCGGTGTCGCTCAGCAGCAGGTGATAGCGCACCAGCCAGCTGACCAATGCGGTCTCATCGTCATCGAGGCCAAACCGCGGGCATAGCTTCAGCGCGAGTTCGGCGCCCAGCATCGAATGATCCCCGCCGCGCCCCTTGCAGATGTCGTGCATCAGCACCGAGACATAGAGCGCACGGCGCGATTGCACCTGGTGGATGATGCGCACTGCCAGCGGATGTTCGTCCTGCATCTCGCCCTTCTCGATACGGGCGAGCAGGCCGATGGCACGGATGGTGTGTTCGTCCACCGTGTAGTGGTGATACATGTCGAACTGCATCTGCGCGTTGACCCGGCCGAAATCGGGCACGAAACGGCCAAAAATGCCCGCCTCATTCAGCCAGCGTAGCACGGCCTCGGGATTGTTGCGGCTGGTCAGCAGCTCAAGAAACAGGGCATTGGCGCGCGGATCCTTGCGGATTGCCGGATCGATCAGCCGGGCATCGCGGGCGGCAATGCGCATGGCATCGGGGTGCAGCTCCAGACCTTCCTTGTCGGCCACGACAAACACTTCGAGCAGCCGCACCGGGTCCTCGCGAAACCAGTCATCGCCGGGAACCCCGACACGCCCGTTTGCCACTGGATAGCCGCGCACCATGCGGCTCTTGGCCCGAAAGCCGGCGAAGAAGCCGCTGCGCTGGCGCTTGCCCAACTGGTCATCCAGCTGCGCGAGGAACACCCCGGTCAGCGTGCCGACGACTTTGGCCTGCAGGAAGAAATACTGCATGAACCGCTCGACCCCGCGTTTGCCGGGCCGGTCCTTGTAATTCATTCGCGCGGCAACTTCGCGCTGCATGTCGAAGGTCAGCCGGTCTTCGGCGCGGCGGGTGATGTCGTGCAAGTGGCAGCGCACTGCCCAGAAGAAGTTCTCCGCTTTGCGAAACTGGCGGTATTCTGACTGGGTCAGCAGGCCCGCCTCAACCAGTTCGCTAGGGGTGCGCACTTTGTGGATGTATTTGCCGATCCAATAGAGCGTGTGCAGATCGCGCAAGCCGCCTTTGCCCTCTTTGACATTCGGCTCGACCAAATAGCGGCTGTCGCCCAGCCGCTTGTGGCGTTCGTTGCGCTCGGCCAGCTTTTCGGTGACGAAGCGGTCCTCGGTGCCCTTGACCACTTCGGCGAGAAAACGCCGCTGCGCCTCGTCATACAGCGCCTGATCGCCCCAGACATAGCGCCCTTCGAGCAGCGCGGTGCGGATGGTGAGATCGCCCTTGGCCATGCGCACCATCTCATCAAGCGAGCGGCTTGACTGGCCGACCTTGAGCCCCAGATCCCACAGGAAATAGAGCATCGCCTCGATCACCTGCTCGCACCAGGCGGTGTTCTTGATCGGGGTGAGGAAGGCCACGTCGACATCGGAATGCGGCGCCATCTCGCCCCGGCCATAGCCGCCCACCGCCATGATCGTCAGCCGCTCGCCGGATGACCGGTTGCTGGAGCGATAGACATCGCTGACCACGTGATCGTGGATCACCCGGATCAGCTGATCGATCAGGAAGGCTTGGGCTTCGGCGCAATCGTGCCCGGCGGTGGGCTTTTCGATCAGCCGCCGGGCAATTTCCTCGCGGCCAAGTGCGAGCGCGCCGCGCAGAAGCTCGACCACGGCCTGGCGCGACTTGTCGGCGCCCTTCACCTCGACGACCTGTGAGATCGCCTCGCCCAGTGCGCGGCGGTCGATGATGGCGCGTTGATTGGGGATGCGGCTGAGGCTCATTTGCCAGCCTTAGCGCCGCTCCCTTGCGAGGCATAGCGTTCACGCAGCAACTTGCGGTCGATTTTCTCGGTGCCCAGACGCGGCAGCGGTTCGTGGGACTGCCAGAACACCGCAGGCACCTTGAATGCGGCGATGCGCGCGGCGGCAAAAGCACGCAAGCCCTCGCCATCAAGCTCCATGCCTTCCTTGGCGAGAAAAATGGCGGCGGGCACTTCACCGAACTTCGCGTCTGGCAAGCCGAACACGCAGGCCTCGGCAACGTCCGGGTGGGCATAAAGCGCCTGCTCGACCTCGATGCAGGCGATGTTTTCGCCGCCGCGAATTATGATGTCTTTCTTGCGGTCGACAATGAACAGATAGCCGTCCGCATCGACAAAGCCGAGATCGCCGGTGAGAAAATAGCCATCCGGGCGGATCGCGGCGGCGGTCGCCACCGGGTTGTTCCAATAGCCGCCGAAATTGGCGACCGAGCGGATCGCAATCTCGCCGGTCGCACCTTGCGGCACCACGCCGCCGTCCTCGCCGAAGATCGCCAGTTCGACAATGGGCCGGCTGGCGGGGCCGGTGCTGTCTGGCTTGGCGAGGTAGTTCTCGTTGAAATTGGCGCAGCCGACGCCGTTGGTCTCGGTCAGGCCATAGCCAAGCAGCGGGAAGCCATCCGGCATGGATTCGCGGATACGGCCGACATGTTCGACCGGGCGCGGCGCGCCGCCGGCGGTGATGCTGACCCAGCTGGAGAGGTCGAAGCGGCGGCGCTCGGGAGGGGTGGCGATCTCGTAGCTCATCAGTGGAACGCCGACGAAATAGGTCACGCGTTCGGCGTCGATCAACCGCATGGCCTCCAGCGCGTCCCACTTGCCCATGATCACCAGCTTGCGCCCGATCAGGAAGCTTTGCAGCAGCACCGGAATCTCGCCGGTCACATGAAACAGCGGCACGTTTACCAGCCCGCAAGGCTGGCCTTGCGGCGCCGTTCCAGCCCCCGCCATCTGGCTGAGCACCATCAGCGACTGGGCAGCATAGCTCATTGCGCCATGGACGACGGCGCGGTGCTCGGACCACGCGCCCTTGGCAACGCCGGTCGATCCCGAAGTGAACAGGATCGTCGCAAGATCATCACCGGCGATTTCAGGCAAAATGCCGGGCTCGCCTGCAAGCAATTCGCCAAAGCCCGAAGCCGGATCGCCGTGCCCGAATACCACCAGTTCGCTGCCATGCTCCAGCCCGTCCAGCCGCTTCGCACGGTCTGCATCAGCGATGACCAGCCGGCAGCCGACCAGCCTGATGCCCTGCGCCAGTTCGGCTCCCGTCCACCAGCCGTTTAGCAGCGTGGCGCAACCACCCGCGAGCGTGACGGCCATGTAGGCAAGGATCCAGTTTGCCGAATTGCGCGCGGCAATGCCGATCCGCTCGCCGCGCTGGATGTTGTGCGTCGCCAGCAGCCCGCTGGCCAGCCGCCGCGCCAGAGCCAGTGCTTCGGCAAAGCTCAGACGCAGCTCGCCATCAATGAGGAAAGTCGCATCGCCATAGCGAGCGACCGCGAAATCATAGAGCGCGGGAAGCGATGCCGGGGCGTGGACGAAGGCGGGATAGGTCTGGCCATCGCGGGCGATGGGCATGGTCTCGAACTGGCCGCCCGGCGCGGTCAGCTGGTCCATGATTGCCATCAGCTGCCTGTCGAGATCACTTGCCATAATCATTGGCCATATTCGCACGCGCCTTTCGCGGATTTCCCCGGCCAAGTCGCCAAGGTGGCGACAAGCCGGATGACATCCCTCGTTCCCATGTGCCACAAGCGAGCCTTGGGCTCCGCAGCGACGGAGGCAAGGTGTAAGG
>JANOBA010000358.1:0-4264 GCA_031411415.1 Novosphingobium sp.
CGGAAAATCACCGTAAATCGCATCGAACAGCGGCACGAAGACGAAGAAGAAGCCAACGGTGATAAACACCGGCCAGCCCGCTCCGGTGGTAGCCATCAGCCACAGCGGCACGAACTGGTAAGCGAAATTGGCGAGCAGAAAGATGATGCGCAGGCTATAAATCGACAGCTGCTTGGCAGGCGTAGGCATTCAAGACACTCCGCTGGACCTGTGAGGCCGCGCAATTCTGCGCATTTGCGTGGTGAATAAAGCCTTAAGGCCGGCGCCGCAACGCCGTTAATCCTGTTTTCTCAATCAGCCCCCGAACTCAGCCCACTGGTCGCCGCGCGCGCAGTGCCTGGGCGAGCGTGCCCTCGTCGAGGTAATCAAGCTCGCCGCCCACCGGCATGCCGTGGGCCAGCTGGGTGATGCGCAGCGGAAAGTCCTGAAGGCGCTCGGCAAGGTAGTGCGCGGTGGTCTGCCCTTCGAGTGTGGCGTTCATCGCCAGCACCACTTCGTCGATCCCGCCTTCGGCGACGCGGGCGATCAGGCGATCGATGCTCAGGTCTTCCGGGCGAATGCCATCAAGCGCGGAGAGCCGCCCGCCAAGCACATGATAGCGCCCGGCAAACAGGTGCGCACGGTCAAGCGCCCACAAGTCGGCGATGTCTTCCACCACGCACAGCGCGCGGCCATCGCGGCGCTGATCGGCACAGATGCCGCAAGGCTGGGTGGTATCGACATTGCCGCAGGTCTGGCATTCCACCAGTCGCTCGCGCACGGCGATGAGCGCGTCGACCAGCTGCGCCAGCGCAGTTTCGCGCCGCTTGACCAGCCACAGCACCGCGCGCCGCGCCGAACGGGGGCCAAGGCCCGGCAGGCGGGCGAGCGCGGAGGCGAGTGTGTCGATCTCTTGCGAAGCCATCTGCTCCTTCTAACCGCTCAGGCTGAGCTTGTCGAAGCCCCGTCCTTCCCTTTTTCAACGGCAAGAGTAAGGACGCTCCTTCGACAGGCTCAGGATGAGCGGAGTTTTGTTTTGCGCATCATCTTCATGGGAACGCCCGATTTCGCCGTGCCGGCATTGCAGGCGCTGGCGGCGGCGGAACACGAGATCGCGGCTTGCTACACCCAGCCGCCCCGCCCCGCCGGGCGCGGCAAGCAGCTTTCGCCCTCGCCGGTGAGCCGCGCGGCCGATGCTTTGGGCGTGCCGGTGTTCCATCCGGTGAGCCTGAGAGGTGCCGAAGCGCAGGCAGAGTTCGCCGCACATGGGGCTGACATTGCCGTGGTCGCCGCTTACGGACTGATCCTGCCGCAAGTGGTGCTTGATATGCCGCGGCTCGGCTGCCTCAACATCCATGCCTCGCTGCTGCCGCGCTGGCGCGGGGCGGCGCCGGTGCACCGCGCAATTCTGGCGGGCGACGTCGAGACGGGTGTGACGATCATGCGCATGGAGGCCGGGCTTGATACCGGGCCGATGCTGCTGCGCGCGGCGATGCCTATCGGTGCCAAGACCGGCGGCGCGCTGACGGCGGAGCTGGCGGAACTGGGCGCACGACTGATCGTGGAAGTGCTGGGCGACCTCGCGGCGCATCCCGAAGTGCCCCAGCCGGAAGCAGGCATCACGTACGCCCACAAGATCGACAAGGCCGAGGCCCGGCTCGATTTCTCGCGCAGTGCCGCCGAAGCCGAGCGCCAGATCCGCGCTTTCGCCCCTGCCCCCGGCGCGTTCTTTGAGCTGGATGGCGAGCGCTTCCGCGTGCTGGCGGGCGATGTGGTGGCCATGCAAGGCCCGCCCGGCACCACGCTCGACGACGCGCTGACCATCACCTGTGGCAGTGATGCCATTGCAGTGCGCACGGTGCAGCGCGCTGGCCGTCCGGCAATGGATGCCCCGTCGCTGCTGCGCGGGCGGGCGATTGGGCCGGGCACCCGGCTGAGGTGAAGTCCGGCGGCCGGCGTGTGTCACCCGGTTGTCATAAACCAGACGTATCGGCGTCAGCCAAGCGTCATCGAATCGCAATGAAGGGGTATCCGATAGTGTCCAGAATGATCCGCGCTTCGGCTTTGGCGCTGGTGGTTTCCACCGGCTGGGCTCTGCCCGCCCATGCCAGCGCCGCCAGCGACGCGGCGATTAGCCAGGAACTCGCCGCGATGCGCGCCCAGATGCAGGCGATGGCAGTCCGAATCGACGCGCTCGAAGGCCAGCTGGTCGATGCCCGCGCGCAAGCGGCGGCGGCGCAGGCCAAGGCCGATAGCGCCAGCGCCGCGCTCGCCGCGATTCCACCGCAAGTGGTAACGGCCACGGCCAAGCCGGCCACCGAAATCACCTGGGACGGCGCGCCGCGCATCACCACCAAGGACGGCTGGTCGTTCAAGCCGCGCGGACGGCTGCAGATCGACACCGCCGGGGTCAACGCGCCGCCGGGCATCGCATCTGCCGCCAGCCTCGGCATCGCCACTGAGTTCCGCCGCGCCTACTTTGGCTTCGATGGCACCATGCCGGGCGGCTTCGGCTATCGCATCGAGGCGGACCTCGCGAACAGCGGCGTTGAGCTCACCGATGTTTATCTGACCTACAAGGCGAGCCCGAAACTTACTCTGACACTCGGCCAGCACAAGCCATTCCAGTCGATGGAGGACATGACCTCCGACCTGTTCACCAGCTTTATGGAGCGCGCGGCCTTCAACAGCGCCTTCGGTTTCGAGCGTCGCGTTGGCCTCAGCGCCACTTATACCGGCAAGCAGGTGCTGCTGCAGGCCGGGGTGTTCAGCGACAACGCCGCCGACCTCAATTCTGATCGCAACAACAGCTACAGCCTTGATGGCCGCGTGGTGTTCATGCCGAAGATCGGCGATACCCAGCTGCATATCGGCGCTTCGGCGCATTACCGCGACTTCAACGATGCGGCGACTACGACGCGCTATCGAGCGCGGCCGTTTACCCACACCACTGATCTGCGCCTGATCGACACCGGCGCATTCAGCGCCACTGGCGAACGTACCTTCGGCGCGGAACTGGCGTATATTCGCGGGCGTTTCCATGCGAGCGCGGAAAGCCAGTGGATGACTGCGATCCGCCCCGGCCTCGCCAACCCGACTTTCAACGGCGGCTATGCCGAAGTGGGCTACCTGCTAACGGGCGACACAACTGCCTACAAGAACGGCGCCTACGACCGGATCAGACCGAAGCAGCCGGTCGGCAAGGGCGGGATCGGCGCGGTGCAGGTCAATTTGCGCTATGACTGGCTGGACCTGAACAGCGGCGCGATCGTCGGCGGGCGCCAGCAAGTCGCCGGCGCAGCGCTGGTCTGGATGCCGACTGACTATGTCCGCTTCGTGGCCAATTATGGCCACTTGTGGATTGATGATGCAGCCGTGCCCGCAGGTGCAAGCCGCGATTACACTGCCGATGTTATAGGCATGCGCGCGCAGTTCGATTTCTAGAGCCGGCACGCAGCAATATCGACTGACAGACTGACTCTCACAGGGTAAGCAAACTGGCATGGCTGCACCTTCCACTGAATTGCTCGAGTTCATCGACGTGCCCGCTCTGCTGGTGGCGCAGGGTTGCATAACCTATGCGAACCCGGCGGCGATGGATCTGCTTGGCAGACACATCCTGGGCGAAGATGTGCGCATCGCCATTCGCAATCCACTGGCCGTGGCTCTGCTGACGTCCAACGAGACCGGCAGGATCAGGCTGGATGGGCTCTCGGTAGCCGGCAGCAAGTGGGAACTGATCTGCAGCCGTTTGCCCGGTGGGGGGGTATTCGTCACCCTGAACGATCTGTCGGTTCAGTCCAGCGTTGCCCGCAGCCACGCCGATTTCGTCGCCAATGCCAGCCACGAGCTGAGGACACCGCTCGCATCGATCCTGGGCTATGTCGAAACGTTGACCGACGCGATGGCCGGCGAAGACCGCGAAACCAGAGAGCGATTTCTCGGCATAATCAAGCGGGAAGCCAAGCGGATGCAGGCGCTGGTCGAAGACCTGATGTCGCTTTCGCGGATCGAGGCAGTCAAGCACGACGCACCGCAGGATGCAGTCGATCTGGTGGCCCTCGCCCGGCTGGTGATCGGTGAATTTCAGGATCAGCCGGGCCTGGAATTTGAATCGAATTCCCAGACTGCGATTGTCGCGGGCGATAGTGGCCAGCTGTCGCAAGTCCTGCGCAACCTGATCGACAATGCCGTGAAATATGGCCAGCCGGGCGGTCCGGTGACCCTGACAATCGAAATGGCGGATAGCGGCTGGGTCAATGTGTCTGTCCGCAATGCCGGCGAG
>JANOBA010000359.1:0-5747 GCA_031411415.1 Novosphingobium sp.
GGTCGAGAACCTGTTCGCCAAAATCAAGGACTGGCGACGGATCCACACCCGCTATGATCGCTGCGCCCACACCTTCATGTCCGCCATCTGCATCGCCGCCACAGTCATCTTCTGGTTGTGATCAATGAGTCCTGACCCTAACACAAAATTAACCATGATCTGAAATAAAGAATATCCGAAATAAGTGTGCTTAGCGCTTTATTTACCCTGTATCCGTATTGGCCCCTAGCAGCATGATCCGGAAAACCAGATGGACTGGTTTATTGACCGGCTATTGTGACTGCGAAAGGGCATCTTTTAATGCGTAATATTCTCAATTCCCTCGCTTCGGTTGCTATTGTCGTAGCCGCTCTTGCCAGCGCACCCGCCATGGCGGCGACGCAGGGCACGCTGGGTGCGACTTCGACCGGATCGGTCGCGATTTCGGCCTCGGTGCCAAATCGCGCACGCATCACCGGCCTCACTGATGTCGCTTTTACCAGCCAGGATCCCAACACCGCAGCTTCAAACGCGCAGAGCATCTGTGTGTGGAGCAACACCGCGACCAAGGGCTACACCGTCACGGCCAGCGGCAGCGGCACGAGCAGCGCCTTCACCCTGTCGGGCGGACCGGGCTGACCGTTCCCTATTCGGTCGCCTGGAGCGCAACCACGGCCCAGACCAGCGGCACCGCGCTGACCACCGGCACGGCCAGCGCCAGCCTGGTTTCGGCTGCAACGCACCAGACCTGCACTACGGGCACGACCTCGGCCAGCCTGGTCGTCGGCATCGGCACGTCGGACCTCGGCACGATGCAGGCGGCCGCGTCCTACACTGGCACGCTGACGCTCGTCGTCACACCGCAATAATTGCAAAGCCTTTGAGAGGGGTGCGTTGGCCGGGCCGTCAGGGTCTGGGCAACCGCTTCTCCGAAACTGCAGCCCGGACCCTGGAGGTCCGGGCTGTTTGCATTGGCGCGATCGCCGTCCGGAACACGGTAAACCCAGGTTGGAATGGCCGCAGATCTTAGGCAGTTGTTAACCACATTCTGCAAGAAACCGTAACCAGTGGCATCGGGAAATATCCTCAGGTTCGCCGCGCAGATTGGCGCGGTTCTGGCCCTTATCGGGTCCGCGCCCGGTCATGCCCAGCAAGTGCGCATCACCGGCCTGACTGACGTCGCATTTGGCGCGATCAGCAATTTCGGCTCCGACCTGACCAGCGCCCAGAATGTCTGCGCGCACAGCAGCGCCACCGGCAATCGTTACAGCGTCACAGCCAGTGGCAGCGGCGCAGGCGGGGCGCTCCGGATGCAATCGGGAAGCGCCAACCTTGCCTATGAAGTGCAGTGGGCGGCCAGTTCGGGGCAGACAACCGGCGTCAATCTGGTCGCAAATGTTGCGCAGGGTGGCTTTACCGGCAACGGCTTCACCTCAAACTGCCTCAGCGGCTACTTTGACACCGCCAGCCTGATCATGATCCTGCGCAGCGCTGCCGTCAGCGCCGCCACCGCAGGCGCCTATACCGGCACGCTTACTCTGCTGTTCGCTCCGAACTGAGCCCGGCGACATGCGCGCACCGCGTCCCAATCCGCACGATAGCTGCCGCCAGGCAGGCAACTTGGGCGTTATCTTGCTGGGCATTACAACTCTGGCCACGGCGTTGCAGCCAGCGCTCGCAGAAGAAAAGCCGCCAGTGATTGCCCGCATGGAAGTCGGCGTGCCCGCGGGCTTCGAAGACCTCAGCGGCCCGCAACAAGCGTTGGTTGATGTCTATTTCGGCGACCGCAAACTGGGGCAGACCATGATCGTCCATCGCCCCGGCTCGGTGCGATTTGAAGAGCCAGACCGGCTAATCGCGCTGCTTCCCGAATTGGCCGAACCCGCAATTATCCGCGCCTCTCTTGCCGCTGAAGACCTGCCCAGCAATGCCCACAAGGTGTGCATGCCCGGCGCGAATCCGGCCGAATGCGGCCGGCTGATGCCCGAGGTGGCAGGGGTAATCTTCGACGAACAGCACTTCCGGGTCGATGTGTTTGTCAATCCGCGGCTGCTGAAGATCGAAGAGGCAACACAGATTGCCTATCTGCCTAAACCGCAGGCCGGCGTGGCAGTGGTCAATGCGCTGTCGGCGGTGATGTCGGGTTCGAGCAGCGGCGAACGCAACTATAACCTGCAGAACCGCCTTATCGTGGGCGATGCCGACAAGCGGCTGCGCGCTGATCTGGCCTATTCGTCCGCCTTCGGCGTGCAGGCGGACCAGCTGGTAGCGGAGCTGGACCGTCCGGGCTGGCGCTTTTCGGGCGGGGCATTCTGGGCACCCGGGTCCAGTCTGGTCGGCAGGCGCAAGATCCTCGGGATCGGGGCCGAAACCCAGTTCGACACCCGGCTCGACAAGGACGAGATGCGCGGCAATCCGCTGGTCGTGTTTCTGGGCCAGCGCGCCAAAGTCGACATCCTGCGCGACGGACGCGTAATCGCCTCGCGCATTTATGATGGCGGCAACCAGTCGCTTGATACCAGCGGGCTGCCTGATGGGGCCTACGAAGTGGTGCTGCGCATCGAGGAAGCGAGCGGCGCGGCGCGCGAAGAGCGCCGCTTCTTCACCCGCAACCGCCAGATTGCCCCGGTCGGGCACCGCCTGTTTCACGCTTATGCGGGGCTGATGATCGATGATCAGAGCCGCAAGTTCCTTGCCCCGACCAGCACGCCCTTCGCCCAGGTCGGCGCAGGCTGGCGGCTCAGCCCGCGCATCGCACTGGATGCCACGGTGCTGGCAACCGACAAGACGGTGCTCGGCGAAGCCGGAGTAACCTGGATCAGTCCCGAAGTGCAATTTCGCCTGGGTGGCATAGTTTCGTCGAATGGCGCGCGCGGCGGCCAGTTCCATGTCAGCTCCAGCGGCAATTCGCGGTTCAATTTTGATTTCGATCTACGCCACATCCAACCGGGCAAAGCCGCGCTTCCCGGCCGGCAAGCCGCCAGCCTTGATCTTTTTGCCAATCACGATCTGGCGGCCCTGCCGATTGCCCGATCGACCTACACCCAGCTTGCCGGCAGCCTCAATTACAGCCTGTCGGGCGGGCAGATCGGTGTGGCGGGCAACTGGCGGCGCGAACGCGGTACGGCCACGACATACAACGCCGGGCCTTGGATTCGCTGGAATCTGATCCGCAAAGGCCCCTGGAACCTGCTATTCAGCGGTGACTATTCAACCTCCAGTCAAGGCAATGCCGGCTATGCCGGCCTGACCCTGCGCTTTCAGGGCAGCCGCACCGCGATTGGCAGCGATGCCGGCTTTCGCACACGCAGACCAAGCGGCGAGGCCCCAAGCACCGAGGCGGCGCGCAGCGGCCCGGTCGGATCGCTCAATGCCAGCTGGAACCGCGATCAGCCCGGCGGCACCGACATCGAACTGGCGGCAGGCTATGATCGCGATCTCGATCAGCAGCTGATCAACGGCCGCGCCTTGCTGCGTACCACCAACGCGCAGTTTTCAGGCGATGTGGTCCATAGCCTAGGCGACGCAGGCGGCACCCAATACAGCCTGGGACTCCAGACCACACTAGCCGCACGCGGCGGCAACCTGGCTCTGGTCGGCAAAAATCCAAACGATTCTATGATCATGGTCGGAGTCGATGGTGGCCCGGCGCAGAGCCGCTTCGAAGTGCTGGTCGATGAGATGCCGATGGGCACCGTGCGCAGCGGCGGCAAACTGGCACTGGCTGTCACGCCCTACCGGCAATACAAAGTCCGCATCCGCCCGACTGGGGCCGATTTGCTGCACTATGACGGGACGGCGCGCCGCATCGGGCTCTATCCGGGCAATGTGGCGCACCTCGAATGGCCGGTCAGCCGGCTGGTCGCGCTGTTCGGCCAGCTGGAGTTCACCGACGGCCGCCCCGTCGCCGGTGCCAATATTCGCAGCGAGGGCGGGATCGGCCAGACCGATGATCGCGGCTACTTCCAGATCGAAACCGCTGAGGGCGCCGAACTGGTAGTGGCCCTTGCCGACGGCCGCTCATGCCGGGTTCAGCCGTCCGCCGCCAATCCCGGCGATGCCTTCGTCAAGCTGGGGACGGTAGTTTGCAACCCTTCGTTTCCCGGTTCGCACTTCACCACCGCCCTTCTCCCATGAACCGTGCCTAACCGTGATGGAAATGCCATGAAACAGGTCCGTAACAACTGCCTCACAATGGCCCTCGCCGGGCTGTCTCTCCTGACCACGCAATCCCCGGCCCGAGCCGAAATGGTGCTCAGCCAGGTGATTGTCGACATGCAGCCGGGCAAACCCGGCCTTCAGGACATCGAAGTGTGGAATGCCAGCAACGAACGGCTGTATGTCGCCGCCGAGCCTTTCGAGATCCGGCAGCCAGGCCTACCCGGCGAGCAGCGGGTGGCGAGGCCCGATCCTTCGGTCTCGGGCTTGCTGGTTACACCCCAGCGGCTGGTGCTTGAACCCGATCAGCGGCGGCTGGTGCGGGTTTCGGCCATCGCGCCGCCAGCGGCAACCGACCGGATCTACCGGATCACGATACGGCCGGTTGCCGGCCCTGTGACCAGTGAAGTGACTGCCCTCAAGGTGTTTGTCGGCTACGACGTGCTGGTGTTGCGCCGCCCGCAAGTGATCACCGGCGAAGTCACCGCCAGCCGCAGCGGCCGCCGCCTTACCTTGCGCAATGCCAGCAATACCGCCCAGGAAGTCTATGAAGGCAAGCAATGCGACAGCACCGGAGCCAATTGCAAAGACCTGCCGGCAACCCGGCTCTATTCCCAGGCGGAATTGCGCGTTGATCTGCCCTACGACACGCCGGTAGAATACCGGATAACCGCGGGCAACGGGTCCATTATCCGGAAATTCTAGCGCGTTTCCAGCCCTTCCGCGAATCGACGCACGCAAACACACTGAATACCGCTGCTCAAAGCAAAAAATAGCTTAAAAACATGTGCTTGACCAGAAGACTGGCCAGATTGTCGTTTCTGTGTTAGAAGAGCAGTTCCAGCCGGGCTGCGCCCAATCGTGCATCCGGTTCTTTAGCAGTTGAAAGGGCAGATTCGCTTCATCGCTTTCGATGCCAGAATAACCCCGGCAAGCGGCCAGTTTTGGGCGTGCCGAGGATGGCAACGGCTGCGCCAGCGGGCCTCGAATTGAAAAGGAACGATTGATGACGGCAAAGGCAAACGCCTTCGATGTCGGTGACTACGTCGTATACCCCAAGCACGGGGTCGGCCGGGTGATCGAACTGCAAGAGCAGGAGATCGCCGGCATGCATCTCGAGCTTTATGTTCTGCGCTTCGAGAAAGAACGCATGACCCTGCGGGTGCCGGTCGGCAAGGTTGAGGCCATTGGCATGCGCAAGCTGTCTTCGGACAAGACCCTGCGCGAGGCGCTGACCACACTGGAAGGCAAGCCCAAGGTCAAGCGCACCATGTGGTCGCGCCGTGCCCAGGAATACGAAGCCAAGATCAATTCGGGCGATCTCGTCTCGATCGCGGAAGTCACGCGCGACCTGTTCCGCGCCGACGACCAGCCCGAGCAGTCTTATTCCGAACGTCAGATCTTCGAAGCCGCCTCCTCGCGGCTTGCGCGTGAACTGGCAGCGATGGAAAAGACCGACGAGCCCGCCGCACTCAAGAAGATCCTGGCGATCCTCAACGAACATGCGCCGAAATACTACGAAAACGCAGCGGCTACGGCAGCGGCGGCGGCTGCAGAAGCGGCCGAGGCAGCCGAAGCACTCGCAACTGCTGAAACTGCCGAAACTGCTG
>JANOBA010000360.1:0-15515 GCA_031411415.1 Novosphingobium sp.
TCGAGAACCTGTTCGCCAAAATCAAGGACTGGCGACGGATCCACACCCGCTATGATCGCTGCGCCCACACCTTCATGTCCGCCATCTGCATCGCCGCCACAGTCATCTTCTGGTTGTGATCAATGAGTCCTGACCCTAGGCTACAGTGCCGGATCACGGTGCGACTTTCCTTACCCCCCCACCCTCAAGCCGCCCGCAACAACTCCCGCACCAGCGAGGGCCGCTGCGCAATCATCGCCAGCAGCACCTGGGCCGGGCCAGTGGGCCGCCTGCGGCCGTGCTCCCAGTTGAGCAACGTGCCCTTGGCCACCCCGATGCTCTTGGCAAACGCGCTTTGCGACAGGCCGGTGCTGGCGCGGATCGCGGCGACGTCGACATCGGGCACTTCGATCTGGTGCACAACCGCGCCAGTGTCCTGGCCCTTGGCGAAGGCAATCGCCTCGTTCAGCCCTTCGATCAGGCCCTCGTAAACTTCGCTCATTTGCGCACTCCATAGGTTGCCAGCAACTGCTTGCCGAGTTCCACCGCCGCTGCCTGTTCGGCTTTGCTCAGGTTTTCTTTCTCGTTCTTGGCGTACACCGTCACCAAGAACAGCGGCATGGCGCTGCCGCCGAAGACATAGATCGAGCGGTATCCCCCGCTCTTCCCGCCGCCGGGGCGCGGCACGCGCAATTTGCGCAATCCCCCGCCCAGCGGCACGCCAGCCTCAGGATTGGCCGCAACAAAACCGACAATATCCTCACGCTCGGAATCGGACATGATCGCCTTGGCCTGCCTGACAAAGCTGTCCAATTCGACGACAGTTTGAAGGCGAGTCCTCGGCTCAGACTATACGTCAATGACGCATACGTCAATGACCTATAGCTAGCAATGCGCAACCCCTCAATACTCCTGCTCATCCAGCGTGTTGAACTGCGGGTGCACGGCCTTCCACGCATACATCCAGTCCATGCCTTCTTTCGCGCGGGTCAGATCGTCCGGGTTTGGCGCCAACGCCTCGGTTGCGGTGCGGGCTACATCGGCCAGCACTGAGCAGTCCCAACCCTGTTCCTCGACGTCCTTGGCCAGCGAATGTGCCCCGGCGCCGCGTAGCAAGGTCGGCAGGCGGTCGGCCAGAGCATTGCAGGCCCAGTCGATCATCGGGCCGTTGACTGCCGGATCATAGCCCCACAGCGTGTTCGTCGCGGCGGCATTGTCGATATAGTGATAGTGCAGCACGCTGCCGAACACATCGAAGCGCAGATATTCCTTATCACGTGCCGCATCGCAGACATGGATGCTTGGCCCGCGCACCATCATGTGTTCATCGCCCAGTGCGCGCGCTTCCACCCCGATCGACACCGGCCCCGCATCAAACCAGCGGGTGTGGTGTTCCATCGGCGGGATCAGCATGAAGGTGTGCTTCTGCCCGCGGATGGTCGGCACCTGGCGGTTGCTCTTCACCTCGCGCGGGGCGGGGACGTGTTTGAATTGCGCAGCCATTGCGGCTCTCCCATGATCTTGTAGTTTCGCCCCGCAGGATACGGATGCAACGCGCAGGAGCAAGCAATGACTGACGATTACCAGCCGCCCGAAGTGTGGCAATGGAAGCAGCGCGAGGGCGATCCGTTCGGCGGCATGAACCGGCCGATTGCCGGCGCGACGCATGAAAGCGTGCTGCCGCGCGGGCCACACCCTTTCCAGCTCTATTCGCTGGGATCGCCCAATGGCCAGAAAGTGACGATCCTGTTTGAAGAATTGCTGGCGGCAGGGCATGTGGATGCGGAATATGATGCCTGGCTAATCCAGATCATGGAGCGCGATCAGTTCGGATCGGGCTTCGTTGCGGTGAACCCCAATTCCAAAATTCCGGCGCTGCTCGATTGTTCGGGGCCGGAGGAAATCCGCGTGTTCGAATCGGCGGCGATCCTGCTACATTTGGCGGAGAAATTCGGCGCCTTCATCCCAACCGGCGCCAAAGGCCGCGCCGAGTGCCTGTCATGGCTGTTCTGGCAGATGTCGAGCGCGCCATCGATGGGCGGCGGATTCGGGCACTTTTATCGCGTCGCGCCGTTCCGCATCAAATATGCGATCAACCGCTATGCCATGGAAACCAAGCGCATATTCGATGTCGCCAACCGGCGGCTGGCGGAATCGGAATGGCTGGCGGGGCCTGACTATTCAATCGCAGATATCGCCTGCTTCACCTGGTTCCACTATTTCCATAGCGAGAATGCCTATGGCGGGGCGACGAAGTTTCTCGATATTCCAAGCTATGTGCATGTCGACCGCTGGGTGCGCAAAATCAAGGCGCGGGTGCCGGTCCTGCGCGGGCTGAAAGTCAATCGGGCGGCTGAGGGTTATATTGCCGAGCGCCACAGCGCGGCAGATATCGATGCGGTGATGTAGGCGATCAAGCAAGCTCCGCCCGGAACTGCGCCAGCCGCGCGACTGCCTCATCCAGCATCGCATCCGGCTTGGTGAAGCAAAACCGCACGATGTCCTGCGGCGCCTCGCCTTCGAACAGCGCCGAAAGCGGGATCGAAGCCACCCCGGCCTCGCGCACTAGTCGCTCACTGAAAGTGCGATCATGAAGCGCGATGCCCGATGTTGCGAGATCGGCGCACAGGAACCATGTCGCGCTGTTTGGCAGCACCCGGTAGCCCGCGCCTTCCAGCCCGGAGCGCAGGCGTTCGCGCGATGCTGCCCAGCCGGCGGTGCGCTGGGCAAACCATCCATCGCCAAAGCCCAATCCTTCAGCCACAGCCCATTGCAGCGCCGGCGCAGTGGTGGCGGTGACGAACTGATGCGCTCGAAACAGCCCGGCGGCGAGCGCGGGTGAGGCAATCATCCAGCCAACTTTCCAGCCGGTGAGCCCAAAGATCTTGCCCGCCGAGCCAATCTTGACCGTGCGGCCCGCCATGCCGGGGAAAGTCATGATCGAGCGGTGGGCCGCGCCGTCAAAGCGGACGTTTTCCCACACTTCGTCGCTGATCACAGTGAGATCATGGCGCACGCAAACTTCAGCCAGCATGGCAAGCTCCGCTTCGCTCGCCGCGGTTCCTGCCGGATTGAGCGGATCGTTCAGCATGACGAGCCGCGTTCTGGGTGTGATCGCGGCGGCAATGGTCTCGGCGTCATAGCGCCAATCAGGCGGCGCAAGCGGCACCGAAACCGGAACCCCGCCCGCGCGCCGCACCATCGGCGCATAGGCATCATAGGCCGGCTGGAACAGGATCACCTCATCGCCCGCATGGACCAACGTCAGCACCGCATCGGCAATTGCCTCGGTCGCGCCCGAAGTGACGATCACCTGTTCACGCGCCAGCGTCAGGCCTTGGCGGTGCGCATAGAATGCCGCGATGGCATCGCGCAGTTCGGCCAGCCCGCCGATCGGCGGATACTGGTTGGACTTTTCGCGCAGGGCACGCGCGGCGGCTTCGATCAATTCGGGCGAGCCCCCTCCATTCTCCGGGCTAGCGTCCGGGAAGCCCTGCCCCAGGTTGATCGCGCCCAGCTCCCGCGCGAGGCCGGACATGACATCGAAAATCGTCATTTCCATGCCTGCATAAACGGCATGGATTCTCGCGCCCTCGCTTGCCACCGGCATTTCACTCCGCAAATTGCTGCCTGCTTCATACCGCGAAGAGGCTGGCCTCGCACCTCGTCATTTCGCTCCAGCGATTTGTTGAACCGGCAGGTTCCGTGTTAGCTTCCGCCACCAATCGGGAAGAGGACCCACACTTCATGTCCTACGAACTCAACGGCAAACTCGCTGCCAGGCGGGACCCTCTGCCGACGACGGCCACAATCGATTCTGTGACTGCGGACATCATCCGCGGTGCTTTCGAAACGGTCTGTTTCGAGTCTGCCACCTTTCTTGGCCGGGCCGCCTCCTCGCCAATCATCAACTCGTCGAATGAGCGCAATGCCGCCATTGTCGATGCCCATGGCCGCCTCGCGATGGGCGCGGTTGGCACGCCGCAGCTGACATTCGTCAACCAGATGGAAACCCGTTGGGGGCTGATGAATCAGGAGCGTTATGACTGGGGACCGGGCGATGTGTTCGTCGGCAACGATCCCGATCATGGCGGCGGGCACCTGCCCGATTATTGCGTCTATGCTCCGGTCTATGACGATAATGGCGAGCTGATCTGCATCCAGACTTTGCAGGCCCACCAAGGCGATACCGGCGGCAAGGACGCGGGCGGCTTTTCGCTCGATGCGGTCGACATCTTCACCGAGGGCCTCGTGCTGCCCTGCCTCAAGCTGGTCCACCGGGGCGAACTGCGCCGCGACACTTTCGACATGGTCATCCGCAACAACCGCTTCGCCACTTTCTCAGGCGACATCTCGGCGATGATCGGCGGGGTGCAATATGCGGTGAACATGCTGGAAGACCTCATTCGCAAATGGGGCTCCGAGGTGGTCAAGGCGGCGATCAACCATTCCATCGAAACCACCGAGCGCCGGGTGCGCGAGGAAGTGACCAAGTGGCCTGATGGCGCTTACGCAGCCACCGTGCTGATCGACCATGACACCGCCGGCACCAAGGACATCAAGGTCCATGTCACCTGCACGATTGCCGGCGATCAGCTGACAGTTGACCTTACCGGGACCGATGACCGGCAGGATCTGGTCGGCGTGTGGAACACTTTCGCCAACAGCCGCTCCTATGTGATGTGCCAGCTGGTTGCTGCGCTTGATCCCACTATCGTCAAGAACGAAGGCTATTTCAACGCAGTCGAGATCATCATTCCCGAAGGCTGCATCGCCCAGCCGCCGCCTAACAAGCCCGCTGCACTCGGCAGTTTCCATCCGGCCTGCGAGATTACCGAGGCGGTGTGCATCGCGCTGAGCCAGGTCGTGCCCGAACGCTCACAGCCGCAGCTCTACAAGATTGGCATGCCCAACGCAGTAATCGGCTTTGACGACAACGGCATGATGTGGATGGATCAGGGCGTCGACTGCCGCTCGATGGATGTCTCGGCGGTGCAGGGCATCGATGGCTGGGGGTCGTGCCCCAACAGCCTTGGCAGCCTGATCCTCTCGGAAGCCGAAGACGCTGAATGCCGCTTCCCGATCCTCAACATCAGCCGCGAGATGACAACCGATGCGGGCGGCGCAGGCCAATGGCGCGGCGCACCGGGCAGCCTTAACGTCAAGCAAGTCCTCAAACCAACCACGGCGATGGCCTGGATGGTTTCGTCCGACCATCCGCTGTCGGGCATGTGCGGCGGGGATGATGCCATCCCTTATTCGAACCATTTCGAGGTCGGATCACCCAATGAGCGCAAGATCGAGCACACCGCGCAGGCGCTGCTGCCCGAAGGCGCAGTGATCGCCTATCAGCACGGCGGCGGCGGCGGCTTCGGCCCCGCTCTGCGCCGCGATCCCGAGGCAGTGAAAGAGGACGTGCTCGACGAGTATGTCAGCGAAAGGGCCGCGCGCGAAAAATACGGCGTAGTGCTGACGGGGAGCCTCGCGGAGTACGACCTGGCGGTCGATCATGCGGCGACCGAGACACTGCGCGGGGAAATGCTGCTCGAAGCGGCGGAGTAACAACTCCCTAGAAGGGGAGAAGCTTTTACGGGATTGAGGACAGAGAATGACCTATCGGGTTGGCATCGACATCGGCGGCACATTTACCGACTTCGCGCTTCTCAAGGGCAGCGAGGTTGTGCTGCACAAGAACCTCTCGACCCCCGAGGACCGCTCCGAAGGCGTGATGCAGGGCCTTGCCCGGCTGGCCGAGCTTGAAGGGCTGACCCTGCCTGCATTCCTGAACCAGTGCGATGCCATCGTCCACGGCACGACCGTTGCCGACAACACCCTGATCGAAATGAACGGCGCGGTCACCGGCCTGATCACCACCGAGGGATTCCGCGACGAGCTGGAATACCGGCGCGGGTTCAAGGAAGACATCTGGGACGTGCGCCTGCCCGCGCCCAAGCAGATTACCCCACGCCGTCGCCGGCTGACTGTGCCCGAGCGCGTGCTGCACGACGGCAGCGTCCACAAGCAGCTGGACGAGGCCGCCGTGCGCGAAGCCTGCCGCAAGTTACGCTTGCAAGGCGTTGAATCGGTCGCAATTTCCCTGCTGTTTTCGTTCATCAATCCCGATCACGAAAAACGGGTAAAGGCCATCGTCGCGCAGGAAATGCAGAACGTGCATATCTCGACCGGCCACGAAGTCCTCCCCCGCGCTCCCGAATATGATCGCACCTCCACCACCGTGGTCAACGCCTATGTCGGCCCGCGCGTCACTTCCTATCTCGAACGGCTGGTCACCCGTCTTAAGGATGGCGGCTACAGGCACCAGCTGATGGTTATGCAGGCATCGGGCGGGGTGATGACCAAGGAATACATCGACGGCGCGCCGATCCGCGTGCTCGCCTCCGGGCCGGCGGGCGGCGTGATCGGCTCGGCCCATGCCGGGCGTGCCAAAGGCCATCCTGACCTGCTCTGCGTCGATATGGGCGGCACCAGCTATGACATGTCGGTGGTGGTCGGCGGGCACGCCCCGGCTGAAGCCGGCTGGAATATGCACCACCGCTATCTGATCGGCGTGCCGATGGTGAAAGTGGAAACGCTGGGCGCGGGCGGCGGGTCGATCTGCCATGTCGCCAATGGCGCGCTGCTGGTCGGGCCGAAATCGGCCGGCTCGGTTCCCGGACCGATGGCCTATGGGCGCGGCGGCACCCAGCCGACGGTGACCGACGCACTGGTGATGCTGGGCATCCTTTCGACCGACGAAGGCTTTGCCGGCGGCAGCTTCCGTCTTAGCCGCGATGGCATCGAGGAAGCGTTTGCGGCCATCGGCAAGGAAATGGGCTATTCCGCAGAACAGGCCGCATTTGACGCCTGGCGCGTGGTCAATGCCAACATGAGCCAGGGCGTGCGGCGGACAACTGCGGGCAAGGGCATTGATCCCAAAGACCTCGTCATGCTTGCCTATGGCGGCAATGGCCCAGCCTTCGCCGCGATCCAGGCCGAAGATCTGGGCATCACCAAAGTGCTCGTGCCCAAGGCCTCGCCCACGTTCTCGGCGCTCGGCACGCTGATCGCCAATCCGATGATTGACGAGGAACGCTCGGTCATCGCGGCAGCCAACGCGCTCGATCTGCCCAAGGCCCGCGACCTGTGGCAGCAACTGTGCGACCGGGCGGAGAAGTTTTTTACCGACGCCTCGTTCGCGAAGGCAGATGTCGCCTGCGATTATCAGCTCAACATGCGCTATCCGGGGCAGAATTTTGCGCTGACGTTCAATATCCACGGCGCGGCAAAGCTGGGCGACCTATCGTTCATCGACGAGACGTTGGGCGCCCGCGCCATCGCCGCGTTCAACGCGCGCCACATGGAGGAATACAACCACATCCGCGAACACGAAGTCCCCGAAGTAACCGGCGTACGCCTCGCCAGCCATGTGGTGACCCCCTCGCCCTCGGCCGCAGGCGGCTTCACCGCGCCGAAACAGGCCGCCAACCCCGCCAAGACCCGCCGCGCCAATCTGGGGCAAGGCTTTGGCGAGGTGCCGGTTTATCTCGGCAAGGACCTTTCGCCGGGCAGCGAAGTGACCAGCCCCGCGATCATCGAGGAGACCTTCACGACGATTGTCGTCTATCCCGGCTGGACCGCGCGGGTGGACGATGCGGGGGATTATGAACTGGTTCGGGGCTAGAGCTCTTCCTCCACGCTCTCACATACCATGTTCCAGCACCGCGACTGATCGAACCACTTCGCCTCATCCTCCTTCATTTCCGCCATGTTTTCCAACCCGATCCGGCGCATCTCGGCATGCGCAGCTTCATCGCGCAGGACATATTCCGAGATCGCGTCAAAGCCGGTGTCCTCAGGCCCCGCCGTCTCGCCGCCGCCGGCAAAACAATGCCCCGTAGTCAGATAGTTGCGGCGATAAGACAGCCACAGGTGGCCGAACAGGCGCACTGCGATGCGGCTGTGGCTCTCCTCATAGCCCCGGCGAAACTCTTCCCGGCTGAGGCCCGGTTTGCGGCGAACCATGATGATATGTCGGATAGGCACCTTTTTCCTCTCTCTCGCTAACTTGCCATTCAGCCCTCGCGCCCTACATTGGACAGTGAAAGGATGGCCAACTCCATCATGAACGACGATCAGCAGCCCAATGGCAACCCCTGGATGCGCAGCCTGCTCATCTGGAGCGGCATTTTCCTCGCGCTGCTGCTGGCAGTGTCGATGTTCGGCGCCAAGGGCGAAGCGGCTGGCTCGTCGATCCCTTATTCGGAATTCCGCAACAAGGTCGTCGAAGGCAGCGTCGCCGAAGTGCAAGTGGGCGAGGAACGCATTGCCGGCCGGTTCAAGAACGGCGAAACCTTCACCACCATTCCCATTCCCGGCGACACTGGGCTGACTGAACTGCTGACTGCCAGCCGGGTGAAATTCGCCGGCCGCGCGGCGGAAGAGCCCAACCTGCTGCTGTATATCCTCGTCCAGGCATTGCCGTTCATGCTGATCCTTGGCGTCGCCTTCTTCGCGCTGCGCCAGATGCAGAAGGGCGGCGGATCGGGCGCCATGGGCTTTGGCAAGTCGAAGGCCAAGATGCTCACCGAACGGCAGGGCCGCGTCACCTTCAATGACGTAGCCGGCATTGATGAAGCGCGCGAGGAGCTGGAGGAAATTGTCGAATTCCTGCGCGATCCGCAGCGGTTTTCCAAGCTGGGCGGCCAAATTCCCAAGGGCGCATTGTTGGTCGGCTCACCGGGAACCGGCAAGACGCTGCTGGCCCGTGCCATCGCCGGCGAGGCGGGAGTGCCGTTCTTCACCATTTCCGGCTCAGACTTTGTCGAAATGTTCGTCGGTGTTGGCGCCAGCCGCGTGCGCGACATGTTTGAACAGGCCAAGAAGAACGCGCCGTGCATCGTCTTCATCGACGAAATCGACGCAGTGGGCCGCCATCGCGGCCATGGCCTGGGCAATTCGAACGACGAGCGCGAGCAGACGCTGAACCAACTGCTGGTCGAAATGGACGGCTTCGAAGCCAACGAAGGCATCATCATCATCGCCGCGACCAACCGCCCCGACGTGCTCGATCCGGCGCTCCTGCGTCCGGGCCGCTTCGACCGGCAAGTCGTCGTGCCGATCCCCGACATCGAGGGCCGCGAGAAGATCCTTGCCGTCCACATGAAGAAGGTTCCACTCGCCCCCGACGTCAATCCGCGCACCATCGCACGCGGTACCCCCGGCTTTACTGGCGCGGACCTTGCCAATCTGGTCAACGAGGCGGCGCTGCTGGCGGCGCGGCGCAACAAGCGGCTGGTTGCCAATCAGGAATTCGAGGACGCCAAGGACAAAGTCATGATGGGCGCCGAGCGGCGCAGCATGGTGATGACCGAAGACGAGAAAAAAATGACTGCTTTCCACGAGGCAGGCCACGCCCTCGTCTCGGTGTTCGAGCCCGCCTCCGATCCGATCCACAAGGCGACGATCATCCCGCGCGGCCGCGCGTTGGGCATGGTCATGCGCCTGCCGGAACGCGACAACTATTCGTATCACCGCGACAAGATGCATGCCAACCTATCGGTTTCGATGGGCGGGCGAGTGGCGGAAGAACTGGTTTTCGGCCACGACAAGGTCTCATCTGGCGCGTCGTCCGACATATCCTATGCCACAAGCCTCGCCCGCAGCATGGTGACCAAGTGGGGCATGTCTGAGAAGCTCGGCCCCTTGCAGTATGAAGACCAGCAAGAAGGCTATCTGGGCTATGGCGGCAACCAGCGGCTGATGATGTCGGACGAGACCAACAAGCTGATCGACAGCGAAATCCGCGAGCTGGTCGATGGCGGTCATGCCAAGGCAACCAAGATCCTCAAGCGCGAACGCAAGAAGCTCAATCTTCTGGCGGGTGCGCTGCTCGAATACGAGACGCTAACCGGCGAAGAGATCAAGGAACTGCTGGATACCGGCAAGATCGATCGCCCCGAAGCCCCAAAGGGACCGACGAATGCCGTGCCAGTGCGCGGATCAGCGATCCCGAAGTCAGGCAAGCGCTTTTCCGGCCCGGACGCGGCACCTCAAGGGGCCTGAGTCGGGGCGGTCGGGTCAGCAAAGTCCGCGCACAGGCGAGCCCGCGCGGTTTTCTCGTTGAGAAGATATTTGCCCAGCCACGGTTCGCGTGGCTGGGACGGAAGCCTCAGCCTTCGTAATCGCCGCCGAGCGAGGTGTTGCGCACCGGCGCGGCTGCGGTGATCCGCAGCGCTTCGGCCGACTGGCTGAGCGAGCCGATGTCATCAACCTCGTCGTCATCGTCAGGCAGCACGCGTTGCAGCGAGCCGATCACCGATTCCTTCAGGAATGCCGGACGCACGGTTTCTTCGGCAATCTCGCGCAGGGCGACGACCGGGTTCTTGTCACGGTCACGGTCGATCGTCAGTTCGGCGCCGCCCGAAATCTCGCGCGCGCGCTGGGCAGCAAACAGAACGAGATCGAACCGGTTGGGGATCTTATCGACGCAATCTTCAACGGTAACGCGCGCCATGGGGCACTCCGAATAAACGAGAATCCTCTGGGGAAGCGGGGCAGCTAGGGTCAGGTCGGCCAAAAGTCAAGGAAAACGCTTGCCCCACGCCGCGGCCCGCCCGATAGCCGCGCAAAATACGGGCGGGGACCTTAATGGCAGATTTCAGCGAATTTCGCAGGCACTGGCGGCCGCTGCTGGGCAGCTTCATCGGCATGGGTTCGGCGCTGTCACTCAACAGCTATATCCTCAGCATTTTCGCGCCCTATTTGATGAAGGATCTGGGCTGGAGCCTGTCGCAATGGTCGAGCTTTGGCACGGTGCAGATGCTGATCGTGTTTTGCACGCCGGTCGCCGGGCGGCTGGCAGACCGGTTCGGCGTGCGCCGGGTGGCCGCCGTCGGCGCGCTGGCATTCCCGCTGTCCTTGCTTGCCATTTCGGCGATGGACGGGCGCATCGGGACTTACCTTGCGATCTACATCGCCCAGACGGTGATCTGCTCGACCACCACCGCCACGGTCTATTCGCGCGTCGTTGCCGGGGCCTATTCGGCGCGGCGCGGGCTGGCGCTTGGCATTGTCGGCGCAAGCCCGCCGCTGGTCGCCGCGCTGTTCTCCTCGCCGATCTCGAACTTTGTCGAGGCGCAGGGCTGGCGCGCTGGTTATATGCTGGTCGCCGCCTTTTGCGCGTTCTGCGCTGTGGTCACGCTGCTGCTGTTGCCCTCGCGGAGCCAGGAAGCGGCGAACGACCGGGCGTCCGGCATCACGGCGAGCGAAGGCGTCTACCGCATTGTTTTCGCCAATCCGGTGTTCTGGATCATGCTGACGGCGACTTTCCTGGTGAACCTGCCTTTCACGCTCGCCACCACCCAGCTCAAGACCGTGGTGCTGGCGCAAGGCCTGCCGGCAAGCGCTGCGGCGGTGCTGGTCATGGTTTTCGCCATCAGCTCGATCGTCGGCCGGGTGCTGTCCGGCGTTGCGCTTGATTATGTGCCCGCGCATTTGATCGCCGCAATCGGCTTTGGCCTGCCGGCAATCGGGCTACTGCTGCTTGCGTCCCCGCTCGATAGCTTTGCCACAGTTGCAACGGCGCTGGCGCTGATCGGTGTATCCTTCGGCGGCGAGGGCGACATCATCCCATACTTGGTGACCCGCTACTTCGGCATCGCGATCTACAGCACCGTGCTCGGGCTGCTCTCTGCGGTGATGGGCCTGGCGATGGGCGGCGGCAACATCCTGCTGGCAATCACCGGCAGCTTCGATGTCTATCTATGGCTCGCGGCAGCAACGACCACCATCGGCAGCCTGCTGTTTCTGGTTCTGGGCAAGCCGCGCTTTGCGGCAGGTGCGGCATAAGCCGGCGCCGATCCGGAAGGAAAACTGGAGGCCCGAGCCGGAATCGAACCGGCGTGCGCGGATTTGCAGTCCGCTACGTAACCACTCCGCCATCGGGCCATCCGGGGCGTGAGGCGCGCCACTAAACGAGGCGGCGCGCCGGCGCAATCGGTTTCATGACAATCGCTTGAATCGCAGGGTGCGCCGCATTGTGTCGGCCGCATCGAGCCCGACGACTATGCGCGCGCCCGGCACCACATCATGCGCCGCCACTCGCGCCACCACCGGCAGATCGCACAGCTGGATGCGCGCGCCCTGTTCGCCAAGATCCGTCACCACCGCCGCGAAACTCTCGCCCTCGCGGCCTGTCAGGATCGCCGCTTCGGCAAGGTCTATCGCCGCACGTTCGATCTGGCCGTCGCGCGCTTCGGCCTTGTCCATAACGGCGGGTAGGCGCGTAAAAGCCTCTGAGACCACGGCGGGGACCGGCTGGCCATTGGCCACCGCCAGCGCCGCGCGCACCACATAGCGATCAGCAAGCCTGCGCAGCGGCGCAGTGGCATGGGCATATGTCGCCGCCATCGCCGCGTGCCAGGGCACCACGCCGGCGCGCCAGGGCACATAGCCTGCACCACTGCCCGCACGGCGCACCGCCAGCAGGAAAGCGGCGGCGCGCGGCTCGCCAGCATCCAGACCGCGCTCAAAATCACTCAGCGCCACGCCGTCCGGCCAATCGAGCGCAAATGCCTTGGCGGTGAGGCGCAGGCGCTGCTCAGCGCGGGCATCGGGCGGGTCCATCACGCGAAACAACCCGGTTCCGGCGGCCTGCAAGGCATCTGCGACCGCCATGTTGCAAGCGAGCGACATGGCGGCATTGCGCTGTTCGGAGAGCAACTGCGGGCGCAGTTCGAGGACAAAGCGGCCATCGGCTCCGCGGGTCACCTCTTGCTCTGGCGGATCGACGCGGGCCGCCCCGCGTGCTTTCTCGGCGACGTCCATGCGCGCTGCCAGATCGGCAAAGCATGGGGGCAGATCGGCATCACGGACGGCATCATAGGCCAGCTTGGCCCGGTTGCGGATCAGTGCCCGCTCCGCGCCATCGAGCTTCACCGCGCCATCGGGCGCAACCCGGACAGAGAAGACCACTGCCGGGCGCGGTCCGTCCGGCAATAGGCTGGCGGCATTCTCGGACAAAGCCGGCGGATAAAGCCCGGCCTTGCCATCCGGCAGATAGCTGGTGGTGCCGCGCCGCCAGGCCTCCTGATCGATCGCCCCGCCATCCGCGACAAACCAGGCAACATCGGCAATCGCATACTGGAGGATCAGGTCACTGCCGCTGGATTCGATGGCAAAGGCCTGATCAAGATCGGTGGAACTGGCCGGGTCGAGCGTGACGAAATGCTCAGCCGTGCGGTCGCGGTGTTCGGCTGGGGTGCGCTTTGCCGCCGTCTCGGCCTCGGCCAAAACAGCCGCCGGAAACGAAGCGGGGACCTGAAATTGCGCGCGAATTTCGGCCAGGCCTTCGCTCAGCAGGCATTGGGGATCGCGCAGTGTCTTCATCGCGGCATCGCTACACGCTCATGGCGGCGATGCAAGGCGATGGAGCCTGTGCATCTATGGTGGATGCAGGAACAGGAGCAGCACCTCTTTCGGCACTGCCCCCACAACCTGAACCATCAAAAGAATGGTGCGCCCGGAACGATTCGAACGTCCGGCCCTCAGATTCGTAGTCTGATGCTCTATCCAGCTGAGCTACGGGCGCGTTGGAGGGCGCAATAGGTGCGGCGCTCGCGCTTGGCAAGCGGCTAAATCACCTTCAGCAGCGCCTGGACCAATGGCACGTCCAGCGGAGGCATTGCGAGATCGGCCAGCTGCTCCAGCGCGAACCAGCCGATTTCCTCGCCTGCCAGGCATTGCGGATCGCCGCGCCAGCTGCGCGCCATGTAAAGCAGAATGACATGCGGATCGCGGGCGGCGGGCGGCATGGCCGGATCGCTGGCAAAGCAAACCGGTGCCAGATCATGCGAATCGAGCCCGATGCCCAGTTCCTCCTCGATCTCGCGCAACAGCGCCTGTTCAGCCGTTTCCGCATGCTGGAGCTTGCCCCCCGGAAATTCCCATAGCCCGCCGTGCATGGCATCCTCACGTCGGCGCTGCATCAGGACGCGGCCGGCAGGATCGATCAGGGCCAGCGCGGCGACAGGAATGAATGTAAAATTTTTTGTCAAATTGTTCACCTGTATTAATAAAATATTAGCGATGAATTGTCAGATACATGAGAAGATCGCAACAAGACTGGAATTTCACATGCCCTGCCGATCGCTTGTCATGCGCATTTTGAAGGACCCGTCCGGTGCCTCGGCCATGGAGTATGGTCTGGTCCTGGCGATGATCTCGATCGCGCTGATTTTCTCGATGGAGGGCCTGGCGACGGCGCTCAATGCAGTCTGGTCAACTTCGATGAGCAGCGCGGATGCCGTGTTCGCCACGTCCAGCTGACGACGCCGGGGAGCCAGTACCCCAGAAGTTTCTCACCGCTCCATTAAACATTTGGCAACGGTTTCACCTTACACCTCAAATTGTCCGGGGGGTTCTTGCCAAACGGATCGGGTACTGAAGACTGACTTACACCAGGAGATTGCACATGAAATTCATCAACAAGCTGCTTCGCCGTGACGAAGCCGGCGCGACCGCCATCGAATATGGTCTGATCGCTGCTCTCATCGCCGTTGCCGCCATTGCTGCCATGCAGGGCCTCGGCAACAGCCTGAAGGGCACCTTCAACAGCACGTCGTCTTCGATGGCTGTGACCTCGGCCTAATCGGCCGGCTTCTTCGGAAGACATTTTGGGGTGGCAGGGAAACCTGCCGCCCCTTTTGTGTTTCGCCTCACGAACAATGACTTCGGGCGTGTTGAACCAGATTTTACCTAAAATAAACTCTGGCCTGAATTCGGAAATTAACAATCGGATAAGGTTTAGCCCCTAGAACTATGTGGGTTCACTCAACTTCTACTGTATTTTTGCCTGAGTCGAACATCTCTTGCGCACGATCATTACAGGGGCGAAACATGCAGTTCTCAATCAGAAAAATCCTCGATTACTTCTCTTCCGACTTCACCGCCGACTTCGCCGACACATCAGGCGCGACCGCCATTGAATATGGCCTGATCGCTGCGCTGATCGCCGTTGCCGCAATCGCCGCGATGCAGGGCCTGGGCGACAGCCTGAAGGGCACCTTCAACAGCACATCATCGTCGATGTCGACCACCTCGGCCTGATCACGGCGACGCTTCGCGCGGACAAAAACGGGGCGGCGGGTAATCCCGCCGCCCCGTTTTGCGTTGCCCGGTCTGCTCCGCCTCAATAAGTGACGATCTTCACCCTCTGCCCCGGCGTGATGCGGCTCGTGCTGTCGAGGCCATTCAGCACCAGGAACCGATCCAGCGCGGCGTCGCTGTAGGCCATGCGCGCTGACAGCGACCGCAGAGTATCGCCGCTGCGTGCAGTAACCACAACCAGCTTGCGCGGGCGCACCGCGGCGGCCTCGCTTGCCGAAATCCGCCGCATTGAGCTGTACATCGGGTTGAACTGCTGGGCACTGCCCGCAGCCGAGATGGTCAGGAAGTGAAACGCCTGGGTATTGGAAAATTCATAGGCGAACACCGCAACATCGACCTGGCCGCTGCTGTTCTGCACCTGCGCCACAGCA
>JANOBA010000361.1:0-3738 GCA_031411415.1 Novosphingobium sp.
GCCAGCGCCTCGAACTCGAAGTCATGCGGCAAGGCAATCGTCAGTTTCGGCGTGATCTGCCAGCTTTCGGCATAGCCGGAGGAATCGTTCGTTGGCAGTTCGCGGAACATGTAGTCGACGGTGTAGCTGGCTCCGGCAAAACCGGTTGGCCGCACGAAGAAGGCATTGGCCTGCGGCACCGTGATGCTTGCAGAACTGATCGCCGAACGGCGATAGAAGCTGCGCTTGGAATAGAACGCATCGACAGAGATCTTCAGCCATTCAGTCAGCTCAAAGCTGGCTGTGCCATTGACCGAATCATATTTCTGGCGCGGCGAGAGATCCTGGCCGGTCAGCAGCTCGCACTTGTTGTTGGTGCCGCCAACCAGTGCGCCGACCGTGGCCTGTGTGACGCCGGCAGCTGGGATAGCATAGCTGGTGCCACCGGCATTGATCGTGCCCGGCGAGCATCGCGTGGTCCGTCCATCGGGCCCGCCGAACGGGGTCTGGTTGCCGACGAAGAACGCACGGTCGTCGCCCGAAAGATTGCTGCGCTCGACATGCTCATAGGCGACCATGATCTGTCCGCGGTCGAACACTTTGCCAATCGCGGCGCCCAGCGAATACTCGTCGAAATGGCCCTTATCGGCGATGCCATAGCGCCCGAACATCTCGGCGCCATCGAGCGTGCGGCGGGGAATGACATTGACGACGCCGGCGACCGCATCGGAGCCGTAAATGGCCGATGCGCCGTCGGCGACAACCTCGATCCGCTCGACACCCAGCGACGGAATGACCGACGGATCGACCGAGCGGCTGTTGTAGGTGACGCGGTGGCCATCGATCAGCACCAGGGTCGCATAAGGCCCGATGCCGCGCAGGTTGACCGTGTTGCCGTAAGTGATGTTGCCACTGCCGCCTGATTGGCCGCGCGAGTTCTCGGACACGCCAAGATCAAAGTTCTGAGGGATTTCCTTGATCATGCGATCAACGGTTACCGCGCTTGAGGCTTCGATCTCGGCCCGGCCGAGCGATGTCACTGCCGAGCCGACCGGCGCTTCGCCGCGCACGCGGCTGCCGGTGATGACGATTTCTTCTTTGCTGGGGCCTGCATCTTCGCCTGCGGCTTGCGCCCATGCCGGAGCGGCAGACATGGCCAGCTGCAGCGCGACAACCGAAACCGATATACGAAGCAATTTACGCTCGATCATGACAACTCCCCTTGGAAATCCTCCGATCCGTTCGCATTTTTGCGCTCGTTCGGTGTAAGCCCTTACACCACTAGCGCCAGCCATTCCGCGAATCAAGCTTTTGATGATGAAATTGTCAACAATCTGCCGACGGCACGATTCACGCTGTCAAGGCGCGATGAAACTCTCGCGCATCCGCTGCCTGTCGGCTTTGCAGCCGGTGAAAATCTCGAACGCCATTGCCGCCTGCGAAACGACCATGCCGCTGCCATCCAGCACGCGGCATTGCTTGGCGCGGGCGATGCGAAGCAGTTCGGTTTCAAGCGGGAAATAGACGATGTCGGCCACCCAGTGGCGTGAAGAGATCAGTTCAGGCGCTAGAGGCGGTGCCGGGTTCGCAGCCATTCCCATCGGGGTGGCATTGACGATGCCATCAACTTGCGCGGTATCGAGATCGGCGCCATTCCTTGCGGCCACACGCTGCGCGCCGAACCGGTCCGCGAGCTTGGTGGCCAGCGCCTGCGCCCGATCAAAATCGACATCCGAAATCTCGAGCAGACCGGTCTCCAGCGATAACAGCGCATTGGCCACCGCCGATCCCGCGCCGCCTGCGCCCAGCTGGAGCACATGGCCCAGCGGCCGGTCAGGCAAGCCCTCGGCCAGATTGTCACGGAAGCCGGTCATGTCAGTGTTGTGCCCGATCAGCCGCCCTTCGCGCATTTCGACAGTATTGACCGCACCGACCATGCCGGCGCTTTCGGCAAGTTCATCGAGCAGCGGGATGACGGACTGCTTGAACGGAAAAGTTATATTGACCCCGCAGAAGCCATCTGCCGCCAAACGGCGCAGCAGCAGGCCAAGCTCGCCATCGCCGAGCCCGCGTGTCGTGAAGTCGAGCAATTCGTAGTCCAGAGAAAGGCCCTGCGCCCGCGCCTCCTGCTCGTGCAGCCAGGGCGAGCGCGAGGCCGTGATCTCACGTCCGATAAGGCCAGAGCGCAACATGTTTCATTCCAACCCGAAGTTGCCGGCGCCGTTCACACAGCGCCGGCAGGTGCACTGAATCAGAACCTGGCCTTGATGCCGACGTAGAACGAACGGCCGATCAGGTCATACTGCGCGGTATCGGTCAGGTTCTGGCTGGAGTTGACGATTGGCAGGCTCCGGTTGAACAAATTGGTTACACCGGCGCGGAATTCATAGTTCTTCATGATCTTGATCGATCCGAACAGATCCCAGGTCGCATAGGCTGGCACGCCCACCGCAACGTTGGTCGGCGTATTGACCCGGCTCACGTCATCCAGCCCGCTCTGATATTTCCAGCGCAGCCCCAGGTTCACCGTGTCAGAACGGTATCCGAATGTGGTCAGCCCTTTCCAGCGCGGCGTTACCCGTGGCGGCACAGTGCCGGTATCGACAACAGTGCCATTGCTGATCCCGGTGTAATTCAGGAAGGCGCCACCGGGCAGCAACTGCACCTTGTAGTTGTTGAGATAGCCCACGCCGGTATCGACATAGAGCTTGCCGCTTTGGCCGAGGAACGGCGCGGGCACGCCCCAATGCATCTGCACTTCGATCCCGTCGGTCTTGAGCGCGCCGAGGTTCTTGAACGGCGTGTTGACATTGACCAGCTGGCCAGTGCCGGTATCGCGCGTGATCAGCGCGCAGTTGGCGTTGGTCACCGAATAGCTCGAGTTCGAGCCATCAAGATTGTAGCAACCGGTCAGCACAGTTGCACCTGGCACCGCCGAGATGACGTTCCTGATGCTGATGTTGTAATAGTCGACCGAGAGCGAGAAGTCGCCGAACAGGCCGCCGCCGCGCGGAGCGTTGAAGACCAGGCCCAGGTTGAAGGTGTTGGCCTTCTCCGGGGTGATCGATGTGCTGCCCGCGATTGTTGATCCGGTGGCTGTGGTCAGGAACTGATAGGATGCGATCTGGCCGGCGGGAATGCCCTGCGCGACGCACAGCGCCGCCACTTGCGCGCCGTTGGCGCCAGTGCGCGCCGATGAGCGATTGTCGCACGGATCGCCAAGCGAGGCAGGCGGCGTGCCCAGCGCAAGCTGCGCATTCTGCGGCGGCGAGAACAGCTCGGCAATGTTCGGAGCACGTACCGCTCGCTGATAACTGCCACGGAACAGCAGGTTGTCGGCCGGCTTCCAGCGCATATCGGCCTCATAGCTGGTCACGCTTCCGGTCACAGAATAGTCGGACAGGCGGACAGCGGCGCCAACGCCCAGTTCGCGCATGAACGGCTTGTCGGAAACCAGCGGAACGTCGATCTGTGTGGCGAATTCCTTCGCGTTTATAGACTTTCTGGCAAGCGGCAGCTGGAAGGCAAAGCCTTCGACATTGCCGCCCGGCGCGAAGCCGGAGCTTGGCGTGACATCGATATCCGGCGCAAAAGCGTAGGTATTCTTGCGATATCCGGCAACGAGGGCGATCTGCGCCGGGCCTGCGCCCAGATCGAACAGCTTGCCGTTGACCTGCAACTGGGCCTGGGTCTGCGAGATGTCTTCGCGGCTGACGGCATCCTTGGTGATATAGGCCTGGCAGGCTGCCGAGAGCGACC
>JANOBA010000362.1:0-23042 GCA_031411415.1 Novosphingobium sp.
GGGTGGTGAAACAGCCGGTGGGTCCAGTAAAACCAGGCATCGTGGAGCGCGAGGCACAAGACGAAGGAAACCGGCAGCCACCACAGCGGAAAGAGGCGCGTGTCGGTGTAAATCCGGGTCCAGCCCAGCTCCTGCCAGCTCCACGCGGCCAGCCCGGCGGGAATGCCATAAATCCCGGCGCTGAGCAGCGACCAGCCGATCTCTCGGCGGATCTGCAAGGCAAGCCCGGAATGCAGCCCCGGCTGGCGGCGCAGGCCAGCCCAGGCGAACAGGCCGCTGACGCCAAGGTAGCGCGCAGCCACGATGGCGGTCATTGCCGCCATGGCGGCGCTCGCCGAAATGATCGATCCCCCCATCATCGGCTTGGCTTAGCAACGGGCGGCGGCTATGGCGAGGGCAGATGGCTGCGCGCTCGCCCCTTATCATCGTCGGTGGCGGCTTGGCCGGCTCGCTCGCCGCGCTGGCGCTGGCCGCGCGGCAGCCCGATCTGCCGGTGCTGCTGCTGGAAAGCGGCGAGACTTTTGGCGGCAACCACACCTGGTCGTTCTTTGACAGCGACGTGCCGCAGGGGATGGCGGCGCTGGTGGCAGAGTTGCAACCGGTCAGCTGGCCAAGGCACCGGGTGCGCTTTCACACCCGCGAGCGGGTTCTGGGTTTCGGCTATAATTCAGTGAATTCCACCGCGCTCGATGCACTGGTGCGCGCGCGGCTGGCTGGCGCGCAGACGAGTGTGGAGGTCGAACGCCTTGAGGCGGACGGCGTGGTGCTGCGCTCGGGCAAACGCATCGCGGCCAGCGGCGTGATCGACGCGCGCGGGCCGGACGGCGCAATGCCGGGGCTGGAGCTGGGCTGGCAGAAATTCGTCGGCATAGAATTCGCTGCCGCCCCGCCCGAGCCGGACTGCGCGATGGTGATGGATGCGACAGTGCCGCAGATTGGCGGCTATCGCTTCGTCTATGTCCTGCCGCTGGGCCCCGAGCGCGTGCTGGTCGAGGACACCTATTACAGCAACAGCTCCGCGCTCGATGTCGCCGAAATATCCGGCCGGGTGCGCGCATTGGCGGGCGAGCGCGGCATCGCCGGGGCCGAACTGCGGCAGGAAACCGGTGTCCTGCCAATCCTGATCGGCGGCAATCCGTCGGTGTTCTGGCCGGCCAGCGACCCCATCCCCCGGCTTGGCCTGCGCGGCGGGTTTTTCCATGCGATGACGGGCTATTCGTTCGGCCTCGCGCTCCAGATAGCAGACGCCCTTGTCGGGCTTGAAGGCCCCTTTGACAGCCCGGCGCTGGCCCACTGGAGCCGGGCGCAATTCATCGCGCACTGGCGCGGCTCCGGATTTTTCCGCCTGCTGGGCCGCATGCTGTTCCGCGCTGCAAGGCCCGATCAGCGCGACCGGATATTCGCCCATTTCTATCGGCTGCCGGACGCACTCATCCAGAGGTTCTATGCCGGGCGTTTGACCGCCATGGACCGCGCCCGGATCCTCTCGGGCAAACCGCCGGTGCCGCTGGGCGCGGCGCTGGGGGCGATGCTTGGCCTGCGCAAAGGCAGCGGTGCATGACCGGCCGCGCCGAGCTGGTCGAGGCCGCGCGGGCAGCGATCTCCAAGGGCTCGCAGAGCTTCAAATCAGCCAGCAAGCTGTTTGCCCCGGCAACGCGCGAGCGGGCATGGCTGCTCTATTCGTGGTGCCGCGCGCTGGACGATCTGACCGATGGGCAGGAGCTTGGCCACGGTGCCAGCGCGCCTGCCGATCCGCATGCCACCCAGGCACGGCTCGTGGCGCTCACCGCCGCCGCGCTCGATAGCAACGCCGAATTGCCGCAGCCTTTCGCCGCCTTGCGCCAGGTCGCCCGCGAGACCGGCATGCCGCGCCGGATGATCGAGGACCACTTGGCCGGTTTTGCGCTCGATGCCGGCGACTGGCGCCCGCAAAGCGAGGACGACCTCTTGCGCTATTGCTATCACGTTGCCGGATCAGTCGGCTGCATGATGGCAGTGGTGATGGGTGTCGATCCCGAAGACACCGACACGCTGGACCGCGCCTGCGATCTGGGCCTCGCTTTCCAGCTCGCCAATATCGCCCGCGATCTGGTCCCCGATGCCGAAGTCGCGCGCTGCTATATCCCGGCGGCGTGGCTGGCTGAGGCAGGCCTGAGCGAGACGGGCATCGCCGACCCGGCCAATCGCGCCGCGCTGGCGGTGATTGCCCGGCGGCTGGTGGCGCTGGCCGAGCCATACCGCGCTTCTGCCCGGATCGGCGCGACGCGGCTGCCGGGTCGCTCACGCCTCGCGGTGCTGGCCGCCGATGCGATCTATGGCGCGATTGGCGAGCGGGTGGGCGAATTGGGCACCCATGCCTGGGATCAGCGCGTCTCGATCAGCAAGGCCGGCAAGGCGGCGCTGTTCTGCCGCGCGCTGGTGCGCGGCACCCGCAAGCCCGCGCCCGTGCCACGCGTAGGAATGTGGACCCGCCCGCGCTAGTCGCGGTAAATTGCCGGCTCGCGCAGCCTTGCCGCTTCCGAGGCCCGCAGCTCTGCCTTCAGCTGATCAACCGGCGGCGCCACCAGAAAGCCGAAGCTTACCGCGCCCAGTCGGCTTTCGACGGCATGGTGCAGCCGGTGCGCCTGGACAATGCGCTTGAAATAGGCCGAGCGCGGCACGATCCGGTGGGAAACGCGCTGGTGGACGATGACATCGTGGAAGCCGAAATAGATCGCGCCATAGGCGGCAATGCCTGCGCCAACTGACGTTGCCCAATCCCCCCAGCCCGCCTGCACGCCGCCATAGATCAGCGTGATCGAGGGCACGGCGAAGATCACGGCATAAAGGTCATTCCATTCGAACGGACCAGTGCGAGCGCGGTGGTGACTGGCATGGAGGCACCAGCCGGGCCCATGCATCACCCAGCGGTGCATGACATTGGCGAACAGCTCCATGCCTGCAACGGTGGCGAGGAAGAGGAGTGCGAGTTCGATCATGCTCAGCCTCTAGACCTTCCGCGCCTGCCCACGCAATCAGATCATCAGGCTGCCACCATCAGGCTGGCGGTCGCCTTGGCGCTGCCGACGACGCCGGGAATGCCCGCGCCCGGATGGGTGCCCGCGCCGACGAAATAGAGATTGCCGAAGTGATCATCGCGGTTGTGCGCGCGGAACCACGCGCTTTGCCACAGCAGCGGCTCCAGGCTGAAGGCGCTGCCCAGATGCGCGCCGAGATCGGCGGAGAAATCCTGCGGGGTATAGTGGAAACAGGTGTCGAGCCGGGCATCAAGGTCCGGGATCAGCATGTCGCGCACCCGCCCCAGCACGACATCGCGGTAGCGCGGGCCTTCCACAGCCCAATCAACCGGTGCCTTGCCCAGATGCGGCACCGGGGCCAGCGCATAGAACGCCGACTTGCCCGCCGGGGCCATGCCGGCATCGGTAGCGCTGGGATGATGAAGGTAAAGCGAGGGATCATCGGCCAGCTTGCCATGGCGATAGATGTCGCTGAGCAAAGGCCCATAGCGATCCGAAAACAGGATCGAATGGTGGGCAATATCGGGGAATGAGCCCTTGAGGCCGAAATGGACGACGAACAGGCTGGGCGACCAGCGCTTGCGCTTCAGGCTGCGCAGCCGACGCGCGGCAACCGCGGAATTGGTGATCAGGCCATAGGAGTGCACCAGATCGCCGTTGCTGGCGATCATCTCCGCAGCCAGCCGCAGCCCTGACGCAGTAACCACGCCGGTGACGCGGGCGCCCACATGATCGATTGCCGACACCGCATCGCCGAGCACCAAAGTGCCGCCCAGCCGCTGAAACAGCGCCGCCATGCCGTCCACAAGCGCATTGGTCCCGCCCTTGGCAAACCACACCCCGCCGCTCTTTTCCAGATGGTGGATCAGCGCATAGATGCTGGAGGTGTTCATCGGATTGCCGCCGACCAGCAGCGTGTGAAACGACAGCGCCTGCCGCAATTTGTCGCTTTTCACGAATTTTCCGGTGAGCGCATAGACCGATTGCCACGCCTGATGCTTCATCAAGGCAGGCGCGGCCTTTATCATGCTCGAAAAGTTGAGAAACGGCACTGCGCCAAGCTTCACATAGCCTTCCTGATAGACGCTTTGCGAGTATTCCAGGAACCGCGCATAGCCCGCCACATCCGCCGGATCGAGCTTGGCGATCTCGGCATTCAGGCCCGCCTCGTCATTCGAATAGTCAAACCGGGTGCCGTCGTTCCACAGCAGCCGGTAAAACGGCTGGATCGGCAGCAGCGTCACATCATCCGCCATCTTGCTGCCCGAAAGTGCCCACAGCTCTTCAAGGCAGGCCGGATCGGTGATCACCGTCGGCCCGGCATCGAAGGTATAGCCCTCGCGCTTCCACACATAGCCCCGCCCGCCCGGCCGATCGCGAGCTTCGATCACGGTGGTGGCGATGCCGGCGCTCTGCAGGCGGATCGCCAGCGCCAGCCCGCCAAAGCCGGCGCCGATGACGATGGCGGTCTTGGCGGCGCCTGAACTTACGGGAGAACTGGCGGATGAACTACTGGGCACGTTGCATGACCCTTGATGGCGCTTTGCAGCAAAGGTCAGCCTTTATGCGGCACCGGGAATTTTGCAACCTGCCCGAAGGTGCGTCCTTCCGGTCGGCTCCAAGACCGGAGTTCAGACCAGCCCGGCAGCGCTGTGAACGCTGCCGGGCTGGGTGACGGCTTACTGGCCGAAGCGGTATTTGAAGCGCACACCGAACATGCGCGGTGCTCCCAGAATGAGGAACTCCGCGCCAGTCGAGGAAATCCCGTTGCCGCTTGAGACGTAGTATTCCTTGCCGGTGACATTGGTGACGAACATCGCCAGATCAAGCGGCAGTCCGCCCATGTCGTTCCAGCTGTAGTTGAGGTTAAGCAGGCTGGTCGCCGGGGCAATGCTGCCGTTGAAGGGAATTGCGCCTTGCGCGAAGGCGCGGTCGTTGCCGTGGTTGCTGAAATAACTGGCGGTGTAGGTGAAGGTCGCGCCCACCGACATCTTGCCCAGGCTTTCAGGCACCGGCAGCTTGACGTTCCCGGTCAGGGTCAGGCGGTGCTTGGGCGCATAGGGCAGCGACAGTCCGGCAGTGAGAAACACGGCCTGATCGCAGTTGAACCGGGTGTTGTCGCAGGTCGGCAGGCGGTTGCCGCCATCGGTGACCTTGGCATCGCCATAGGCATAGCCGAAATCGAGCTTAAGGGCGTCACCGAAGAACAACGAGCCATCGACTTCGACCCCCTTGAGCGTTGACCGGCCAACGTTCTGGATGCCGTTGATCCCGGTCGGCGCTGGCGTGGTGCAGGTTGCGCGACCGCCCGCATTGGGAAGTCCTTGCGCGTTTAACGCGGGCAGGCACTGGGGGATGAAAACCGAGACTTGCTGGTCCTTGAACTCGTTCCAGTAGCCCGCGAGGTTGAGATTGCCGCGCACCGAAGCGCCGCGGAAGCTCCACTTCACGCCCAGCTCATAGCTGTTGACGTATTCGGGATCCCAGGCCTCAAAGCCAAAGTTGGCCTCATTAAGCCCGCCGCCCCGATAGCCCCGGGCATATTTGGCATAGACCAGCATGTCCGTGTTCGGCTTGTAGTCAAGGCTGATCAGCCAGGTCGGCTTGCTTGAATTGGTGGCAAAGCTGCGACCGATACCGCAGGCGCCATTGGTCAGCAGGCTGGCGTTGCCGCCGCCAACCGGAGTCACCGCGCGCGAACAGCGATAGACTGTCGGCCCATTGGGGCCGGGCACGACGGTGATGTTGTTCGCCTCTACGCGCTGGCGATCCCAGGTATTGCGGATGCCGGCGGTCACACCGAACTGGTCGGTTAACTTATAGCTCGCCTGAGCATAGAGCCCGTAATTCTTATAGAAATATACGTTGTGGGCGATGCCGATGCTGGAGCCGGAACAGGTGAAGGTATAGACAGCCTGCGGGCTTTTGCAGTCCGACAGGATCGCGGTGTATTGCGTCTGCTGGCCGTTTGGTGCGCTGTGCTCCAGATAGCCGCCAAGCTGCCAGTTGAGCCGCCCGTCGCCGCTGTTGCCCTGCAATTGCAGCTCTTCGGACAGCGTCCACTGGTGTCCCTGGCCCTCATCGGGCCCGGGGTTGGTGATGACGAAAGGCCGGGCGATATTGTCGCCCGACAGGTTGAACGAATAGGCCTCCTTCGACACGCCGTAGCTGAAGATATTGCGCACGGTGATCGTGTCGCTAGCTTTCAAGGTGGTGGTGTTGATCACCTGCCAGGTGGAGCTGCGGATGAAGGGATCGGTGTTGTTGTTGGCAACGTCATAGAAGCCATAGCCCTCGGCAGCCTGGCGGTCGAACTCGGCGCAGTTGGCCGCACGGCTGGCGAGAGCGGTGCCGATATTGCCGTCAGAGCCCGCAATCGTGCCGCGGTTGCAATAGGCATATTTGCCAAGATAGCCGTTGGTATTGGAATTGGCGTAAGTGAAGATCGTGTAGTTTTCGAGGTCAGGCGTCACATCGATGACCATGCTCGCGCGCACCGCGACATAATCAACATTGTTGAAATCCTGCGGGCCGACGCTCGTGCGGTTCTTCAGCCAGCCCTCGCGCAAGTTGCGATCAATGCCGAGGCGGAAGCGGATGGTATCGGTGAGCGGCACGTTGGCCACGGCTTCGATGCGGCGCTGGCCATAGGTGCCAATTGTGCCTTCGACATAACCACCCCAGCTATCCTTGGGCTTCTGCGGCACCAGCAGCACCGCGCCGCCAGTGGTGTTGCGGCCAAACAGTGTTCCTTGCGGGCCCTTGAGCACCTGCACGTTCTGCAGATCGAACATCGAGCCCACGCCTGCGCCATTGCCGCTGGTGATGTTCGAGGAAAGCCGGGGCGCGACGGCCTCGGCGAAATAGACGCCCACTGTCGGCAGTGTGTTGAGATCCTGCGAGAAGCCACGAATGGCGAAGCTCGACTTGTCTGGCCCGTAACGCGAATTGACTGTCAGCGAAGGGGTGTAGGCGGCAAGCTCGGTCGAATTGGTGATATTGCGGCTGGCGATCTGCTCCTGATTATAGACCGTGATCGAGATCGGCACGTCCTGCAGCTTTTCCTCGATGCGCCGCGCGGTGACGACGATATCATCGCCATTTACGCCGTCGGTCGCGTCTTGTGCAAAGGCGGGTGCCAGCGGCGCCAGCGCCGAAGCAGCCAGGGCCATTGCTTTGAGTGTAGTCCGTGTCAGAATCGTATTGCGACGCATCTCATACCTCCCATTTTTCCGCCTTTGGCGGTTCTTGTCCGGCAACTCCCGATTTGCGGGCAGCATGCACTTTGGCGAATCTGTACTGGATTCTATTCCAGTTAACAGCCCTTCCCGCACTTCTGTCAACGCTTTCGCTTGACGCGCGTCCAGCCAACGCGCCAGTCTGGCGCCAGACAACCCCCAGGAGAGTTTGAGTCCATGGCGCACATCGATGTGAACGGAATATCAATCGCCTACGAGATCATCGGCACTGGCAGCAAGACCGCGATCATCACGCCGGGCGGGCGCTTTCCCAAGGAAACCCCCGGCGTGCGCGATCTTGCCGAAAACCTTGCAGGTCTCGGCTATTCCACGGTGATCTGGGACCGGCCCAACTGCGGCGAATCAGACATCTGCTTCGATGGCGAAACCGAATCGGTGCTCAATGCCGATATGCTCGCCGGGCTGCTGAAAGCACTCGGTCTGGCCCCGGCGCTGGTGATTGGCGGCTCGGCTGGATCGCGCGTCTCGCTGATCGCCGCGCGGCGCCATCCCGACGTAGTGCGAAAGCTCGCGCTGCTGTGGATCACCGGCGACGCTGTCGGCCTCGCTGGGCTGGTCGGCGTCTATTGCGGCGGGCTTTACACTGCGGCGAAAATCGGCGGCATGGCAGCAGTGACCCAAAATCCGGGCCTTGCCGAGCCCATCGCGCGCAATTCCGGCAACCGCGACCGGGTGTTGGCGCAGGACCTCGACACGTTCTGCGAGACGATGCAGCGCTGGGGCCGCTCGTTCTTCCCCGAGGCCGGATCGCCCGTGCCCGGCCTTTCAGCGGACGACTTCCGCCAGCTCGCGATGCCGACCCTCGTCTTCCGCTCAGGCGCATCCGACCCGCACCACCCGCGCTACACCAGCGAGCAGGTCCATGCGGCTATCCCCGGCGCACAGCTCGCCGAACCGCCGTGGGGCGACCGTGAATGGATCGACCGGATGCTCGACCCCGAAAACGGCCTGTTCCTCAGCTGGGGCAAGCTCGCGCCGCAATTGGCGGAGTTCGACAGCCCGGCCTGAGCGCCGACGCGCGGATGTTGTTAGCCGTGTCTTCGCATGCGATGACCGGCTAGCGCCCCGCATCGCCGAAAGGGATAACATCGTCGGCATAGTCGATATCGCCCAGCACGATATTGGTGCCGATCGCCTCGCCTGCTACCCGCTCCCACAGCACCAACTTGTCGTGCCAGGGCGATGACGGGTGATCGTCCATCAAGGGGCCAACCTCGATGCCCAGCCTGGCCAGCCGCGCCTTGTGGGCGTCGAGGTCCTTCACTCCGAAAACCACTGAAGTCACGCCCTCGCCTTTGCGCTCAAGCTCGCTCCACAGCCTCTGGTTGAAATCAGTGCGCCGCTCCATCGGCGCGACCACTTCGAGCCCGGCCTCCCAGCTGATGCACATGGTGAAGCCCATGTCCTCGCGGGCAAAACGGGTCAGGCTTGCCCCGGTAAGCTTTTCAAGCTGGGCAACATTGGCGTCCAGCGTATCCGGCCGCGACAGCCAGGCGACGTGATCGACGTGGTTGATGAATTTTTTCATGAGCAATGCCCCTTCAGAACCCAGACTCGCTCAAAACATCGTGCTGCCGCCATCGACGCCGATGGTCTGCCCGGTGACATAGTTGCCATCATGGCTGACGAGGAACAGGCAAGTGGGAGCTATATCTTCCGGCGTGCCGAAGCGGCCCAGCGCGACCTTGACGCGCTCCGCCTCGTATGTCCCCGAATCTTCCAGATACCAGATCGACTTCGGCGTGAGCGCGCTGGGCAGGATGGTGTTCACCCGGATGCCTTGCGGGCCCCATTCCTTCGCCGCCGTGCGGGTAAGCGAACGGATCGCCTCCTTGCTGGCGGAATAGGCGAGGAAGCCCGGCTCGCTGCGCGGACCATAGCTGGAGCCGAAATTGAGCACCGCGCCGCCGCCTTGGCTAACCATGTGCGGATGGCACAGCTGCATCATCTGGAGCGAGCCGAAGAAAGCGGACTGGAAATCGACCTTGCAGTTCGCCTCCATTTTCGGGTCTTCAATCGGCAGATAGTCGGTGAATGTGTGGGCGTTGTTGACCAGAATATCGATGCGGCCCCAGTCGGCGATGGCCCGCGCGACAGCCGCCTCGGACTGGTCCATTTCGCCCGCCAGCGCCACCAGCGGCGTGCAGATGCCCCCGGCAGCGGCGATTTTACCGGCAACGTCTTCCAGCTTTTCCAGCGTGCGCCCGGTGATCAGCACCTTGCAGCCCTCAGCCGCAAACAGTTCGGCAATCGCCGCGCCGATGCCCTGCCCTGCGCCCGTCACGATTGCGACTTTGCCTGCCAGCCGCCCGTTTGCTCCCGCCATATCCATTCTCCCGATTGCCTCTTGTTCGTCACAGTGTTAGCAACGACGGAGCAGGCGGTCAATTGCCGCACGAACCGGGAGGCTGGAGACATGAAATTCGGCATCATCATCAACCGCAAGATGATCGATCCTGCCTCCAGCGATCCCTATGGGCCGCTGTTCTCTTACCTCAACGAGATGGAGGACCTGGGCTATGACCTCGGCTGGTGCGGTCATCACCGCTTCGCGCCAACATCGGCTTTCGGCGGCGATCAGGCGTCCGAGCCGAGCGCGCCGCTGTTGATGCTGGCGCCGCTGATCGCGCGGACACGGACCATGAAGTTCGCCACCAACATCATGCTGCTGCCCTCGCGCCATCCGCTGGAAGTGGCCGAAGAGATCAACACGCTGAACGAGATGGCAAACAACCGTTTCATTTTGGGCGCGGGCATTGGCTATAAGGCGGACGAGTTTGAGAATTGCGGCTGGGGCTTCAAATCGCGGGCCAGCCGCTTCGAGGAATGCCTTGAAATCCTGCGCCTTGCTATGCCGGGTGCGCCGTTCTCGTATCAGGGCAAACACTTCAGCATCGACGACGTGATGATAACCCCGCCCGCGCTGAGGGGGCATGTCCCGCCCTTGTGGATCGGCGCGGTAAGCGATCCGGCGATGCGGCGCGCCGGGCGGCTGGGTGATGGCTGGATTATCAGCTTTGCCGAACACCTGATCGAGCTGGCGGGCAAAGTGGCCACTTACAAAGCCATCGCCGCCGAGCATGGCCGGCCTGCCACCGTCGTGCTGATGCGCGATGTCCACATTGCCGAAACGCGCAGCCAGCTCGATTCGCAGTTCCTGCCCAACATCATCAAGGTCTGGCAGAGCTATGACGATCTCGGCTCGAAAGCGGACCGTGATCCCATGGCGGATGAAGTGATGTTCGGCGGGCGCCAGGTCAGCCTTGATGAATTTGCCCCCAATCGCGCGGTAGTCGGCGATCCTGATGACTGCATCCGCGAGATGACCCGCATCCGTGAGATCATAAATCCAGAATGGCTGTTCATCACCCCTACCGGTGTGCCAGAACCGGCGCAGCAGATCCGCGAACTGCGGCTGTTTGCCAAGCATGTCATGCCGCATTTCCGCGACTGAACAGGAGAACGTGACCGCAATGCAAGCCGCAGCCGTGATCGAGAAGACTGCACGCAGCATGGGCCCCAGCGTAGGCCGGCGCATGGGTCCGGCAGGTTCGGACAACTGGCACGCCATGCTCGATGCCGCCGAAGCGGTGCTGCGCGAAGAGGGCCACGCCGCGCTGACATCGCGCAACATCGCCGAGCGCATCGGGGTCAAGCAGCGGCTGATCTATTACTATTTTGCCACGATGGACGAACTGATCACCGCCATGTTCCGCCGGCTTTCCGAGCGGGAACTGGCGCGGCTGGAGCTTGCGGCAAAATCAGACAAGCCGCTGCGCGAAATCTGGGACGCCTGCATCCACACCGCCGACGCGCGGCTGATCTCCGAATTCACCGCGCTGGCCAACCGCATCGAAGGCCTGCGCGCCGAAGTGATCCGCTTCATCGAGGCCGAGCGCGCGATTCAGGTGGCGGTGCTTGGCGCGGCATTGCGGCGGAGCCCTGCTGCCAGCCCACTGACCCCGGCGGCGCTGGCACTGTTCGCCAACAGCCTGTCGCTGGCGATGACCCGCGAGCAGCAGCTGGGAGTAAGCGTGGGGCACGACGATGCCATGCAGGTGATCGAGGCGTTCCTGCGCGCCGCCGAACCACTGAGACCGCCCACATGAACGAGCCTGACTTCTATTCCGACAGCACAGTGATCGCCGATCCGCGCGCCTATTATGACCGGATGCGCGCGAGGTGCCCGGTGCTGCGCGAGCCTTATCACGGCACGCTGATGGTCACCGGCTATGCCGCCGCGATCGAAGTGCTCAACGGCAAGGGCGATGTCTGGTCTTCGGCCTGTTCGGTCGTCGGCCCGATTCCTGGCCTGCCGTTCACCCCGCAAGGCAGCGACATCCGCTCCGACCTTGAGGCCCACCGCGCCGAAATGCCATGGTCAGACCATCTCGCCAACATGGACGGCGAGGAACACGCCCGCCACCGCGCGCTGCTCGCCAGCTTGCTGACCTACAAGCGCCTCAAGGCCAACGAGGACTATCTGCGCGGCCTCGCCGACCGGCTGATCGATGGTTTCGCAACCAATGCCGCCTGCAACGTCATGCCCGAATATGCCCACGCGACAACAACCTATGCGATATCCGACCTGATGGGCATTCCGATGGCCGACCGGGCGGAACTGCTCCAGCTGATCGGCGCGCCGCCCAGCCAGGTGGCGGGCGACGCGCCGCACAAAGTCGGCCCCGATCCGCTGATTTTCATGAAGCCGCGCTTCGATCAATACTTGCGCGAGCGGCTGGAGACCCCCCGCGCTGATCTGATGTCGGAGCTGGTCCACGCCGAGTTCAAGGATGGCACCAAGCCCGAATTCGATGCCATTTCAAACCTCGCCCGCTTCCTGTTCGGCGCGGGGCAGGACACCACCTCGCGGCTGATCGCGATGGCTGTGCTGGTGCTCGCCGAAGAGCCCACATTGCAGGCGCGCTTGCGCGGCGATCCTGCCCGCATTGCCGATTTCCTCGAGGAAGTGCTGCGCTACGATGCGCCGGTCAAGGTTGCCTATCGCCTGGCGCTGGTCGACACGCAAATCGGTGAACTGCCGGTGCCGGCGGGCACCCTGGTCAATGTCTGCCTCACCGGCGCCAGCAACGATCCGGCGAAATTCCCCGATCCGGCGGTGTTCGATATCGACCGGCCCGGGGTTCGCGATCACCTCGCCTTCAGCCGCGGCATCCATGGCTGCCTCGGCGCGCCGCTGGGCCGGATGGAGGCGCGCATCGCCATCGAACGGCTGCTGGCCCGAATCGGCAATATCCGCATCGACCCAGCCATGCACGGCCCGCCCGGCGCGCGACAATATCGCTTCGAGCCGACCTATTCGTTCCGCAGCCTGGCGGAACTCCACATCCTGTTCGATCCGGTGTAAAGCCTCTCCTCTCGCCTTTGGGGCCCAGTTGCGGCTATGGGGGCGGCTCGATTCGCCCGTTGGGGCAGTCTGGAGTGATCTAATGAAGCTGTTTCGCTGGGCGGCCGCCGGTGCCTCGGTCTATGTCATCTACAAATATTCGATCGGCAAGAAGGCCAAAGGCGAAAACGTGTTCGACAGCCCCGGCGCGGACACCGAAGGCAGTGCGCCTGCAAAACCGGCCAAACGCGCCAAAGCCAAGCGGACTCCCCGCACTAAATAGGGGTGGGCGCGAAATAACGGACTTAATGGGGCTGCAAATCAACCCCGCGCAGCGGCCAGCACTTCGCCCACTTTGTCGGAAATCTGCTGAACCGAGAACGGCTTGGGCAGGAACGCGACATCGTCGATGCCGATCTGGTCGCGCAATTGCTCTTCGGCATAGCCCGACATAAACAGGACCGGCATGGCCGGCGCAAGCTTGCGGATTTCGCGGACCATCGCCGGGCCATCCATCCCCGGCATAACGACATCGGAAACCACCATGTCGAACTGGCCGCCCTGCGCCACCAGATCGAGCCCTTCCTCGCCGTCGCGCGCCGGGGTCACTTCATAGCCCGCGCGGGCCAGCGCGCGCTCTGCAACCATGCGCACCGGGTCTTCGTCTTCCACCAGCAGCACGCGCCCGCCGCCAGCCCACTGCGCCACGGGCGCCGCCAGAGCGGCTGACACGGCCGCGGCCGGCTCGCCATGGGAGTGGTGCACCGGCAGATAGACGGTGAACTTTGTCCCCTGCCCCAGCACGCTGTCGGCAAAGATAAAACCGCCCGATTGCTTGACGATGCCATAGACGGTCGAAAGCCCCAGCCCAGTGCCGCCCAGCGCCCCGCCCCGGCCCTGTTCCTTGGTGGTGAAGAATGGCTCCCAGATTTTGCCGAGATGTTCGGGCGCGATGCCGCCGCCGGTGTCTTCAACTTCCAGCGCAGTATAGTCGCCCTGCGGCATGACCTCGCTGCGCAGCGCGCGCACATCAGCCGGGCCGATGCGACGGGTCGCGATGGTCAGCCGTCCGCCAGCCTCGCCGCCCTTTTTGTCACCAAGCGACTGCATGGCATCGCGCGCATTGACCGCGAGATTGACGATGACTTGCTCCAGCTGCATCGGATCGGCCCGCACCGGGCCAAGGTCGCGGTCGTGGCGCACGGTGAGCTGGATCTTCTCGCCAATCAGCCGCTTCAGCATCTGCGACACTTCGCTGACCACATCGGGCAGCTGCAACACTTGCGGACGCAAGGTCTGCTGGCGCGAGAAAGCGAGCAATTGCCGGGTCAGCGAAGCGGCGCGGTTTGAATTGGCGCGGATCTGCTGGATATCGTCATAGTCCGAATCGCCGGGCATGTGGCGCATCAGCATCAGGTCGCACGTGCCCAGTATCGCGGTGAGCACATTGTTGAAATCGTGCGCGACGCCGCCGGCCAATTGCCCGACAGCCTGCATCTTGGTCGCCTGCGCCACTTGCCGCTTGAGCCGGGTTTCCTCCGATGAGTCCGTCAGCCCCAGCAGCACCGCCGCCTCGCCCAGCCCGCGCACGCCCGCCAGACTCAGCGAGACCGGCTCCTCGGGCTGGCTGGCAAGGCGCACGGCAATGTCGCCGGTGCCCACCGGGCCAATGCAATGGCGGCGGATCGCGTCGCTCAGCGGACCTTTGTCTTCCTGCACTACCAGGTCGGTCGGATAAGTCGGCGGCGCCTCGCCCTCGCGCAGCGCGGCGCGCATGAAGGCGGCGTTGGCGAACAGCAGCCGTCCGTCGCGGTCGGCCATGGCGAGGCCCAGTGGCAATTGCGCGAGCAGCGATTCCAGATGCGGCGCGGCGGAGCTGCCGTCGCCACCGCTGCCGCCCAGCCCAGCGCCGGCATCGGCGAGCAGGATCAACGAGGGCGTGTTGGCCGGGTCCGGCTCGCCCGGCTGATCGGGATCGCTCAGCGGCAGGTAAAAAAGTGTAAGCCCAACGCCCTCGCGGCCATCGCGGGCCCAACCAAAGCGGTCGCCTTCATCCTGGCGCAAAAAGGAGACGAATTCGCGCCCGGCCACCATCGCCTGCGGATCGCCGGTAGCGCGCTGGGCAAAGCCGGCAGAAGCCGCACGGATCAGGCCCGAAGGCTCGGCAATGGCGGCGGCAAATCCGGCCTGCGACAGCGCCCGGCCCGCCTTGCCTGTCAGATATCCGGCAAGATCGGCCGCCGGTTCGGACCTTGAGAGCGGGGTGATCTGCCAGACGAGAAAATCCTCGCCGCGCCCGCTGCGCAGTGCCTTGGCCTGCCAGCGGCCACTGCCGTTTTCCAGCAGGTCCGCCGCGCCCGCGCCATCGCGCCAGCCCTCGCGCGCGGCGCGCGCCAGCCGCTCCAGCGAAGCATCGTCCACCGGCAGCAGCGGCGGCGCATGGTCCGCGCCAAACCAGGCATCGTAACTCGCATTGGCGCAGACCAGCCGCCCGGCGCGGTCAGTTATGGCAACTGCGGCATCATCGCGCGCGATCGCCGCGACCGTCACCGACCAGTCGGGCATGGCAAGCGCGGCGGGCGCGCTGACTCCACGCGGCTGCGCCAACCACCAGACCAGCGCACCGATGCCCAGCAGGCCAGAGGCGAAACCGATGGCCACCAGCGGCTCGCCGACGAGGAACCAGACCGTGGCGAGGCTCGCCGCCAGCCCCGCGCCGATCAGCAGCCAGTCCCTCGCGCCGCGCTGGGCCTTGTTATTCAGGCTGGCAGCGGCTGCCATCGCCGCTATTTCCCGGTCCGGCGGCGGCGGCGGCGCAGGATAATGCTGCGCCAGATATAACCGGACAGCAGATAGCCCACCGCGCCAGTGACCGCCGAGACGACCAACAGCCCGAACACCAGATACTTGCCCTCATCGGTGATCCAGTGGAGCCCGCTCCAGAAATCATGCACCTGCATCAGGGCATCATAAGGCCCCAGCACCATCGCCGGATCGGCGTGCAGCATAATTCTGCCGATCTGGTAGGAAAATGCCCAGAGCAGCGGCGTGGTGAACGGGTTGGTGAGAAACGTCATAAGCGCGGCAAGCGGCACATTGGCGCGCACCGGCATCGACAGGATCGCGGCGAAGATGATCTGCGCGAACGGCACCATGATGCCCACCACGATGCCCAGCGCCACCCCGCGCGGCACCGAGCGGCGGGTGAAGCGCCACAGCTCGCTGCGCAGCGCGCTGCGCGGCACATAGCGATTGCCTTCGAGCTGCGAATGCGTGGGCATGCGCGCGGCGAACCAGTCGGCCATCCGTGAGATGATCGTCATCATGCCGGGGAATACCTCATGCCAGGGAAATACCTCACGAATGTTCGCGCATAATGCGTCCCTGCTCGCGCTTCCAGTCGCGCTCTTTCGACGTCTGCCGCTTGTCTGCCGCATTCTTGCCCTTGGCCAGCGCGAGTTCGACTTTGGCGCGGCCCCGGCTGTTGAAATAGATCGACAGCGGCACCAGGGTCATCCCCTTGCGCTCGACCAGACCGTGAAACTTGGCAATCTCGCGCTCTTTGAGCAACAGCTTGCGCGGGCGCTTTGGCTCATGGTTGTTGCGGTTGCCATGGCTGAATTCGGGCACGTTCGAATTGACCAGCCAAACTTCGCCGCCCTTAACCTCGGCATAGCTTTCGGCAATCGAGCCCTCGCCAAAACGCAGGCTTTTCACCTCAGTGCCGGTCAGCATGATGCCGGCCTCGACCGTGCTCTCGATGAAATAGTCGAACTTCGCGCGCCGGTTCTCGGCGACGATCTTCTGCTTGTCGAAAGCGGCGTGGGTCGGGCGGGCCATGCGGTGGCATGTAGGGAGCGTGGCTGCAAAAGCAAATGGGAGAATGGCCCGCAATCGCCGGTTTCATGCCATCTGTCGCAGCTTGGCCATGTTACGGCGTTTCAGCTCTGGTGAAACCCCATGCACACATCGACCGCGATGATCCGGTCGTCGTCGCCAAACTCATAGATCGAGACCGACCGCAGCGAACTTACCGAGCCGTCTTTTGCGGTGCTGAATTCGTCGAGATCGAGATAGACAACGTTGCCCGCCTCGGTCGCGCGGTGAAGATGTTTTTCGTATTTCCCGCTGCCGCCATTCCATTGCTCAAGCATGGCGCGGTAGGTCGGCCAGTCCATCGGCTGGTCGCGTTCATTGCCGCGCCGCACAAACCTGTCAGGATTGATAAGCGGCAACATGGCGTCGAAACTCTCGCCATCGCTGCCGTTGACGATCTGCGCCAATCTGTCGCCATACGTGATCGCCAGCTTTGCCCGATCGCTCGTAATGTCTTCCTGCCTGGTCCAGTCGCCTGCCATTTTTCAGTATCCCACTTTATCGTTTCCGGGCGATTGTGTTACGGGCCGCAGCGCAAGGCAAGCCCTATGGCTTCAAACCAGCCCCGCCCCCGCCAACGCCGCGTCCACAGCCGCGCGGGCCTCGGCATTGCAGGCCACCATCGGCAGGCGCAGCTCATCAGTCATCCAGCCCTGCACCTTGCTCAGCGCATACTTGCACGGCCCCGGTGAGGCATCTTCGAACATCGCGTAGTGCAGCGGATAGAGCGCATCGTTGAGTTCGCGCGCACGCACATAGTCGCCCGAGGCCAGCGCCGCCTGAAATTCAGCACACAGCCTTGGCGCGACATTGGCGGTCACCGAAATGCAGCCCACTCCGCCGGCGGCAAAATGCGGTAGCGCGGTGTCGTCATCGCCCGACATCTGGCAGAACGCGCCATTGATGCCCATGCGGTGATCGGCAACGCGGGAAAGATCGCCGCTAGCGTCCTTGATGCCGATTATGCGGCCGGGAAAGCGGTTGGCGAGTTCGCAAACCGTCTCAGGCTTCAGGTCGGTCACAGTGCGGCCCGGCACATTATAGAGCACGATCGGCAAGTCGCTCGATTCCGCCAGATGGCTGAAATGCGCGATCAGCCCGGCCTGGCTTGGCCGGTTGTAATAAGGCGCGACCACGAGCGCGGCGGCGGCGCCGCTCTTCTTCGAGAAGTTCATGTGCAGAGCCGCGTTCTTGGTATCGTTGCTGCCGCAGCCGGCGATCACCGGCACCCGCCCCGCCGCCTGCTCGATGCAAACCTCGATCACCCGGTGGTGTTCGGCATTGCTCAGCGTCGAGGCTTCGCCAGTGGTGCCGCAAGGGATCAGCGCGCTGGAGCCCTCCTCGATCTGCCAGTCGACAAGCTTGCGGAATGCGGCCTCATCAAACGCCCCATCGCGAAATGGGGTTACCAGAGCCGGTATCGAGCCGGAGAACATCGACTTTTCCCTCACTATTGCGCCATGCGGGCCTTGCCGCACGCAGCGCCACGTTTCATTCAGCGTCTGATAAGGAGCCTTTTTCCAAAATGTCCAGTATGCAGCGTGTCTTCAGTCTCGTGATCCTGTCCAGCCTCGCCCTTTTCGCCGCCCCCGCACAAGCGCAGGAAGGCAGCGAATGGGACTTGGCGCGCGCCCAGAATGCCAGCGCTCCGCGCACCGCGATGGGTCAGGCGATCGCCCGCTGGCAGTTGCTCTCGAAGAGCGATGCCTATCCGTTTTCCGAATACGCCAGCTTCCTGCTGACTTACCCCGGCTTTCCCGATGAAGCGAAAATCCGGGGCTATGCCGAACGCGCGCTGACCCGCGAGACGGTCGAATATTCCCGCCTCATCGCCTTTTTTGACCGGGTGAAGCCCACGACCAACCCGGCAAAGGCGCTCTATGCGCTGGCGCTTTCGGCTGCCGGACGGCCCGAGGCGCGGTCCGTGGCGGTGGAAGCCTGGCGCGGCGGGGCGATGAGCGAGGCCTCTGCGGCAGCGCTGCAATCGCTCTATGGCGGCCAGTTCAGCAGCGCCGATCACGACGCGCGGATGGATGCGCTGCTGTGGTCGGGCGATGTCATCCTCGCGCAGCAAACGCTGAACTACGTCTCGTCACTTTCGCGCACCACCTTCGCCGCGCGGCTCGCCATGGTGCAGGGCAACAGCCCCGAACAGCTCGGCATCCAGCCGACCGCAGACATGCTGCGCGATGCCGGATATGTCTATAACCGCATCCGCCAGCTCAGATCCCGTGGCGATTATCCCGGCGTCACGCAATTGCTGCTGGTGCGCCCGCGCGCCTCCACGCCGCCACTCGATCCCAGCAAATGGATTGCCGAACTGCTGAACAGCGCCAAGGGCGCGGGCGCGGAAAGCGCAGTGCGCATCGCACTTTCGGTCGACGATGCCTTCGCGCCCGGCACCGACGTCAGCCGGATGGGCTTCAAGCTGCGCGACGATTACACCTCGCTGGTCTGGCTGGGCGGCACCAAGGCGCTGAACTCGCTGGGCAACGGCAATTCCGCCTCGCAGCTGTTCTATCGCTATGGCGCCGCCGCGCGCACGCCGCAAACGCGCTCCAAGGGCTTCTACTGGGCCGGGCGGGCCTTGGCCCTGCGCGGCAACGCAGCGGAGGCAAACCGCTATTTTGAGATGGCCGCCGCCTATCCCGATCAGTTCTATGGCATGCTGGCGCTGGAGCGTCTGGGCCGCCCGCTGCCCAACATGAACACCGCCCCCACCGGCGCACCGACCGCTGAGGAGCGCGCCCGGTTCAACGCCAAGCCGATTGTCGCGGCGGTGCGCGAGGTCGCCCGCGATTATGACTGGCAGACCTCAGTGCGCTTCTTCCGCGAAATCAGCGACCAGCCCGAGACTCTGGGTGAGCACTTGCTGGTCGCCGATCTGGCGCGCAGCATCGGCCGGCGCGATCTGGCGGTAATCCTGGGCCAGTCGGCCCATGCCGACGGCTTTGGCAATTTTCACACGATTTCGTTTCCGATGATCCCGGTGCCGCCGGGCACCGACTGGACCGTGGTCCACATGATCAGCCGCCAGGAAAGCCAGTTCGCCCAGAACGCGGTGAGCCATGCCGGCGCCCGGGGCCTGATGCAGCTGATGCCGGGCACCGCGCGCGAGCAGGCTGGCCTGCTGGGCTTGAGCTATGAGCCGAGCATGCTGATCTATGATGCGAGCTATAACCTGCGGCTCGGCGATGCCTATTTCGCGCGGATGATGGATACATATGCCGGCTCCTATCCCCTCGCCGTCGCCGCCTATAATGCGGGGCCGGGCAACGTGAACCGCTGGCTGCGCGACAATGGTGATCCGCGCTATGGCGGGATCGACTGGATCGACTGGATCGAACGCATCCCGCTGACCGAGACGCGCGGCTATGTCGTGCGGGTACTGGAAAACGCGGTGGTCTATGAAGCGATGAACCCTGCCCGCGCACGGATCAGGGGGCCGAACCCGCTGAGCCAGTTTCTGGGCAAGCGCTCGCCGGGGTGACCGCTTGAGCATCATGCAAGAGAGCGAGTTGCAAAATTCAGGGGTGTAGCAAGAACAAAAGCATGATGAAAATTTGCTTCCTGCCTGCTGACGAACATCCATCCATGCAGGCGAGCTATCGCTTGCGGTGGAAAGCGATGATCGCCTCGCTGCCGCGGAAGTCACATGATTATGAAATTGTCGACGTCCCCGAAGTCGCGGATTTTGTAATACAAACCTTGAGCGACGCTATCAATTTCAACCCGTTTCGACTGAGCGCCAATCTGCCATCAGCCGGCGATATTGCAAAAATCACCTGGGACATTTCCGATCATCCGAGCGGGCGGTATAGTGGGTTTTACTGCTCTCTGCCGAAGCACCTCTTCGATCCTGCGCGGCACACAACCATATCATATCCAGTCCAATTCAATGAACTGATTGAAAAGTTTACATTTTCAGACGCCGATATGGACTTTTCGTTCGTCGGGCAGATGACCCACAATGTGCGCAAGCGGATAGTGGCAACGTTCGGTCATGCGGAAAACAGCAATTGCCTGGCCATTGATTCCGGCAACACCGCATGGCTCATGGAATACGACCGGGATCATGTCAGACGAACCCATGAAGCCAAATCCAGATATGCTGACATCATGCGGCAATCAAAATTCATTATCTGCCCGCGCGGCGAAGGGACCGGCAGCTTCCGGTTGTTTGAGGCGATGCAATCTCAGCGCGTGCCGATCATCGTCAGCGATCAATACGTGAAGCCAGGCGGGATTGATTGGGACAGCTTTTCAATAACCGTGCCCGAAAGCCGCATTGCCGATATTCCGCAACTGGTTGCCGATCATATGGGCGATTGGGAAACCATGGCGACGAAAGCCCGTCAGGTCTGGCAGGATAACTTCTCGCCCGATCACATAATGGATTTCATTGTCTGCCATCTGGAGCGCATGTCGCCAAATCTGCACGGCAAACCCATCCAGAAATGGACGCACTCGGCTCGTGTCGGTGCAGCCGTTGCGCGGGGAATCCTCCCAAGGCTGCGCAATCGATTCGGCATGAGAGGGTGACATACCCTGCCCCCATCGCATGACCTTAACCGGCCCACCCATTTCCCCCGCCGGCATGGCAGCGCTGCATGCGCGTTATGCCCATCTGCTCGGGCACGAGCGCCCGGCCATTGTCGAAGTGGTCAGCTGGGCGGCGGGCAATGGCGATCGTTCGGAAAACGGCGACTATCTCTATGGCCGCAAGCGCATGCGCGAGATCGACCGGGAGCTGGCGCATCTGGCGCGGCGGATGAAAGTGCTCCGCGTGGTCGATCCCGCGCGGCAGGAGGACCGCAGCAAAGTGCGCTTCGGCGCGACTGTGACCATCGCCGATGAAGACGACAACCAGCGCAGATTCACGATTGTCGGCGATGACGAGCAGGACGCCACCGCCGGCATGATCGGCTGGAGCGCGCCGCTCGCACGAGCCTTGCGCGGCGCCGGCATTGGCGACTTGCGCCGCGTCACCCTGCCCGGCGTGGAGAAGGAGTGGGAAGTGCTGGAAATTGCCTATCCCGAGGGCTAGGGCGCTGGTCATGCGCCGCGCCTTGCCCATTCTGTTGTTGCTGTTCGCCAGCCCTGCCCTCGCGCGGGACAGTCTGGGCATGTTCGAGACCTGGGGCGCCTTCCGCGATCCGGCCAATACGCCCGCCAACGCTCCCGCCGCCCCGCGCTGCTATGCCATCGCCAAGGCCGAACCGAGCTCGCTGCAACGCGATTATCAACCCTATGCCAGCATCGGCACCTGGCCGCGCGCGGCCTTGCGCGGGCAGATCCACTTCCGCCTCTCGCGCCGCCTAGCGCCCGGCCAGCGGATCGTGCTCACAATTGGCGATCAGCGTTTCGAACTCACCGGCGGCGGCGGCGATGCCTGGGCGGCGGACCGCCGGATGGACGCCGCCGTGGTCGCCGCAATGCGTTCAGCCCGCGCCATGACCGTCAGCGCACGCGGCGCAGACGGGCGCGGCTTTTCGAACACATGGCCGCTGGCGGGCGCCGCCACCGCAATGGACGCGGCAATGATCGGCTGCGCGCAGCTGCGGTAGCAATCGCAGGGCATTGCGACTATAGGCCCCGGCCATGGCCGACACTGCCCTCATGCAAATCCCCGGAAACACCGACGTTCTCACCGTGCCCCGCGCGATCACCCCGCGCGATGATGGCCGGGTCGATCTGCTCGGCCTGCCGCGCGGCGCCATCGCCGAATTGTTCGTCGAGGCCGGGCTTGATGCCAAAGCCGCCAAGCTGCGCGCGAAGCAAGTCTACCACTGGCTCTATCATCGCGGCGTCACCGATTTCGGCGCAATGACCGACATATCCAAGACCATGCGGCCCTGGCTGGCGGAACGATATGTCATCGGCCGGCCTGAGGTGGTCGAGGCGCAGCATTCGATTGACGGCACCCGCAAATGGCTGCTGCGCACTTCGGACAATCACGAATTCGAGATGGTGTTTATCCCCGATGAAACGCGCGGCACGCTGTGCGTCTCCAGCCAGGTCGGCTGCACGCTCAACTGCACATTCTGCCACACTGGCACGATGCGGCTGGTGCGCAATCTGACCCCGGGCGAAATCGTCGGCCAGGTAATGCTGGCGCGCGATGCGCTGGGCGAATGGCCCAAAGGCAGCATGGCCGGCTTCGGCCCGGAAATTGACGACGATCTGGACGACGACGCTCTGGAAGAGGACGGGGACGAAACCGGCGACTATTCCGCCAATGGCCGCCTGCTCACCAACATCGTGATGATGGGCATGGGCGAGCCCTTGTATAACTTCGAGCATGTCCGCGATGCGCTGAAGCTCGTCATGGACGGCGACGGGCTTGGCCTGTCGCGCCGCCGGATCACCCTTTCAACCAGCGGCGTCGTGCCGATGATCGCGCGTTGCGGCACGGAAATCGGCGTCAATCTGGCGGTGTCGCTCCATGCGGTGACCAAGGAAGTGCGCGACGAAATCGTGCCGATCAACCGCAAATATGGCATCGAGGAACTGCTCGAAGCCTGCGCCGCCTATCCGCGTTCG
>JANOBA010000363.1:0-3871 GCA_031411415.1 Novosphingobium sp.
CCCGCCAGCGGCGGGCTTTCGTGGGTTGACGGTGATATTGATGGTAAGATGCGCGACGGTCAGAATGCCGGGCCGTCGAGCTCATCTTTGATGGTGGGCTCGACCTTAAGCGGCCGGTGGCGCTCGGCGGCCGTGATCGGCGTGAGTAGCGGCGATTGGACGCCAAGCTGATACAACCAGGCGACTTCAGCTTTGCAAGCACTTTCCTGAATCTCGGTCCACCAGACTTTGGTGTCGCTATCCCAGCGATAGCCGCGTTGCTTGAGATCGTCCTTCAGCCGATAGGGTGTGTAGAGGGCATCGATCCGCATTGTTGGCTGATCTGCAACCAACAGCAGCCGCTGGAGCAGCGTTTGGTCGCCATGTTGCTGCAGCAGCAGCCAGTAAAGCGACCACACATCGGCTGCTGCCCTGTGCGCTGTATTGAACCAGCCTGATTGCATCAGGAGATAGCCCTGCACCCGGCTGTCGAAGCCCAACATGGGCCAGTCAATTTCAGTGCAGCTGCACGCCCAGTCCTTGCCCGCGGCCGCTGGAAGCCGCCGCTCAATGAAATTTGAGTCAAATTTGCTGTTGTGCCCAATGGCAAGAGATGCGCGTGCGAGCATCGCCAGCGCCTGCCGATCGTCGATCCGCTGCCCGGCAACATCAGCATCGGTAATACCGGTAATTGCGGTGATGCGGGGATCAAGCCGGACGCCCGGATCCTCAAGCCAGCTGCGCGGAGGCATGACGCCAACTATCCTGCCTTCCCCATCAACGGTGACCAGCATGATGGCAAGCTCGATGATCTGGTCGTGGTTTGTATCGAGCCCCGTCGTTTCCACATCGCAAATGGCGATGATCCGCCCGCCGTCCGGGATCGCATCCGGCACGATCTCAAATGGCTCGGGAACCTGATGCAGAACCTTGCAGGCTGCATTGGCTCGCTGATGCGAATCCGCACTTGCATGGCTTGGTGACCGCGCGTGCGCGGTATTGTCTTGTACACTGTTCATGGATTTGCTTCCTTTGGCATGGTTTATGAGGCCGAAGGCCGAGTGCTTTTTCCACTCCTCCTTCTCACCTCACTTCACTTGACCCCGGTCAGAAAATTGGAACGATCGGCGCATAAGAGCAGTCGAGTTTAGCTCTCTCCTAGCCGAGTGCCCAAGAGCTCGAGACGTATGGCTAAACTATTCGGACGTAAGGCGAGTTATGCCCTTAACACCGCTTTCTTGAACTGTGTTGCCGCTGCGCCATCGAAATTCCGCAATAACTGGGTGTAAGCAGCACTATCGATCTGGGCGCCATGTTTTGAACGTACCGTTTTCGCCAGGATTGCACGAACCGGCCTCATATCACGCCCATAATAGTTGGTCGAAAGCACCATGGCGAGTGCTGCAATGTCAGGATCGTCGCCTCGGTCATGGGGTTTGTCTTGACGGTTTATGGCACGCAAAAACTGTGGATTCTGCGTCTCACGCTCCCAAGCCACATTCACCCATTCATGCTGAGGTTTAGTAATTAGCTTGTCGTCCCATGTTGCGTGGATACGACCCGTAGCCAACCATCGCAGGAGAATGTTGCGCTCTGCCTCCTGCCGTAGGGCTTCTGCCATCATGCGAACTTGCAGCTCAGTTGAATGGATATCGCGAGGTCGCTCGCGTGTCGCTTCAACCAGGATCGCACTTTTAGCACTCGGACGCCGTCCGCGCATGTAAATCAACTCAGTCCGGAGCCTATCTTTGACGGCGAGGAACGACCGCATAGCGCGCTGATCTTCGGGCTGGAACATCCTGCGGGCTGCATCAACCGCTGCTGCGCCAAAGCGACGTTCGAATATTTCTCTATCTCGGCGGCGCTGACGCGCTTCAGCGAGGTGCTTAAGCCATCGCTTGAACGTCGCCTTTTGTTGCAGCACTAGCTTCTCCGCCAACACTTTTGCGCGATTAGCACGCAGGTTCATTAACATAATCAAGTCGGGAAGATTGAGCTTGCGCTTCTGGGCCTCCTGTTCGGCACTGATTCGAGCGCGTTGTTCGGCATCACCAAAGAAGATGCCTTCTTCCGCGGCAAGGCGAGTGTATTCGTGAAGTACGCGGCGAGTGCCGGTAATTTCGAAGTCCTCACCCCATTTGGAATGCGCTAGCCTTAAAACTTGACGCTTGTCCGCTTTGGGTTCGATAGACAAATGGCGTCGGTGCTCGTAGATCTCGTTCCGGCCGTTGCGCGACCATGTTACCATCCCAAGAAAATGCTGCCGTGTGTAATGCATTTTGACGGACGCAAGACTGCTGAATTGTGCCGCGCGATCACTCCAAATAATTGCTTCTTCGCACTCTTCAGCCTGGCGCGGTGTCTGACGGCGTTCATGAGGCCGCCGGGGCGGTTGCCATTCATCGAGCGCCGCCTGCTCGATATCAAACAGTCTACGCAAGGCCTCTCGCCTAGCTGGTTCCTCGCACTCCTCTTCGGCTTCGATTGCAGCTTGGGCTGCTTGACGTTTAGCCTTGATCTTAAGGCGCTCCTCTTTCGCAGCCAGCCGAGCGGTAGAACGGTGCTTACGTTCAAGTTCTTCGCTCTTTACCATCGTGAAGGTCGGACGGACGAATGGCCGTAGGGTAACATTCTCGTCCCGGGGTTCGAAAGGCCCAAGGCGTCTTCCTAACTCGGTAAGGCTTGCAGTACTCACCGCAGCTGTAGCCTTTATATGCGAACCATCACCAAACTCGAGTCGGGCGCCCCCACCGGCACGTTCGTAGGCGATGCCAATGCTTGCCAAGCTCTTATGAAGAGCCTGCCATGACCTTGCCGACGTTATGCGGGGACGGACCATGATCTTTGCAATCCGGCCATCGTCCCATGCTGGCGGTTCGGGTAATGGCTGCTCGAATTCGAGCGCTTCCTCGATACGCTCGCGCCAACCCGGCACTTTGTCGATCGCGTCATGTTGGTCCATCAACTCGCTTCGCTGATAGCGAACAGACTGAGTGGCCTTGCCATCGATGTTCAAAGTCAAATCTGCTATGCGGCGTCCCGTCCAGCGATCATGGATACCATCCTCGTCTGCTACAAAAAGAGCGTTGGGTTCACTCTGTGCACCAGTTTCAAAATCGATGCGCGCCGCCAGCATGTGCAAAGCATCACGATCAAATCCACCGTTGATCTGGAACCCCTTCCCGCTTTCGGGATCGACGGTCACGACGATCACATGGAAATGGCGATGATCAGTGTCAATGTGCTCGACGACCATAATGCCTGCGTGCTCACCGTAAAGGTCTCGCAATGCGCACATCAGTTCATCGACTGTCACACCCCTCGCCCATGGCCGATCATTGCCATGTCCACCGCGTGCTCGAGCTACCAGTTCGACATCGGCATGACGCTCGGAAAATACATGATGCCGAAAATGGGATGGATCGACGTTCGCCATTGCAAAAAGCGAACGCTCCAGAAACTCCTCAGCATCAACTTCTTCTTCGCCCGACCAGCAGGCGACAAGAGCACCGACGCGCCCGTGTGAAGCGGGTTTTTCGGTAAGAAGGTACTGGGTAAGGGACTGCTCGTAAGCGCGTTCCTTTTTTGTCGTGCCCTCTTCGGGAGTACGTTCAAGACCAAGACCGTCTGCTGTGACATAGCGCAAAATGTCGACAATCACGCGCGTCTTCGCACGCTGGGCCGCTCCGGCGCTAACGGTTTTGCCACGTATCGCCTTCGCGCGAGCGATATCTTTAACAATCATCGCCGCCGCCTGCGCTGGCCGACATTGGCCAGCATTTGATCGACTACAGCGGCTCGAAGTTCTCGAGCAGTTTCCGTAAGTTCCATCACCAATGGTCGCAGTGCAGCAGCAGCGGTGGGCCCAGGACTGGTTCTCCCGCCAAATTTT
>JANOBA010000364.1:0-2184 GCA_031411415.1 Novosphingobium sp.
GCGAGCCCGAGCGCGGCTGCGCCCGCTGCTGCGGCCTTGGGCGCCTTGGCAGGCTTCGCGGCGGCAGCAGGCTTGGCTGCCTTGGAGGCAGCTTTTGGCGCGGCCTTGACGAACAGCGCCAGCTTCTTGAAGTTCTCGGCGAGCAGATAATAGACCGTCACCCGGTTTTTGGTGCGATCAGCCTTCATGCGCGTGCCCACGGCGGCGATGGCCTTGTCCAGCACGGCGTCGCTCTGGGTCAGGCCTAGTTTCTTTTTGAGGAAGCTTTCACGGACGCGGTCGGTTTCTTTGGCGTCGCTGAAGGCGACCAGCGCCGAATCGCGCTTCTGCAAAGCAATGCCGCAATAACGAACAATGCCGGCGATGATGGCATCGTCGGCATCCGGTGCGTATTTCTTGACGTCTGCAGCCCAGTCTTCGGCCATGTCCCACTCCCTTAAAACGCAGCAGCCCGCGTTGAAACCCGGGACTCGCAAATGCAACCCCATCTGCGAACATAGCCGTTTGCCGGTTGCGGGGAAGAGGAATTGTCAGCTTCCTGTGGGCGGCGCACGCAGAGCATGAATTTCGTAGCGCACAGCGCCAACTGAGCCCGTGCCGACCATGCGGTAGTCGCGCGCCAGATGTGCCTCGAGCAGCGCGCGGCTCGCCGCACGAGTGTCGTCGTCGGGGCTGGTGCTCTTGATCACAACGCTGGGCCGGCGGGCGAGCGTTGCTTCAAGCTCGCCAAGCTGGCTGGTGCCAAGCGCGTGCTCATAGCGATAGAGCACCAGATGTTCAGGAAAGGCATAGTGCGTCGGCAGGCAGCTTTTCGTCAGCCAGTAGAGCACTGGAATTTCTTCGTTCACATAGAGGCAACCGCCATGAAGGTGAGGTATGACCTTTGCCGCGAGTGCGCGTGCCTCGGCGCCGCTGCCGTATTGCAGGCGATCGGCGGCGGCGCGGCCGGTGCCGCCAAGCAAACCAAGCCCCACGACAATCGCCATGGCCAGCCTGGAACGTTCAAGCCGCACGAAGGCCATGGCGGCAATCAGGCACAGCGGCAGCAGCAGGGGCAGGATGTAGTGGTCGTAATAGACCCCGAAGGCCAGGAACCCGGCATAGCTCGCAACAGCCCAGGCCATGATCCAGCGTTCGGCCAGTGTGGTGGTGGCGGGGCGCTTCCAGACGATCCACAGGCAGACGAGAAACGGCGACAGGCCGAAGGTCAAGCCCGCCAGCCGCACTGCGGAATTGAGCGGCGAATTGATGTCACCGAAGATCGATTGGAAATTGGCCTGGATGAAAGCATCGCCGTGGCCCAGCGCGGCATAGGCGGCCAGGGCGGTGGCCGTGGGCAGCAGCGCGCAAGCGATCCACAGTAATGCTGCGCTGGCAAGGCCGGGCAGGCGCCAGCCGCGCCGCCAGCCCAGCCACAGCAGGGTAAGTCCGAAGAAAATCCCGTCAAACACTGCCGAATATTTGATCTGGAGGCTAAGCCCCGCGAGCAGCATCACTGCGCAGCCGCGCCAGCCCAGCCGGTAGCGGTTGGCATTGCCATCGCCCTTGCCATCGCTGATCATCGCCAGCAGCATGGCCGCGCCCGCAGCCATTGGCAGGTTGTAAAATACCGGTGATTGCCCGCCGACCCCGGCAAAAACCGGCAGCCAGGCAATATAGGCCGCCGCTCCCGCCAGCGCTGCGGGGAAGGGGGCATAACGCCGCGCGATGGCGAACAGCGTCCAGCCGGTGAGCACGGCAGACAGCGACGCGATCAGATGGTGGCCGATCACCGGATCGCCGAAGAACGCGCCGCCGGCGGCATAGATCAGGAACAGGCCGATGGGCTTGCGGTCCCACACATCGACATAGGGCAGAACGCCTTCGCGGATCCGGTCGCCCGCCACCAGATAGAACTGTTCGTCGATGCCGATGACTGGATTGCCGAACAGCCAGGCGCGGGTTGCCAGCGCGACCAGCACGAGGATGATCAGGGCTTTGATATGTTCGCGCCGGGTGGGGCCAGCGCTGGGCGCAGATGGAATCACGCCGCCTTCTTCATCTCCAGCCGGTCCCAGATTTCGCTGAGCGCCTTGGTCAGCTCAGCCATCATCGCTTCGGTGTGGGCGGGGCCGGGGGTGAAGCGCAGGCGTTCGGTGCCGCGCGGCACTGTGGGATAGTTGATCGGCTGCACATAGACGCCGT
>JANOBA010000365.1:0-2981 GCA_031411415.1 Novosphingobium sp.
GGGTTTTGTCATCGAGCGACTGGAGCCCGAGCGAGACCCGGTTGACCCCTGCCGCGGCGAGTGCGGCATAGTTCGCGGCCTCCACCGATGTCGGGTTGCCCTCCAGTGTGATCTCGATGCCATCGGCAAAGCCCCAGAGCCGTTCGGCCTCGGCCAGCAAGGCCTCCACCAGCGCGGGCGGCATCAGCGATGGGGTGCCGCCGCCGAAGAATATCGAGGTCAGTCTTTCGCCGCCGGCCACTTCGGCCTCGAGGGCCATGTCGGCGAGCAGTGCAGCGCGCCATAGTGCGACATCGACGCCATCGCGGACATGGCTGTTGAAGTCGCAATAAGGGCATTTTGAAAGGCAGAACGGCCAATGGATATAGAGCGCGCGGGCCATGGGCTGCACTCTAGCCGGGGAATTGCTCCGCGACCAGCTTGGCAAAGGCATCTGCCCGGTGACTGATGCGGTGCTTTTCGGCAGGGTCGATCTCGGCAAAAGTCTGCGCGCCGCCTTGGGGCTCGAACACTGGATCATAGCCGAAGCCCATTGTCCCGCGCGGCGGCCATGTCAGCGTGCCGTGAACCCGGCCTTCATAGACCGCGCTTTGCCCGTCCGGCCAGGCGAGGGCGAGCGTGCAGGCGAAATGTGCGGATCGGTCCACATCGTCGCCCATGGCGCAGAGCATGCCTTCGACTTTGCCCATCGCCATATACCAGTCACGGCCCGCTGCACCCTCGAACCACTGCCGTTCGGCCCAGTCGGCGGTATAGACGCCGGGCCGGCCGCCGAGCGCATCGACGCAGAGGCCGGAATCGTCGGCCAGCGCGGGCAACTGCGCTGCCACTGCCGCCGCGCGGGCCTTGATCAGGGCATTTTCGGCAAAAGTCGTGCCAGTCTCGGCGGGTTCGGGCAAGCCAAGTTCGCCCGCCGAGATGCAATCGATGCCATAGGGTGCGAGCAGGGCGGCAATTTCCTTGAGCTTGCCAGCGTTATGCGTGGCGATGACGAGCTTGCCAGCCAGAGTGCCAGACCGCTGCCTCATCAGCCCGAAATCGCCTTATCCTGCCCGGCGAAAATACCATCGCAGCCGATCCGCGCGAGGCGGAGCAGGCGCAGCAGGCCTTCCTCGTCATAGGTCGCGCCTTCGGCGGTGGCCTGAACTTCGGCGATGTGGCCGCCTTCGATCAGCACGAAATTGGCGTCGGCATCGGCGTTGCTGTCTTCGTCATAGTCGAGATCGAGCACCGGGGTGCCCTTGTAGATGCCGCAGGATACTGCCGCGACCTTGCGGGTCAGCGGGTCTTCGGTGATTGCGCCGGAAGCCAGCAGGCCGTTGGTCGCCAGCTTCAGCGCCACCCAGGCGCCTGAAATCGCAGCCGTGCGGGTGCCGCCATCGGCCTGGATGACATCGCAATCGAGCACGATCTGGCGTTCGCCGAGCTTCTTCATATCTGTGACAGAACGCAAAGACCGACCGATAAGTCGCTGAATTTCCTGCGTGCGGCCTGACTGCTTGCCTTTCGCGGCCTCACGCGAACCACGGGTATGCGTGGCGCGGGGCAGCATCGAATATTCCGCCGTCACCCAGCCTTCGCCCTTGCCGCGCAGAAACGGCGGGATTTTTTCTTCGACGCTGGCGGTCACCAGCACCTTGGTGTTGCCAAAGCTGACCAGCACCGAGCCTTCGGCGTGGATGGTGTAATTCGTCTCGAACGAGAGCGCCCGCATCTCGTCGGGGGCGCGGCCTGAGGGGCGCATCGTGATCCTTTCAACTGAATGAGCGCCGCCCTTGGCGCAATGGGCTTGAGGCTGCAAGTGTTTGCCCTAAGATCGGAGCGAGATGGCCATCCCTCCGATCACCGAACTTACCCTGCGCGCCCGCGAGATTTTCCGTCTCGTGGTCGAAGGCTATCTTGATTCGGGCCAGGCGCTGGGATCAAAAACACTGGCGGCGAGCGGCGTGGCCCTGTCGCCGGCCTCGATCCGTTCGGTGCTGCATGATCTCGAAATGCTCGGGCTGCTTGCCGCGCCGCATACCAGCGCGGGCCGGTTGCCCACCGAGGCCGGGCTGCGGCTGTTCGTCGACGGGATCATGCAGGTTGCCGAGCCGACCCTGGAAGAGCGCGTTGCGATCGAGCGGCGGCTGGCTGATCCCGGCCCGATCGAGACCGCGCTTGAGGCAACCTCGGCGATCCTGTCCAGCCTTTCCGCCGGCGCGGGCGTGGTCATGGTGCCGGGCCGCGAGCCGCGCCTTGCCCAGATCAGCCTCGTGCCGCTCTCGCCGGGCCGCGTCCTGGCGGTGCTGGTGGGCGAAGACGGCGCGCTGGAAAACCGGGTGATCGCGGTGCCCGAGGGCTTGCGCCCGGGAGCGCTGGAGGAGGCATCGAACTATATCACCGCGCGGCTGGCCGGGCGCACGCTTCCCGAAGCGGTGCAGGCCATGCGCGCCGAGATCGCCTCGGGCCGCAGCGCGCTTGATGCCGCCAGCCGTGATCTGGTTGAGCGCGGCTTTGCGGTGTGGAGCGAGGATGCGGCAAGGCGCCCGGTGCTGATCGTGCGCGGGGCCTCGAACCTGCTCGATGATGCCGCGCTTGGCGATATCGACCGGGTGCGATCCTTGCTCGACGATCTTGAAAACAAGCAGTCGGTTGCCGAACTGCTCGATCTGGCGCGCGAGGCGCAGGCGACACGGATTTTCATCGGCTCGGAGAACCGACTTTTCGCGCTTTCCGGCTCATCCGTTATCGCTTCGCCCTATCGCGACCGCGAGGGAAGAGTGGTCGGGGTGATCGGCGTTATCGGGCCGACGCGGTTGAATTATGCGCGGCTAGTCCCCATGGTGGACTTTACCGCCCAAAGTCTGGGCAAATTGATCGGTTGATAGGGTAATTTTTCGACATGAATGACGACATCAAGCCGCAGGACGATCCTGCGGTGGCAGCAGAACTGGCAGGCGTTCCCGAGGCTATGCTCGAAAGCGGGGATGGCGGGAAAC
>JANOBA010000366.1:0-3135 GCA_031411415.1 Novosphingobium sp.
CGAGATCATGTTCGGGCGTCTGAAGGACTGGCGACGTGTGGCCACCCGCTACGACAGATGTCCAAAAGTCTTCCTCTCAGCCGTAGCCCTCGCCGCAACCGTCATGTTCTGGCTATGAAACGAGAACGAGTCCTGACCCTAATCTCTTGTTGCGGGCTGAGACAGCGCTTGATCTTGACTGTCGCAGGCGGCCGATCACGAAATTTCGCGGCTGCACATTTCTGTATGGGGGAATCCGAACAAGAAGACGCCGCAGCCGACTTTTGCGGGCGGCGAAAAGGTAACAGGGTTCGGCGACATCAAGATACGAGGCACAGGAATCGACAGCGGTGCTATGCAAATTCGATACAGCCAGATATGGCTGGTTGGTCTTTCGAACCAAGCGCCGCCGTTGGTGGTGGGCAGTTTTTACTTTGGAGATACGCTCAATGTACGAATCGCCGTACCACAACTTGCCTAGCCGAGCTTTCTGGCGCACTGGCGTCACTGAGCGAGTTGGTCCGAGTTCTGCAGATTTTTACTCACCTCATTTCAAAGTCGATGGAAGCATGAAGATCGCCACGGCTGGATCTTGCTTCGCCCAGCACGTTGGTCGCGCTCTTAGAGATGCGGGTTTTCAGGTTGTAGACGCGGAGCCGCCGCCGCCTCTCGTGCCTGAGGATGTGTTCAGGAATTACGGCTTTGGTCTCTACTCGGCCCGATATGGAAACATATACACGGCGAGACAGCTGTTACAGCTCTGGCGAGAGGCCAACGGCAGCTTTGTTCCTGCTGTGCCTGTTTGGGAGCGAGATGGCAGGTATTACGACGCACAGCGGCCAACAATTGAGGTAGGCGGTTTCGAAAGCCCCGAATCAGTTCACAGGCACCGTGCCCCACACCTCGCTGCCGTTCGTCGGGCATTTAAGGAGGCCGATATCTTCGTTTTCACCTTCGGCCTAACCGAGACTTGGTGCCACGCGACGACTGGGACCGTCTATCCGACATGCCCCGGAATCATAGCAGGGGCTTTCGCCCCCGACGTCTTCAGCTTCAAGAATCTGTCTTTCGCGGAAGTATACGCCGACTTCCTCTCATTCCGTACTCTCCTGATGGAAGAAAATCCTATTGTGAAGTTCGTGCTGACCGTCTCACCTGTGCCGCTGACTGCAACGGCAACACAAAGCCATGTTGAAGTGGCCAACGCCTACTCTAAGTCCGTTTTGCGAGCTGTCTGTGGTCAACTCGTGACAGACTTTGAAAATGTGGACTACTTCCCATCATACGAACTGATTACATCCCAGAAAAACGCCGCCCGCTTTTATAGCACTAATTTGCGCGAAGTGACCGAGGAGGGAGTAAAGATCGCAATGAACACATTTCTGGAGGCACATGGAGGGCAACCAAGGACTCGGGGTCGGTTAAAATCTAGACCGGCAGGCAGGAGATCCATAAAAGAGGTTGCTGCGTCTCCCGATCTTGTGTGCGAAGAGGCCCTTTTGGAAGCGTTTCAGAAGTGAAGCGGGTCATACTTATTGGCAATTCTCATGCGGCCAGCATAAGACTTGGTCTGAAAGCGATGGCTGAGCAAGTTGCACAACGAATTGAAATGCACTATTTTGTTGCATCATCACCAGTTTTTTCCCGGCTGGGGTTTGATGGATCGACGTTCGGGGCTCTGCCCGGGACTGCTCTCAGCAATACAGAGCGATCCTTCTTGGTCAGAATGAATGGTACGGACACCGTTGATTTGGAAGACTTCGACGAAATCCTACTAGTGGGAATGTTTTGGGCTGGAGGCAACGAGATCATTCCTTTCTTGAGGTCGTTTGCAATAGACCGGCTATACGAAACTGACCATTCTCAGCGACTGACCGAGCCGGCGTTTGCTGAAATGCTAAAGGGATGTTTTAGGGCTGACAGAATAGAGTCAGTTTGGACCAACCTCCGACGGCCGAAACTCACGCTTTTGCTGCGCCCGATGCCGATTGCGCTAGTACGGAGGCTTCGCGCAAATCAAATCCTACGTGAGAGCAGTTGGTCCTCGGCAGATATAGACTATAGAAGAATGCGCCAGGTGCTCGAAGTCCAAAAAAACTTAGCCTATAGGTTCTATTCCGACCTTGGCATCAACCTTATGCATCAGCCCGATGTAACATTGGCGCCATCGGGCCTCACAAGAAACAGATACTGTCGTGATCAGGTAGACAAAGTAGAAGGGCCCGGTGGTAAAATCGATGTTGGTCATATGAATGAGGCTTTCGGGGCGATTTGCCTCGCTGTATATTTGGACCAAATCGCGCCCAAAGCTGCGGATCAATGAATTCATGTAGCTGTTTTCACGCTGAAGGAACAGGAATTTTCGAGCGGTTTTGTTAGAGTGGCTTCATCGCCCAAAATATTCGGCCGAGGCTCTGGACTCATTGATCATATCCAGAAGATGACGATGGCGGTGATTGTGATGGCGGACATGAAGGTGTGGGCGCAGCGGTCGTCGCGGGTGTGGATGCGCCGCCAATCCTTCATCTTGCCGAACATGTTTTCGATCTTTTGGCGCTTGCGATAGAGCGCCTTGTCATGTTGGATCTGGATTTTCCTGCTCGATTTCGATGGGATGCAGGCTTCATAGTTGCGATCTGAAAGGACTTCTCGAAACCAGTCGGCATCGTAGCCCTTGTCCGCCAGGAGGGCCTTCGCCGGGGGCATCGTCGACAGCAAGGCCGCTGCTCCTTTATAGTCGCTGACTTGGCCTGCGGTCAGAAACAGGGTGCGGGGCCGACCCTCGCTGTCGCAAACTGGATGCAGTTTTGAGTTCAACCCGCCTTTTTTGCGCCCGATAGACCGGGGAAGAGCCCCTTTTTGAGCAGGCTGGCCGCCGTCCGATGCGCCTTCAGGTGGGTGGCGTCGATCATGACTTCCTCGGTATCGCCACCGCCTTTGGCAAGCTCGACGAAGATGCGCCCGAACACCCCCATCTCGCTCCAGCGGACGAAGCGGTTGTAAATTGTCTTGTGGGGCCGGTAGCTTGGCGGAACGTCGCGCCACCTCAGACCATTGCGGATCACAAAGATGATCCCGCTGATCACCCGCCGGTCATCCACACGCGGCATCCCGTGCGACAGCGGAAAGAACGGCGAAATCCGCGCCATCTGGGTA
>JANOBA010000367.1:0-2034 GCA_031411415.1 Novosphingobium sp.
CGCCGGGCTGCACAGCGAGGAATACGGCCAGCCGATCACCAAAATGGGCCTCGCCAAAACCTGCCGGCTGTTCGAGGTGAACGTCAACGGCACGGTGCTCTGCACGCTTGCCGCATGGCCGCACATGAAGGGCCGGGCAGGCGCGAGCATGGTCAACATCTCGTCGTCCGCTGCGCATATGGGAGGATCGGCCTATGGCACCTCAAAGCTGGCAGTGGCCGGGCTGACGATCACTTTTGCGCGAGAGCTTGGCCCCGACGGCATCCGCGTCAACGCGATATCGCCCGGCCTGATGCTCACAGAGACCATCAAGGCCGAACTTGCGCCGGAAACCATGACGCGGGTCAAGGCGATGCAGATGATCGGCGATGACGGTCAGCCCGAACACATTGTCGATGCCATGCTGTTTCTGACGTCCGACAAAGCCAGCTTCATCACCGGCGAAATATTGCGCGTCACTGGCGGCGCGGCGGCGGGGATTTAGCATGGCATTAAAAGGCGATATTGCGCCCGAAAAGGCGAAGGTCTCGGCCAGCGCCTATCCGCCGCCGCATGATCAGCAAGTGGCCGGCCGCAAGACCTGGCCGCTCACCGGGCAATGGAAACTGACCCAGTTCGGGGTCAACATGGTCGAGCTGCCGCCGGGAGCATGGTCCACTCAGCGCCACTGGCATCGCAACAACGATGAGCTGGTGGTCGTCATCTCCGGTGAGCTTATTGCGGTGAGCGACGCGGGCGAGGAAGTGTTGCGCGCCGGGGATTGCATTGCCTTCAAGGCCGGACTGGAGAATCCTCACCAATTGCAGAACCGGTCGGCCGAGCCGGCGGTATATTACGACATCGGCGGGCGCGATGCATGGGATGTCTCGACGTTTCCCGACATGGGCCTTGAGGCCTACACCCATCAGGAACTGCGGTTCCGCCCCATCCGCGAAAGCAAGTGACATGAGCCCAAATGGCATAAGTGCTGATCAACTCCGCCCCGATGCAGGCATTAGACCAGATGTTAGGGCATATCTGGATGCTATGGCCGCGCAGCCGCGCCCGCCGATGAACGATGCGACCATCACGATGATGCGCCAGGTTCCGCCCGAGATGATCGAGAACATGCTGCTGATGTTCGAGCAGCCGCTGGGTGAACTTGGCGAAGTCCGCGATGTTACCATGCCGGGTCCGGGCGGCGAGATTGCCCTGCGCATGTTCGATTCCCGCCAGGAACGCGGGCCCGGACCAGTGGTGGTATTCTATCATGGCGGCGGTTTTGTTGTCGGCTCGATCGGCACGCATGCGCCGCTCGCCGCCGAGATTTCGCGCCAGCTTGATCTGCCGGTGGTCTCGGTTGAATACCGATTAGCGCCCGAAAACAAATGGCCCGCCGCGCCCGATGATGCGGAAGCCGCCGCGCGCTGGATTGCGGCCAATGGCGCGGCATTCGGGCGTGAATTCACCGGACTCGTCATCTGCGGCGACAGTGCCGGTGGCACGCTGACCCTGGTGACCACGCTGGCGCTGCGCGACAAGCCGGCCGCGCTGCCGGTGGTGCTGCAGGTGCCGATTTATCCGGTAAGTGACCGCTCAAAGCCCTATCCTTCAGCGGCGGCATTCGGCGATGGCTTTGGCCTCAATACCCCCGATATCGCATATTATGATGAGGCCTATGGCTCGGACAAGCACGACTGGCGCGCTTCGCCGTTGCTGGCCGATCTGGCGGGGCTGCCGCCGACGCTGTTGGTCACGGCGGGATTTGATCCCTTGCGCGATGAAGGCCGGGCCTTTGCCGCCAAGGCCATTGAGGCAGGGGTCGATGTTACCTACCGCGAATACGGCGGCACCATCCACGGCTGCTTCACCTTTCGCAAGGCGCTGCCTTCCGCGAACGATGATCTGATCGCAATGATGGGGCTGGCGCGCGAGATGATTGCGAATGCGCCCTGATCAGGCGGAAGCTTCGATTGCCGTCATTTTGCCTGCCGGAACATTGTCATTCAGCGGAAACAGGCTTGGCTCGTTGGCAGGTTCCAGCGGGAGCCGCAA
>JANOBA010000368.1:0-8994 GCA_031411415.1 Novosphingobium sp.
GAATTCAGGGCTGAACATGCGCTTCACCGCCTCGTCTCCGGCGTCTGCCTTTGACGTGTCACCAAAGCCGATGCCCTGCCGCGCCATGTCCGATGCACCGGCGTTGGTGGTCATGATCAGCACGACATTGCGGAAATCGACCGTCTTGCCGTGGTGATCGGTCAGGCGGCCATTATCCATCACCTGCAACAGGATGTTGAACAGGTCCGGATGCGCCTTCTCGATTTCGTCGAGCAGCAGCACGCAATGCGGCTGCTGGTCGATTGCGTCTGTCAGGAGCCCGCCCTGGTCGAAACCGACGTAGCCCGGAGGTGCGCCGATCAGGCGGCTTACCGAATGGCGCTCCATATATTCCGACATGTCGAAACGCTGGATCGGAATGCCCATGATGCTGGCGAGCTGCTTGGCCACCTCGGTTTTGCCGACACCTGTAGGCCCGGAAAACAGGAAGCTGCCGATCGGCTTGTCCGGATCGCGCAGGCCAGCACGGCTGAGCTTCATGGCGCTGGACAGCACTTCGATGGCCTTGTCCTGCCCGAAGACGACACGCTTCAGGTCACGACTGAGATGTTCGAGCACTGAGCGGTCGTCTGACGATACCGACTTGGGCGGAATGCGCGCCATCGTGGCGATCACCGCCTCGATTTCCTTCGCGGTGATCGTCTTCTTGCGCTTGCTGGGCGGCAGCAGCATCTGCATCGCGCCGACCTCGTCGATCACGTCTATGGCTTTATCGGGCAGCTTGCGATCATTAATGTAGCGCGCCGAAAGCTCGACTGCGGTCTTAATCGCATCAGGCGTATACTTAACCTTGTGATGCTCTTCGAAGGCGCTGCGCAGGCCCTTGAGGATCTTGATCGTATCTTCGATTGTCGGCTCGTTGACATCGATCTTCTGGAACCGGCGCAGCAAAGCGCGGTCCTTTTCGAAGTGGTTGCGGAATTCCTTGTAGGTGGTCGAGCCGATGCAGCGGATCGTGCCCCCGCTGAGCGCAGGCTTGAGCAAATTGGAAGCATCCATTGCTCCGCCGCTGGTTGCGCCGGCGCCGATCACGGTGTGAATCTCGTCGATGAACAGCACCGCGTCCGGCATTTTTTCCAATTCAGAGACGACCTGCTTCAGTCGCTCTTCGAAATCGCCGCGATAGCGCGTGCCGGCCAGCAGGCTGCCCATGTCGAGCGAATAGATCACCGCGTTGGTCAACACTTCGGGCACGTCGCCCTCAACGATTTTGCGCGCGAGGCCTTCGGCAATCGCGGTCTTGCCGACGCCGGGATCGCCGACATAGAGCGGGTTGTTCTTGCTGCGGCGGCACAGGATCTGGATCGTGCGATCCACTTCCGGCCCGCGTCCGATCAAGGGATCGACTTTGCCGGCCAGCGCTTTTTCGTTCAGGTTGACGCAGAACTGGTCGAGCGCGGAATCCTTCTTGGCTCCCTTGGCTTCGGCCTTTTCTTCCTGATGCGGCGTTTCGGCATCGCTGCCCTTGGTGCTGCGATCCTCGATGCGGCGGCCGCCCTTGCCAATGCCGTGGCTGATATAGCTCACCGCATCAAGCCGGCTCATATCCTGCTGCTGCAGGAAATAGACCGCATAGCTGTCCCGCTCGGAAAACAGCGCAACCAGCACATTGGCGCCGGTGACGGTATCCTTGCCCGATGACTGGACATGCAGGATCGCGCGCTGGATCACCCGCTGGAATCCGGCAGTCGGCGCCGGATCGCCCTTCTCGCTGGTCTTGAGCGACTGATATTCCTGATCGAGATACTGCTTCACGACATCGCCGAGATCGCCGATATTGACCCCGCACGCCTCCATCACCGCGGCCGCGTCGGTATCGTCGATCAAGGCCAGCAGCAGATGCTCAAGCGTGGCATATTCATGGCTGCGATCAGACGCATGGGCGAGCGCGGCATGCAGGGTCTTTTCAAGGTTCTGGGCGAAACTGGGCATTTATGGCGCCTTAGCTGTTCGAGGTTTACTCCGGCACGATCCGAAACTGGCCAAGCCGGAATATGGCCAATGATGGTTTACCAATCCTATATGGGGCCTCCCCCGGTCAATGCGAGGGGGCAGGTAATTCACTGCTGATTTGACCTGAACAGCGCTTCGGCGGCGGCCATGTGGGCTGAAGCCTTGTCGCGGTGGGCACGCACCCGCTCGATTTCCGCTTCGAGAAGAGCAATGCGCTCTGCCAACTCATCGCGCGAATAGCTGTCTAGGAGCTCGCTTCTCAGCAAGCTGGCAGCGTCTCCGCGCGGTCTCGGGCGGTCGTCATCTTCCATTGCGTTGCAACATCGGACGCGCAGCGCTTGCTGTCAACCAGTCTGGTGGTTAGTGTAAGGTATTGGATTAATGGAACACGCAGGGGTTGATATGGGGGATTTGCTTCCAGATACCATGCAGGCGGCCGGCTTCGATGCGCCGGGCGGACCCGAAGTCTTGCGGCTGGAGGCCTTGCCACTGCCCAAGCCGGACCCGGGCGAGGTGCTGGTCCGGGTCGCATTTGCCGGGGTCAACCGGCCTGACGTGATCCAGCGCCAGGGCTTCTATCCCCCGCCGCCGGGCGCATCGCCGATTCCGGGGCTGGAAATTTCCGGAACCGTGGTTGCGCTGGGTGATGGCACCGAGCCGGCGCTGCTGGGCCAGACGGTCTGCGCGCTGGTGGCCGGCGGCGGCTATGCCGAATATTGCACGGCACAAGCCGGCCACTGCCTGCCGGTGCCGGAAGGCATGTCGCTGGCCGAGGCTGCAGCGATGCCTGAAACGCTGTTCACCGTGTGGCACAATGTGTTTGAGCGCGGCTGGGCCAAGGAAGGCGAGACGATCCTCGTCCACGGCGGCACCAGCGGCATCGGCACCATGGCAATCGCGCTGGGCAAGCTGTTTGACCTGACCGTGATCGTCACTTGTGGCGGCGCGGAAAAATGCACCCGCGCTTTGGAGCTCGGCGCAGGCCATGCGATTGATTACAAGGCCGCCGATTTTGTCGCGGAAGTGGCGCGGATCACCGGTGGCAAGGGGGTAAACCTGGTGCTCGACATGGTTGCGGGCGACTATGTGGCGCGAAACCTCAAATGCCTCGCCGAAGACGGACGGCATGTCACCATCGCCGTGCAGGGCGGCACCAAGGCGGAGATCAACATGGCCGTGGTGATGAGCCGGCGCTTCACGCTCACCGGATCGACCCTTCGACCGCGTTCAGCCGCATTCAAGGCGCTGCTGGCCGATGAAATCGCGGTCAATGTCTGGCCACTAGTCGCCGAGGGCAAGTTGCGCCCGGTGATGGACCGCACCTTCCCGCTCGCCGAGGCCCCCGCCGCCCATGCGCGGATGGAAGCGGGCGCGCATGTCGGCAAGATCGTGCTGGAAATTGCGGGGGCAGGTCAATGAGCTATCCGGTAGTGCAGGATTCGCGCGACTTCGCCTACGTCTGGTCCGCATCGGGCGCGGCGCGGCTGGCTGGCCGGATCTGGCTCCACTTTATGAAGGACCGTGCCGCGCCAACCAGAAATGGCAAGGGGGCGAAGGCGAAAAGCCTGCGGTGCGCCATTGCATGTGGCCGAGCGATCCCGACTCTACCCTGTCACAGCCCTATATCGCAGTGGGCACCGAGGGCCTGTTGATCGGACACGCAGAGCTTCTGCGTTTCCCCAGCGGAGCCTGACACTCCCGCCTTGCCGTTTGCGCGGCAATCCCCTACAAGACCGGCAGCATGGCCGCTCCGAAAGGGGCGGCCCTTATTATTTTCGCCGGAGAAAACCCGTGACCCAGCCCGCCCCGTTGATGCCCCATGCCACTGCCTCATGGCTCGTCGACACCACCGCGCTGACCTTTGAACAAATCGCCGAATTCTGCGGGCTGCACATCCTTGAAGTGCAGGCCATGGCCGACGATCTGGCCGCCAGCAAATATACTGGCCGCGATCCGGTGCGCTCGGGCGAGCTGACCATGGAAGAGATCGAAAAGGGTCAGGACGATCCGACCTATTCGCTCAAGATGCAGAAGGCCCCGGTCAATGTCAGCCGCACCAAAGGCCCGCGCTATACGCCGGTTTCCAAGCGCCAGGACAAGCCCGACGGCATCGCCTGGATCCTGCGCGCGCACCCCGAAATTTCGGACGCGCAGATCGGCAAGCTGATCGGCACCACCCGCAACACGATCACTGCAATCCGCGAACGCAGCCATTGGAACATCGCAAACATCGTCGCCAAGGACCCGGTGACCTTGGGCCTGTGTTCGCAGCGCGAGCTTGACGGCATCGTGGCGCGCGCGGCCAAGAAGGCCGGTCTTGAAGACAAGGCAGGCGACGACGCACGGCTGGGCGATGACCGCGAGGCATTGCTTGAGGAACTGCGTGCCGAGCGCGAGGCCCTGACCAAGGTCGCGGGCGAAGCGGCGCAGGAAGCGGAAGCCGCTGCCTGGCTGGAAGCCAAGCGCGCAGCAGAGGTCGCCGGCGAGGCTTGATTATTTAAGCTTGCCGCTTGCCCTGACCGCAAGGAAGGGGCAGACTAACTTACATGAGTGTAGGTAATGCATCCGAGCCTTGGCGCACCAGCTATGCGCATGCCTGCGCGTGGGACCAGAACTTCCCGCCGCTGGCGATGACAGCGCTGTTTGCCGCCAGCGTTGCCGAGTTCGCAGATCGCCCGCTGAGCGACTTCATGGGCCGCGAAACCACATATGCCGCAACCATGGCCGAAGCCCGCCGCTTTGCCGCCGGACTGCAGGAAATGGGCATCACCAAGGGCGACCGGGTCGGGCTGTTCCTGCCCAATGTGCCGGTCTATCTTTCGGCCTATTTCGGCGCGATGCTGGCGGGTGCGGTCGTGGTCAACTTCTCCCCCCTCTACACGTCCACCGAGCTTGAGGCCCAAGTCGCCGATTCGGGTACGCGGCTGCTGGTCACGCTTGATGTGCCGGCGCTGCTCCCCACCGCGCTCTCCGTGCTGAAAGGATCGGCACTCGAAACGCTGATCGTGGCGCGGCTGGCTGATATGCTGCCTTTCTTCAAAGGCTGGGGCCTGCGACTGCTGCGCCGCAAAGACCTCACCCCCTTGCCCCGCCAGGCCGATCTGCGGACATGGCGCTCGGTTCTCTCTGCCAGAGCCCCGCACGATTTTGCCATTGATCCCGAGCAGGATCTGGCGCTGATCCAGTACACCGGCGGCACCACCGGCACCCCCAAGGGGGCGATGCTCACCCACCAGAACCTCACCGCCAATGCCCGGCAGGTCAATGCGATCGACCCCGAGAAGGGCAAGCGCGATGTCATCGTCGGCGTGCTGCCGTTCTTCCATGTCTTCGCCAATGCCTGCGTGCTCAATCGCACCGTGCTGAATGGCGGCACCATCGCGATGTTGCCGCGTTTCGATGCCGCACAGTGCCTTGCCACCCTGTCGCGGGTGCGGGCCACGGCCATGCCGGGCGTGCCAACGATGTATCAAGCTTTGCTCGACAACCCGGCGATGGCAGGCACCGACTTTTCCTCGCTGCGGGTCTGTATATCGGGCGGCGCGCCGCTGCCGCCGCTAGTCAAGCAGCGCTTCGAAGCGGTGGCCCATGCCAAGCTGGTCGAAGGCTATGGCCTCACCGAAACCTCGGGCGTAGTCTCCACCAATCCCTATTCTGGCGACGAACACCCCGGCACCATCGGTCAGCCAGTGCCCGGCACGCGGCTGTTCCTGCTCGACAAGGAAGACCCCGCCAAGCCCGCGCCGGACGGCGAGCCGGGCGAACTTGCGATCCACGGCCCGCAAGTGATGCGTGGCTACTGGAACCGGCCCGGCGCCGACGCTGAGGTCTTCACCGAAATCGCTGGACGAACCTGGCTGCGCACTGGCGATGTCGCCACAATTGATGCCGGCGGCTACGTCCGCATCGTCGACCGGATCAAGGACATGATCGCAGTGGGCGGTTTCAAAGTGTTCCCCAGCCAGATCGAGGAAGTGCTGCGCGGCAACCCGGCGATCAAGGAAGCGCTGGTGATCGGCGTGCCCGATGACTATCGCGGCGAAAGCCCGCGCGCCTTTGTCACACTAAATCCCGGCGCTGGCGAAGATGGCCCCGCGCTCGCCGCCTGGCTCAACCAGCGGCTGGGCAAACACGAACGCGTTGATTCGGTAGTGGTGCGCGAAAGCCTGCCCAAGACCATGGTCGGCAAACTCGACCGCAAGGCCCTGCGCGCCGAAGTGGCGGCGCAGCAGCAGGCCTGATCAGTTCGACGAAGCGGCGAGGATCAGCACGTTTTCGGCCGTCTCGTCTGCTGCATGTGAAGGCTCGAGCAGCAGGGCATCGCGCTGCGAGATGCGGCCGCCGACTTTGGCGCCGGGTTCAATGGTCAGCGAATCGTATTCGACATCGCCGTCGATCCGGGCGGTTTTAAGGATCACAAGTTCGCCGGCGGAAATAGTGCCGCGCACCGTTCCTGCCAGCCGCGCGCTATCAACTTTGACTGCACCGCGAATCTCGCTCGCTTCGCCCTGGACCAGCGAGGCGCAGGAAATGTCACCGTCCACCCGTCCGTCGATATGCAGATCCGCTTTGGCAGTGATGTCGCCGACAATCGCCATGTCGGCGCCGAGCACGGAAAAACTGGAGACCGCGCTCATCGAGCTTTTAGCGGACTGCCGTAGCGGCTGGGTTTGCGGCGCCGGCTTTTTGGAAAACATTGGGACGAGCCTCCAGGAAGGGTCGCGGATTGACCGCGCGGTCGTTGATCCGAACTTCAAAATGCAGATGCGGGCCGGTCGAACGGCCACTGCTGCCAATCGCACCGATAACATCGCCGGGCGAAACCGACTGGCCAAGGTGGGCCCGATAGGCCGACATGTGCGCATAGCGGGTCAACAAACCGTTACCGTGATCGATCTCGATGCAGTTGCCATAGCCCGAACGCACACCGGCAAAACTGATCACGCCCTTGGCCGCCGCATAGATCGGTGCCCCGTAAGGCCCCTTGAAATCGAGCCCGGCATGCATTGCCCCGGCCCCGGTGAACGGATCGGCGCGGTAGCCGAAGCCCGATGAGATAAATTCAAGGCTGGCGGGCAGATAGCGCGGAATGCCGGCGAGGCCGCGCTCCAGCGTGGACATGCGCGCCAGGCTGAGGCCGAGCCGCTGGAAACGCGGATCAATGCTGCCATCGCGCGACGGGGTGAAGGCGATCAGCGGACCGCCCTGCGCCGAGCGGTCATCCAGCGACTGCATCATTTCATCAGGGTTCAGGCCCACTGCGCGGATCGCCTGCGCCGAAGCCGCCGAGCGGCGATCAGCCATGCGGGTCAGCCGCTCAACAAAGGCCAGCTGGCGCGCTTCGATGCGGGCAAGGCCGGTTGCTTCAGGAATGAGCGCGCTGATTTTGTTGACGGTTTGTTGCGCCTCGGTGCCGCTGTCGGACACGGTTTCGCCTGCCCGCTGATCTTCGGGCAGCGAGCCGACATGCGCCTCAACCAGCTTTTCGATTGCGTCCTGGCGCTGGGCCAGATCGCTGGCGACATTATCGAGGCCATCGCGATATTCGCCGACCCGGCTCTCGGCGCTGGCAACTTGCGCTTCCCGGCTGAGCAGTGCCAGCCGATCACGCGAGGCGACAAATTGCGAGATCGCCATGCCTGCCATGGTCACGACCCAGACCAGTAGCAACACGGCCACGACAGCCGCTGCAGCGATCTGCAAACGCGAAGAGATTTTGATGAAACGGACCTGGCCCTGCGATCGCATGAAGAATTCGCGATCCGGAAACCAGACCCGCAGGCGATCTTGCCAACCGCCTACGGCGCTACTTTTCAAAACGACCCCTCGCTTTTAACCCGCACTTTTCTGGGGACGCCGGTAGCAGCAGGCAGACCCCCTTGCGAATCCACCTGCGACGAGTCGGCGTGAATCGGGATGAACCGCATGAGTCGCGCGATGAGCTGTTGGCAGGGGCGATGAGTCGTTCACCATTGGCCCGGTAACCGGTGTCTAAGTGATTCGCGCGGACTGCGGCTGATGACAATCGCGCCTGCCAGTGATACCGCAAGACCCATGACCGCCCAATCCACACCTGTATCGGCTCCGGCTGCAAGTATTAACGCTTTGGTTGAGCGCCTCGCCCGCGCCGGACGCGTGGCGCAACGGCAGCTCGCCGCGCTTTCCGATGCACAGAAGGCCGCCGCCTTGCGCGCCGCTGCACAGGCGCTGCGCGATGCCGAAGCCGATGTGCTCGCTGCCAACGCGCGCGATCTTGCTGCCGGCGAGGCGAATGGTCTCAGCGGAGCCATGCTTGATCGGCTGAAGCTCGATCCAGCGCGGCTGGCAGGCATTGCCGATGCCGTCGATGCGGTTGCAGCATTGCCCGATCCGGTGGGGCAAGTGATCGACAGCACCAGTCGCCCCAACGGTCTCCAGCTTTCCCGCGTGCGCGTCCCCATTGGCCTTATCGGCATTATTTATGAAAGCCGCCCCAATGTGACGGCGGATGCCGCCGCGCTGTGCCTGCGATCGGGCAATGCCGTGCTGCTGCGCGGCGGCAGCGAGGCCGTCCTTTCCAACCGCGCAATTCATGCCGCATTGGCCAAAGGCCTCGCCAAAGCTGGAGCGCCTGCCGATGCGGTGCAGCTGATGCCCACGCAAGACCGCGCGGCGGTGGGCGCGATGCTGACCGCGGCGGGCCTCATTGACATGATCATTCCGCGCGGCGGCAAAAGCCTGGTGGCGCGGGTGCAAGCCGATGCCCGGGTGCCGGTGCTCGCGCATCTTGATGGCATCTGCCACACCTATATCCATGCTGCCGCTGATCCGGCGATGGCGAAAGCGATCGCGCTCAACGCCAAAATGCGCCGCACCGGTATCTGCGGCGCGATGGAAACGCTGCTGCTCGATGCGCAGTTTCCCGCCAATGCCGAGGTCTTGGGCGCGCTGCTCGATGCCGGCTGCGAACTGCGCGGCGATGCCCGCGCTCGCGCCATCGATTCGCGCGTGTCGCCCGCCAGCGCCAACGACTGGGACACC
>JANOBA010000369.1:0-2662 GCA_031411415.1 Novosphingobium sp.
GCGGGGGACATGACGGGGCCGAACTAGGATCGACGTGTGTTCAAAAGCGCAGTTTTTGCCCGGGCTGAGTAACCCGTTCAAGGCTCAAAACCCAATAAGTGCCAACGATAACGAAGCACTTGCTCTCGCAGCGTAATTCTAGGGGCTAACGCCCTGAAGTTACAAAGTTAGAACGCGGCCGGGCCGGCCGGGCAACAGAACGGATTCCAGCGGCCCGGGGGGGGCCGGGCAACAGAACCCCCCCACCGTTACTTAACTGCGCGAGCCGCCCGGAGCCCTCCCACTTCGTCAGACGCGGGGGCCGGGCAACAGAACCCCCACCGTTCCCGCGCTGAGCGAGCTGTGGGCCATATGCGCGGCAATTGCCCGCGCTGGCCCGGCCTGCTAGCGCGTGGATATGTCCAATTGTGATCTTTGCGTAGTGCGCAACCGGGCAATCTGCGCAGGCCTTGATGACCGCGAGCTCGAAGCGCTGAACGCAATCGGCCGGCGGCGCAACCTGACGCAGGGCGAATCGCTGATCTGGGAGGGCGAGGATTCGGTCCTCGTTGCCAATGTCATCGAAGGCGTGCTCAAGCTTTCGACCGGCACCCAGGACGGCCGCGAGCAGATTGTCGGGGTGGCCTATCCCTCCGATTTCATCGGCCGCCCGTTCGGACAGACCAATGGCTACGGGGTTACCGCGTTGACCGATGCGCGCGTCTGTGTGTTCAGCCGCCGCGATTTCGATACCTTCGCTCGCGAACATCCCGCGCTGGAGCACAAGTTGCTCGATCGCACGCTGGGCGAGCTTGACCGGACGCGCCGCTGGATGCTGCTGCTGGGGCGCAAGTCGGCAAGCGAAAAGGTCGCCAGCTTTCTGCTCGAGATGACCGAGCGGCTGGTCGAGCCCAGTTGCAGGGTCGAACTTGGCGAGCCGAGCAGACTGCTCACCCTGCCGTTTTCGCGCCAGCAGATTGCCGATGTGCTGGGGCTGACGATTGAAACTGTCAGCCGCCAGTTCACCCGGCTGAAATCGAGCGGCATTGTCGACCTGCCCTCGCGCCGCGAGGTCGTTATCCGCGACCGCGCCGCGCTGGTTCTGGCGGCGGGTTGAATTCAGATAAAGGCGGCCGCGTCTTTCGCCGCATCGCGGGTGCGCTCGAAGCTGAGGCAGTCGAGGATCTTGCCGCCAGCCAGCATCACTGAACCCAGGCAGGCAACAAACAGCAGCTTGCCGCCGATGCCGGGATACTGGCCCAGATAGACGCTGCCGCGCTGCGCTGCGCCGGTCGCCAGGGCATAGATGATGATGAAGGCCTCGATGCGGGTCTTGATGACAAACAGGCGGCCAATTTTGCGCAGCATTCCAGAATCCCAGGTTAATACTTTAATACAGCAATCATCATGCCACATGCACAAATGCTGGCAAGACGGTGGTTAACCGCAGGGCTTGGTGTAAAGCGTATCGACGCGGGACGCTGTTGCCATTCCGGTGGGCTTTCGTCATAGGCACCTGCGTTCCTCCCCCAGGTCAAACCCAGCAATCCGCGCCAATAGTGCCATAGGCTGCGGGGCCAATTTTTTGCGAGGCGAAATGACGGATAGAATTGAACGTTCCGGTCTTCAGGTTGACACCAAACTGGCGGGCTTCGTCGAGGATCAGGTGCTGGCGCCGCTGGGTCTGGACGCAGGTGAGTTCTGGTCCGTTTTCGCCGCGCTACTGGAGCGGCTGGTGCCGGTGAACCGCAGCCTGCTGGCAAAGCGCGACGCGCTGCAAGCACAGATCGACGAATGGCATCTGGAGCGCGCCGGCAAGGTGCTGGACGGCGATGAGTACCGCGCCTTCCTCACCCAGATCGGCTATCTCGTGCCCCAACCCGCGCCGTTTGCAGTCACCACGCAGAACGTCGATGCCGAAATCGCCACCATGGCCGGGCCGCAGCTGGTGGTGCCGGTGCTCAATGCGCGTTTCCTGCTCAATGCCGCCAATGCGCGCTGGGGCAGCCTGTATGACGCCTACTATGGCACTGACGTGCTCGACGCGCCCGCTGCCCGCCCAGGCGGCTATGATGCAGCACGCGGAGCTGCGGTGATCGTCGCAGCGAAAGCGTTTCTCGATTCTGCAGTGCCGCTGGCCTGCGGCAGCTGGGCGGAGCTGACGAACCCCGAAGATGACGGGATCGAAATTCGCGATCCTTCGCAATATGCCGGCGAGCGCGAAAACGGGCAGCGCCGCCTGTTCCGCAACAATGGTCTGCACATCGAGGTGGTGTTCGACCGGTCGCATCCCGTCGGCAAGGACGACCCGGCAGGCATCGCCGACGTTATTCTTGAATCGGCGCTGACGACGATTGCGGATCTTGAAGATTCGATTGCTGCCGTCGACGCCGAGGACAAGCTGGCGGCCTATAGCAACTGGCTCGGCGTGATCCGGGGCGATCTGACCGACACCTTCGATAAGGGCGGCAAAACACTCACCCGCGCGCTGTCGCCGGACCGGACATGGACCGCGCCGTCAGGTGCCAAATTCACCCTGCCGGGCCGCAGCCTGCTGTTCGTGCGCAATGTCGGCCACCTGATGACCAACCCCGCGATCCTGCTGGCGGACGGCAGCGAGATTCCTGAGGGCATCATGGACGCGGTGATCACCAGCGCCATCTCCGCACAGGATGTTCGCGGC
>JANOBA010000370.1:0-1888 GCA_031411415.1 Novosphingobium sp.
GCGGCCAAGGGTGCGCAGTCACGCGCGCTGGCGAGCACCGTGTTGCACCATGCCATGCCTCAGCTGGCCATGCGGCCAGCGGCGCAAGTGGCAGAGTGAGGCGCCGGTGCGGGTTTTGATGCTGGTCAGCGATGCGCACGGCACACAGGGCGGGATTGCGCAGTACAACCGCGATGTCATTGCCGCGCTCGATGCGATGGCCCGGATCGACAGGATTGTGGTGTTGCCGCGCCTGATCGAGGATGATGGCTTCGGTGTGCCCGGCAAAGTGCGTTATGATCGCGCAGCCGCGGCTGGCCTTGGCCGCTTCGTCCAGCGTTCTATTGCGGCGGCGCTGCGTCAGGGGCCGTTTGATCTTGTCTTTTGCGGACACATCAATCTGATGCCGGTGGCGGCTCTGGCGAAGCGCCTTACTCGCGCCAAGCTGATGCTGGCGGTGCATGGCACCGATGTCTGGCTGCCCACCGCCAGCTGGGCAGCGCGCGCATCGCTGCCGGCGGCAGACATGATCCTCTCCGTCAGCCAGTTTACGGCCGACAGGATGGCGCAGTGGCATCAGCCGGTGCGGCAAAAGGCGCGCGTAGTGCCAAATACGGTGTGCACCGAACGTTTCGGCATGTCCCCGCGCAATGCGGAACTGGCCGAGCGGCTTGGCTTGAAGGGCAAGCGCGTGATCATGACGCTGGGGCGTATGGCGGCCTCAGAGCGCGCCAAGGGATTTGACGAGATCATTGACTTGATGCCGAAGCTGCTGGCCCGTTGCCCCGATCTCGCCTACCTGTGCGCCGGCGACGGTGACGACCGCGCGCGGCTTGAGGCAAAGGCCGCTGGCCTTGCTCTGGAGGGATCGGTCATTTTCTCCGGTAGCGTACCTGAAGAGCAGAAGCCGGATTTCTATCGGCTGGCCGATGCCTTCGTTCTGGCCAGCCATGGCGAGGGTTTTGGCATAGTCCTGCTTGAAGCACTGGCTTGCGGCATTCCTGTGCTGGGCAGCACGGCCGACGCGACTGGCGAAGCGCTGCTGAGCGGTGAACTGGGCCCGGCAGTCGATCCGCGCGACCCCGATGCCCTGGCCGATGCCATACTGGCTGCGCTCAAACGCCCCAAGGGTGTGCCGCAAGGCCTTGCCCATTACGCGTTCGATAATTTCCAATTGCGCCTCGATGCCGCTATCGGCAGCGTGACAGCGGCAAAAGGTATTCCATGAGTCAGAATGAGATCTTTGCGATGGATAGCATCGGCAGTTTTGTCGAAGGCTATGCAGATCGCCTGCGCGAGGGATTGATCGCGGTGGACCGGGATGCGCTGGAGCGGGCCTGCGCGGCGATCCAGCAGGCCGGCAGCGACGGCCGACATGTCTATGCCATCGGCAACGGCGGCTCGGCGGCGATTGCCGACCACTTGTGCTGCGATATTACCAAAGGCGCCGATATGCCCGGCTGCCCGCCGATCGTTTCCACTTCGCTTGCGGCGAACATGCCGCTCTATTCGGCCATCGCCAACGATCTCGAATTTGCCGAGGTCTTCTCGAAGCAGATTGAGTATTTCGGGCGTGAGGGTGATGTGCTGATTGCCATTTCGTCGTCCGGGCGCAGCGAGAACATTCTGCGGGCCGTCGCCCGCGCGCAGGAGCGCGGCATGACGGCGATTGGCCTCAGCGGGTTTTCGGGCGGGGCCTTGCGCGAAATGGCGGACATTTCGCTGCATGTGCCGGTTGATAACTACGGCGTAGTCGAGGATGCGCATCAGGCGCTGATGCACATCATCGCCCAGTTCATAACCGCGAGGCGCAGCGGACTTTGACCCACCATTTCATCACAGGCATCGCCGGGTTCATTGGCAGCCAGCTTGCCGATGTGCTGCTGGCGCAGGGGCACCGGGTCAGCGG
>JANOBA010000371.1:0-1868 GCA_031411415.1 Novosphingobium sp.
CAGGTTCGATTCCTGTCGGTGGGACCAGAGACGAAGCCGACAAGCACCTAGACGGACAGGAAGCCCCAGAGAAATCAACGCTCTGGGGCTTTTTCATTTCCAGCGTGTTCTGAGTTCTACGTCTTGCCACTGTCAGGCACCGCGCATCGAAACTCGCGCTGTTGGGAGCTTCCGCCGGACGCAGGGTTTTGCGGGGTGGCATCGGCCACACCAGCGATGGCAGCATGCAGCCTCAACGAATTCCGGGGCGGTTCACGCTAGGCAACACTAGAAGCGCTTATGTTCTTCACCGACTTGATGACTTACTCGACCACCCGCGTTCTGTGCGAAACAGCGGATGGGCAAGCTTCGACGGGCACTGCGTTTGCGATGCTTCTTAACGTCACAGCAGAATCATCAATCCCCGTCCTTGTGACGAATCGCCACGTGGTTGCGGGCGCGCGAAAGGGAAAATTCTGGCTCACACTAAAAAAGCAAAATGAGGATGCGCCGGAAGTTGGCAAGCATCATTCATTCGAGCTGGAAGACTTCGAACGTAGGTGGATTCTTCACCCATCGGCCGACCTGGCCATCATGCCAATCAATCCACTGATTGAAGAGGCTAGGGCACGTGGTCACACATACTTCTTCTCACCCTTAGGCTCAGACCTAATTCCAACGGCAACGGAACTTGCGGATCTACCTGCGCTTCTCGATGTCGTGCTCGTAGGCTACCCAAATGGCATTTGGGACGAAAAAAACAATCAGCCCATCTTTAGGCGCGGCATAACCGCCACCCACCCCGAGCTTGACTACAACGGAAAACCGGAATTCCTAATTGATGCGGCATGCTTCAATGGTTCAAGTGGATCGCCAGTATTCCTCGCAGAAATTGGGCGAACCATGTCTCGCAGCCAAGGCATTCACATCGGGCCATCCAGGGTCAAGCTTCTAGGAGTCTTGTACGCTGGGCCGCAACATCTAGCCACGGGCGAGGTAGTCGCCGTCGAGATCGGCAGCAAATTGGTCGCCAGAACCGGCATCCCAAACAATCTAGGCTTAGTCATATCGGCTAAGGCGTTACTGGACTTTGATCCAGTTCTACAGCGTCTGGTTCAACACAATAGGCTACCTAGCCGCAATGAATCGTGCCCTTGCAACAGCGGCAAGCGATACAAAGACTGTCACGGGATACTTTCGTGAGGTGCCGCCTAACTGGTCCGTCAAGCGGACGCCAACACCGGCAATGCTTTTGGCTTTCTCATGGCCAGTGTTGGCGCCCTACGCACCTTCGGTGGTCCGGCGCCGCTTACCTTTGGCTGCAAGGACTTCCCCCGCTGTCAAGCAAAACCAGGCCATGACGATTCGCGCGAGCGAATCATCATGGAGTGCTTTGTCTCAATACCGATCGCGTTGCGGACCCTGATGAACGACGCGCGCGGGGGCCTCATTCGTTGTTCGAGGACAGGCGGGCTGCCTCCTTGAGCTGAACAGGCACACCCCGCGCTTACGCCTTCCTTGAACTCATTAACGCTGGCCGTCACGGAGGGTGGACCGGAGACAAGGCGACGTCGGAAGGCGCATCGGCTGCGCACACCGGCGGTCCCATGGTGCTGCCTCACTTCTTGTCCGGAAGCTCCTCGTCCAAGCCCTTCGACAAGGCGGCGCCTGCGTCGGCGCTCATCTCGACCGGCAGCACGGTGCCATTCGGGAACATGAGTTGCACTCGCACATTGCCTTCGGTGTCTGACGCAGTCACTCCAGCCGCGAGTACTTCCAGCGCTGGAGGCGCTGATCCTGGCGCCTTTGACGATTTATCGAGCAATGCGATGGCAACGGCCGGGGCCAGTTCGGTGGAAATGGCAATGTCAGTCGGCGACTTCTTGGAC
>JANOBA010000372.1:0-7274 GCA_031411415.1 Novosphingobium sp.
GGTTCACGCAGAGACGCAGAGTCGCAGATAAGTTGATAGCCGCCGCAGGCTCTCAAATCATTGAGGGGCTTCGCCCGTAAGTGCAAACCCTCCGCGTCTCTGCGACTCTGCGTGAACAAAAACCGCACAACAGCCCCGTTAAGGACTGTCCCCAACAAACAGCGCGAAGGCTGTTACCCCGATCGCCAGCCAGCAAGCCACAACGACAATGGCCACTCTCCGCGCTGGCCCGGGCCAAGGCGTGTTCACCGCTAATTGCCGCAGCTCATCGCGCAGATCGGCAGGCATCAACCGCAGCGCAAGCCATATCCCCGCAGGCACCAGCAGCAAGTCGTCAAGCAGGCCCAGCACCGGGATAAAGTCCGGGATCAGGTCAATCGGGCTAAGCGCATAAGCAGCAACGCAGGCCGCCAGCAATTTTGCTACAAGCGGCGTGCGCGGATCGCGCGCGGCGAGCCACAGCAGCGTCACCTCTCGCTTCAGGGCCAGCGCCCATGCCTTCAGCCGCGCGATCATCCGCCGCGCAGAAGCTGCACCCCCCAATCGCGCTCGAACAGGTAGAGCAGCAACCGCGCCGCCTCCCCCCTTGGGCCGGTCAAACCGCCGTCCCGGTCCATCAGCAACCGCGCGTCGTCGTGCGCCAGCGGCAACAGGCGGGTGATCTGATCAAGGCTGGCGACGCGAAACGGCGTGTCGCCAGACTGGCGCGTGCCGAGCAATTCGCCGCCGCCGCGCAGGCGCAGATCCTCCTCGGCGAGACGGAACCCGTCCTGCGTCTCGCGCATCAGCGCCAGCCGGTCGCGCGCGGTTTCCGAGAGCGATGCGCCGCGCAGCAGCAGGCAGGTCGATTTGCCCGCCCCGCGCCCCACCCGCCCGCGCAATTGGTGCAGCTGGGCGAGACCAAAGCGCTCGGCCTGTTCGATCACCATCAGCGTCGAATTGGGCACATCGACGCCGACTTCGATCACGGTCGTGGCGACCAGCAGCTTTGCCTCGCCGCGCGCAAACCGCTCCATAGCGGCGTCTTTCGCCTCTGGCCGCAGCTGGCCGTGGACCAGAACGGCAGTATCGCCGAACCGAAGCTTGAGCTCGGCATGGCGCGCCTCGGCGGCGGCGATGTCGTCGGTCTCGCTCTCGCGCACCATCGGGCAGACCCAATAGGCCTGTTGCCCGCTTTCCAGATGCCGCGACAGCGCGCCGACCACGTCCTCCATCCGCTCCACCGCGACCACGCGGGTGTCGATCGGCTGGCGGCCCGGCGGCATCTCGTCGAGGCGCGAAACGTCCATCTCGCCATATTGCGCGAGCGTGAGCGTGCGCGGGATCGGGGTGGCGGTCATGGCAAGACAATGCGGCGTTCGTTTGCCCTTCTGGGCCAGCATGAGCCGCTGGCCAACGCCGAAGCGGTGCTGCTCGTCGATCACCACCATGGCGAGATTCTTGTAGGCCACGGTATCCTGAAAGATCGCATGGGTGCCGACGATGATCTGGATTGAACCATCGAGCAGCCCCATCAGGATCGATTCGCGCGCGCGGCCCTTGTCGCGCCCGGTAAACAGCGCGATTTCCACGCCGGTGCCCGCCAGCATCGCCGAAAGCGTCGCAAAATGCTGCCGCGCAAGGATTTCGGTCGGCGCCAGCAAGGCCGCCTGCGCGCCCGCCTCCACGGCAATCAGCATCGCCTCCAGCGCCACTACCGTCTTGCCCGAGCCGACATCGCCCTGCAGCAGCCGCAGCATCGGCGCGGCTTGCGCAAGGTCACCCTCGATTTCGCGAATTGAGCGGGTCTGCGCCCCGGTCAGCGCAAACGGCAGATGCAGCCGTCCGCGCAGGCTCCCGTCGCCCGCCAGCGGCGTGCCGATTTTCGCGCGGTTGGCATTGCGCACCAGCATCAGGGCCAGACTGTTCGCCAGCAGCTCGTCGTAGGCCAGCCGGTCGCGCGCGGGCGCATGTTCGCCCCCACTCGGCCAACCGGTGTGCGCCAGCATCAGCGCATCACGCCAAGCCGGCCATTGCTCGCGGTCCAGCAGGCTCGGCTCGATCCATTCGGGCAGGTCTTTCAGCTGCCCCAGCGCCTGAGCAATCAGCGCAGCCAGCCGGCCTTGCGTCAGCCCGTCCGACAGCGGATAAACCGGCTCGTTGAGCTGCCCGAGCAGAGCAGCGCTGTCCTCGCCGACATGGTCGGGGTGAACAATCTGGAGCATATCGCCATAACGGTCGAGCCGCCCGGCCACCCAGCGCTTCTCGCCCAGCGGCAGCGCCTTCTTTCCCGAATAGGCTGCCCGGCCAAAATAGGTCACCGCGCAGACATTGCCCGCGCCGTCTGCCGCCATCACCCGCATCGGCCCGCGCCCGGCGCTGGCGCGATATTCCTGCGGGGTCAGCGCGACGATGATATTCTCACCCACGCCCGCCTCATCCAGATCGGCCACCGCGCGGCGCTGCACAAAGCGGTCGGGCAAGTGATAGGCAAAGTCCTTCACCCGGCTCAGCCCCAGCTTCTCAAGCGGGCGCGCGAGCCCCGGCCCCACGCCTTTCAGCGAGCCGGCTTCGGCAAACAGCGGGTTGAGACGTTCGGGGCGCATGACAGGCCTATAGCGCCTTCCGCCCCGCCGATGAAATTGCTAGGCGCAGCTTATGGACACTAATTCCCGCCTCAAACGTCTCAAATTCCGCGCCTGGCATCGCGGTACCCGCGAGGCGGACTATATGATCGGCGGATTTTTTGATCGCTATTCGGCTGGCTGGAGCGAAGCTGAACTGGTCTGGTATGAAGCGCTGATCGAGGAAGACGATGTCGACATCATGGCCTGGGCACTGGGCACGCTCGATGTTCCCGTTGCCTATCGCGGGAGCCAGATGGAGCTGATGCAGCGGCTCGATTACGTCGATATTCCGCGCTAAAAGGCGCTCAGACCTCTCGCCTCAACCGAAGTCCGCAAGATCATAGATCATCACCCGCGACCACAAATGACCGCACTCGGCGATGAAGGCCTTGTGCAGCGGATGCACCTGATAAATTGCCTCGTCCGCCGGGCTGTCGAACACCATCGATTCGGACACATGCCACGAATTGTCGACCACCGGCCGCGGCGCCGTCGCGCCCGGTATGCCAATGTGCAGATCATGTACTTGCGGAATGCCTCGCAGGGTTTCCAGCCCGGCGGCCAGTTTTGCCCGGTCAGCAGCGGAATCCGGCTTGGTCAGCCAGAAGAATGCCAGATGGCGGATAGATTGCTCGGTCAAGTCTGGTCCCTTTGTCGTTGCGCGCCCCAACTAGAGCGAGAACACTCTGCCCTCAAGCCTTCGCAGGGCGCGACACCGGAGGGGCTGGGCAACACGCGCTTCCCCGGCTAACGCCGCCCATCCCATGCCCGATTTGAACCGCATCCTTGCAGCCAAGACCCCGCTGACCCTCGCCGCTGTTACGCGTGGGAGCCAGCCGCTGGTGCTCGCCGATCTGGCGCGTGCGGCGAAAGGCCGGGTGGTGTTTATCGCGCCCGATGAGGCGGCGATGCGCGCCATCAGCGAGACGGCCGCTTTCTTTGCCCCTGAACTCGAGACAATCGAATTTCCGGCATGGGACTGCCTGCCCTATGACCGCGCGAGCCCGGCGCTCTCGGTCAGCGCGCGGCGGCTGGCGGCGCTCCACCGGCTGCAAGCGCCGCGTCAGAACCCGCAGTTGGTGGTCACCACAATCAACGCGGTTCTCCAGCGCGTGCTAACCCCGTTCCGCATTCGCGAATCGGTCCGGCTGCTCAAGACCGGCATGGAAATCAGCCGCGAGAGCCTGATCCAGCTGCTCCAGCGGCAGGGCTATTCGCGCACGGACACCGTCGCCGATGCCGGCGAATTTGCCGTGCGCGGCTCGATTTTCGACATTTACCCGTCCGGCCTTGAACAGGGACTGCGCCTCGATTTCTTCGGCGACGAGCTGGAAACGCTGCGGCTGTTCGATACCGGCAGCCAGCGATCGGTCGGCAGCGTCACCGAGCACCTGCTGCTCCCCGCCAGCGAGGCCCTGCTCGACGAGGACAGCGTCAAGCGCTTCCGCAGCCACTACCGCGAGCAATTCGGCGCCAATGCCACCGGCGATCCGCTCTATCAGGCAGTCACCGACGGGCGGCGGCTGGCGGGGATGGAACACTGGCTGCCGCTGTTCGAGGAACGCATGGTCACGCTGTTCGATCATCTGGGCGAAGGCGACCTGCTGGTGATCGACAGCGCAGCGCTGGGCGCGGCGGACGAGCGGCTGGGCGATATCGCCGACTATTTTGCCAGCCGCAGCGAAACTTCAGGCAAAAGCGCGGGCTCATATCGGCCGCTCACCCCTGAAACGCTCTATCTCACAGCTGCGGAACTGGCCGAAAAACAGGCCGCATGGCCGGTCCACAAGAGCGACATTTTCGCCCAGCCCGAGAGCGCCAGCGTGATCGACTTCGGCTTTGCCGGCGCACGCGATTTCGCGCCAGAGCGCGCGCGCAGTGAGAACGTCTATGAGGCCGCCGCGAGCCATCTCCACAAAGTCGCCAAATCAGGCCGCAAGGCCATTCTCGCGGCCTATTCGGAAGGTAGCCGGGCGCGGATTGTCTCGATTCTGGGCGAAGCGCAGGCCCCTGCCCCGCGCCTCGCCGAGACCTGGCAGGAGGCGCTGGGCCTCGCCGCCAAGGGTATCCCCGCTGCGCTGGTGCTGCCGCTGGAGAACGGCTTCGCCAACGCCGAAATCGAACTTCTCACCGAGCAGGATGTGCTCGGCGACCGGCTGGTGCGGCGCAAAAGGAAGCGCAAAGACGCCGACGCCTTCCTAGCCGAGCTTTCCGCGCTCACGCCCGGCGATCTTGTCGTCCACATGGAGCACGGCATCGGGCGCTATGAAGGCCTGCAATCGATCCCGGTGGGCAAGAGCCCGCACGATTGCGTGATGCTGAGCTATGCCGGCGGCGACAAACTCTACATCCCGGTCGAAAACATCGACGTGCTCAGCCGCTTCGGCAGCGGCAACGAGACGGTGTCGCTTGATCGCCTCGGCGGCGAGGCATGGCAGCGCCGCCGCGCCAAGCTGAAAGCACGCATCCGCGAAATCGCGCACGAATTGCTGCGCACGGCGGCGGCGCGCGCACTGCGCACCGCGCCAGTGCTGCTGCCCGAGCAAGCCAGTTACGACCAGTTCTCCGAGCGTTTCCCGTGGCAGGAAACCGAAGATCAGGAGCGCGCCATCGAGCAGGTGCTAGCCGATCTTGGCGAAGGCAAGCCGATGGACCGGCTGGTTTGCGGCGATGTCGGTTTCGGCAAGACCGAAGTCGCCATGCGCGCCGCCTTCGTCGCGGCGATGGCCGGGCAGCAGGTCGCACTGATCGGCCCGACCACGCTGCTCGCCCGCCAGCACCACGCCGGCTTCGTGACGCGCTTTGCCGGCTTCCCGCTCAACGTCGGCCGCCTCTCGCGGCTCGTGCCCGAAAGCGAGGCACGGGCCACCAGGGAAGGCCTGACCGACGGGACGATTGACATTGTCATCGGCACCCATGCCCTGCTGTCTAAGTCAGTAAAGTTCAAGCGCCTTGGCCTTGTTATCGTTGATGAAGAACAGCACTTCGGCGTCACCCACAAGGAAAAGCTCAAGCAACTGCGCGCCGACGTTCATGTGCTGACGCTGACCGCCACCCCGATCCCGCGCACGCTGCAAATGGCCATGTCGGGCCTGCGCGAGCTGTCCACCATCCAGACACCGCCGGTCGACCGCCTCGCGGTGCGCACTTATGTGATGGAATGGGACAATATGGTGATGCGCGAGGCCTTGCTGCGCGAGCATCATCGCGGCGGGCAGAGCTTCCTCGTCGTCCCCCGCATCGCCGACATGCCTGATCTGGAAGAATGGCTGCGCAAGACGGTGCCCGAAGTCAAATTCGTCGCCGCGCACGGGCAGATGTCGCCCGGCGAAGTCGAGGAGCGGATGAGCGCCTTCTATGAGGGCAAGTATGATGTGCTGCTTTCAACCACCATCGTCGAATCGGGCCTCGATATTCCCGCCGCCAACACCATCATCATCCACCGTGCCGACCGCTTCGGCCTCGCCCAGCTCTATCAGCTGCGCGGGCGCGTTGGTCGCTCAAAACTGCGTGCCTATGCCTACCTGACCACACCAGCAGACACTGCCCTGTCTGAAATCGCCCAGAAGCGCCTCAAGGTGCTCGGCGATCTCGATTCGCTCGGCGCCGGTTTCCAGCTCGCCAGCCACGATCTCGACATTCGCGGCGCGGGCAATTTGCTGGGCGACGAACAGTCGGGCCACATCCGCGAGGTCGGCTTCGAGCTCTACCAGTCGATGCTGGAGGACGCGATTCTCGCCGTCAAAGCCGGTGACGTCGGGCTGGAACGCGATATTTCCGCGCTCTCCCCGCAGATCACCGTCGATGCGCCGATCATGATCCCCGAAAGCTATGTGCCCGATCTCGCGGTGCGGATGGCGCTCTATCGCCGGCTCAACGACGCCAAAGACCCGGCCGAAATCGACGGGCTGGCCGCCGAAATGATCGACCGCTTCGGCGCCCTGCCTGATGCCACCGCCAACCTCGTGCGGCTGATCGAAATCAAACATCAGGCTATCGCCGCGCACATTTCCAAGATCGATGTCGGCGCAAAAGGCAGCCTCGTCAGCTTCCATAATGACAGCTTCCCCGATCCGCTGGCGCTCGTCGCCTATGCCCAGCGGCTGGAAGGCACGATCCGGCTGCGGCCCGACAACAAGATCGTCATCACCCGCGTCTGGGGCGATCCCAAGTCACGGCTCAACGGTCTGTATCAGCTGACCAAGGGCCTAAGCGCCATCGCCCGGAAGGCGGGCAGCAAGTGCGGCAAAGGCCAGGCTGCTTAGCGGCTTGGCGCGCAGGAATCCCTGATAATAGTCGCAATGTTCGCGGGAGATGGCCTGGCGCTGGGCTTCGGTTTCGATTCCCTCGGCGATCACTTCCAGCCCCAGCGCCTTGGCCATGGCAAGAATCGCGCGGAAAACGGCCAGATCGGGGCCGTCATCAGTGATCCCATCGAGCATCGAGCGATCAAGCTTGAGGTAATGCAGCGGCAGCAGTTTCAGATAGCGGAAGTTGCAGAAGCCAGCGCCGAAATCATCAAGCGCGACCCGCAATCCTGATTGGCTGAGCCCGGCGAGGGTGCGTGCGGCGAGCTGGATATCGGTCACCAGCGCCTGTTCGGTCACTTCCAGGGTCAGTTGCGCAGGCGGAAAACCGCTTTCGGTCAGAATCGCCAGCAATTCAGCC
>JANOBA010000373.1:0-5024 GCA_031411415.1 Novosphingobium sp.
GCGTCGGATCACGTTCAAAAGTTCCATGTTCATCACTCCAATGCCCCCCGCGGCGCGCTGCCTTGGGGGAAGGGTCACATGGGTCAATTCTCAATGGAAATTACGCGCCCAAATGGGTCACTTCTGGGTGGAACTCAACAAACTTCGTTCTGATCGAACCGGCGGCTGTGCTGGGTCAGATAGAGATGACATTTCCAAGAGGAACACATGAAAACATACGATATCATTCCAGACATTCACGGCCAATCTGCCAAGCTGGAGGCCGCCCTTTCCGCTCTCGGCTGGCGGCGCACTTCCGGCAGCTGGATCCACTCGGATCAAAATCGGATGATCGTCTTTCTGGGTGATTTTATTGACCGCGGACCAGATTGCCGCGCCGTGCTCAAGACCGTTCGCGAACTGGTCGATACGGGCAAGGCGAAGGCGATTATGGGCAATCACGAGCTCAACGCTCTACATTTTCACACCAATCACCCCGATGATGGTCAACCACTGCGTAAACACTCGGAAGAAAACACCCTGCAGCATCAGAAGTTTCTGGATCAGTTTCCGCTCTGTGATCCACAGACATGTGACGTTCTGGACTGGATGCGCGGCCTGCCGCTGTTTCTGGATGACGATGGGTTTCGGGCCGTTCACGCCTGCTGGAATGATGCATCGATCAAGCGATTGAAAGAACTGACAGGGAACGGGATCCTATCCGAAGAGCAATTGATCCGCGCCGCAGGGCGCGACAGGACCGACCAGATGTTCACTTTGGCCGAACAGGTCACGAAGGGACCAGAGCTAGAGTTGCCCAAGGGGTATTCGTTCGCCGACAAGGATGGTAAGGTTCGAAATCATGTGCGCCTTAAATGGTGGAATGCAACGGCGCGCACTTGGCGTGATATCGCAATCTCGGTGCCATCGGACGAGGACCTGCCGGACGCGGAATTGCCGGAAACGGTTGTCTCGCAGAACTATGTGCCAACGGCCCCACCGGTGTTCTTTGGACACTTCTGGTTGACCGGTGCCCCGAAGCTGCAGGCTAAGAATGCGCTCTGCCTCGACTATTCTGCGGGCAAGGACGGCCCGCTGGTTTCGTATGAATTGTCGGATCCAACCAAGCCGCTTTCGCTGGAGAATATCCGCGTGCATCCGGCGAACGGTTACATTGAGTAAGAAAACGATCCAATGGAACCGTTCCCCTTCGGACATTTTCACCCTGCCACGTAGTGTTCTGAGTCTGACGGTTGCTACAGATTTCCGCGGATTTCATCGAGGCCATCCAGCGCGCGTCCTTCCCGGTTGAGGAGCGATGTGGAGCCAATTGGAACTGAGTGTGACAGCCTGTAAAATTCCACCCATACGTGCGTCCGATGCGATCAACGGTTTGGTCCAGCAGATCAATCTAAAGCACTTTCAGGCGAACGCGACCAATCGCGCCCAGTTCTGTGAGTAAGTCGGGCTGATCCCAAAAATAGCGACATCATCCAGAAAAAGGTGCTCAATACATGAAAAGTTACCCTAAACCAGATCGATCAGATTATAAAGTCAACACCAGCAAGTCCGCGCATGACGAAGCCATCGATGTGGGCTGGGACGAAGGCTTTCTCTAAGATGCACGGCCTTATAGGGCCGAATGCTGGGCTGAAAGCGGAATTACCATGGTGACCTTCTTTTTCTCCACCCAAGGGCTGGAGACATCTACTGTAGCTCAGCTTATGGAAATTCTTAAAGATAATTGTTTAATCAAACCGCTAAATGCTAAGGTCTATGCCACAGCTATGCCAATGAGCGATGCAACTGGAAATGATTTGTGGTCGGTGAACATCGTTGTGGGCGATGAGAATCAAGCATATTTCGCAGATCGGCTTATGCTGCGCCCATATTCTTAGGGAACTGGCGGTTTTAAATACATAAGCGCGATTGTTCATCACAAAAACCGCAAAGGTTATCCAAGCTTTGCAACGAGTTAGACGACCGGGCGCATGAGTTCTTTGACCGACCGCTGACCGGCGAGTGGCCCCATCTCTGGCTCGACGCGACCTATCTGAGGGTGCGCGAGGGCTGACGGATCGTCTCGGTAGCAGAGATAATCGCTGTTGCTTTGAACACGGATGGGCGGCGCGAGATCATCGGGCTCCACGTAGGCTCGTCCGAGGCGGAAACGATCTGAACCGAATTTCTGCGCAGCCTGAAAGCCAGACGATGGTCGGCATCGCTTCGGACCTCTTGCCCTGAAAATGTCACCTCAGCGGGCCTGACCGGGACCCGATCAGCGCTTCTCGGGAGTTGGCCCGAAGGATAGGGAACAATCGCGCTGGTCGACGAGGCGTGCAACTGCTCGAACCAAGAGAAATCCCTTGTCAAAGGGTCCGCTTCGGACAAGTCTTAGTCTGCGAGCCGGGCAAGTGAAAAGGGTCGCCCTGAAGGAGGCAGGTTATGGTAAAGCCAAAAGTCCTTTTCGCCGGGGAATCCTGGACGGTGCATTCGATCCACCAAAAAGGCTTCGACAGCTTTACGACGACCGAATATGCGGAAGGTGGAAACTGGCTGAAACTGGCTCTGGACCGGGGCGGCTGGGACATAACCTACCAGCCAGCGCATGTCGCCGCCCGGGACTTTCCCAATAGTGTTTCCGAGCTGGCGGCGTTCGACTGCGTGATCTTGTCCGACATCGGCGCAAACACGCTGTTGCTGCACCCAGACACATTCTCGAAGTCAAGGGTTCTGAAAAACCGGCTTGTCGCGCTTCGCGATTATGTGGCGCAAGGCGGCGGCCTGGTGATGGTAGGTGGCTATCTGACCTTTCAGGGGATCGAGGGCAAGGCCCAATACGCCGGCACCCCTGTTGAAGAGATTTTGCCGGTGACGATGTTGCGTTACGACGACCGCGTCGAATGCCCGCAGGGCGTAACTCCGATGGTCGCTGCAGATCATCCGATAACTGCCGGCTTGGGGTCGGATTGGCCGCAACTCTTGGGATACAATCGGGTCGTAGCCAAAGCAGAAGCCGAGGTCCTTGCCAAGGTTGGCGATGATCCTTTGCTGGTTGCAGGCACATTCGGAAAAGGACGTTCGATCGCCTTCACCTCGGACTGCGGTCCTCATTGGGCCCCGCCGCCCTTTGTGGAATGGCCCGGCTACGACCGGCTTTGGATCCAGATGGTCAACTGGGCTGGGCGAAGGGCCTGATCGGCAAGTGCCGGACGACATGGGATAAAACATTAGTCTGCGGCTCGTTATTCAGAGTAGAGGCACTTCAGGTCGATCGGAAGTCCCGCCCAGGAATGCTGGGATCTGGTCCGATAGCTGATCTCGGGGCGCATTTGCAGCGGGTATCTGTCGGCATCACGGCAGCTCCGACGAAAACTGCAAGTTCCGTCGTAGGGCGGGTGCTATGTCTGAGATAAGGACACATCTGGAGAACACTTCTTGGTCGCCGGACGTAACATCGTCCGACATCGCGGCCGCATCGCTGTCAGAGAATATCCGGTCCATCACTTGACGATGGGGGGTCAGGCTAACGCCCGACGCAGCGCCTGCACGCCCAGCAGCGTTGGGGGCGGATCAGCGTCCCCCACGATGCACCGCAGCATATCGATCCAATCCCGCTCGTTCGGCGTGATCGGGGCGGTGGAGGGCAGCTTGAATCCCTCCACCACCAGTTTGTCATTATTCATCATTTCCCAATCACCGCCCGGATTGCAGCACTTGCCCTCGAAGTCAGCCGGGGATCGGTGTCGCCGGAGGCAGCCCGGATTTCGATGATCCACGCCATCTCGTTCTTGGTGATGGGCGGGCCGATGATTTCGTAGATGGCCGCAGTGATGGTGCTTCCCTCGCTTTGCTCCAGAGCCAAGCGCAACAGGAGTGCACGGTCACAGTCCAGCGCAGCCGCCAGGGCCGGCACGCGGTCGACTGGCAGCTTGGTGGAGCCCTTCTTGATTATGGTCAGCATGTTCGGGTTCACGAAACCTGCTTCCTCTGCGACCTCGGCCTGAGTCTTCTTGTGCTTCAACTCGAGCAGCCGTGCCTCCACGAACTTCGCCAGCCTGGTATCCTGATAGGGCTTCTTCGCCATCATCGTCTCCTGTGTGATCAGTGACGTGCGTGTTGCGCGTCATAAATCAGTTATAGCGACGGCCTGATGGGGACCTGCGGGACCAGCGATGGGAGTTTGACCTCGTTAGTGCCTGTCTAAAGGCAGCCGCGACATGCAACTGCCTCTTGCTATTGCCGGACTGTCAGCTCGCCGTCGAAAGCTTAAGACTGGGGTCCAGATGCGTGATGAAGGAGCACTGTAGAGTAGCCTCATGAGCCACCAGGTCGCTCAGGCGCCACCGTGTTGTGCCTTTGCTGAGGCGCACGGCTTTGGGGAAGTCGCCCTCGCGCTTCCAGCGGTAGATACTGTCGGTCGAAGTGTTGTATCGGGAGGCGACCTGATCGACGGTCAGATATTGTTCGGAGGCAGCTTCATCGAAGGGCATGGTGCTTATTCCTGAAGTATGAGGGTTCAACGAGCCGCGATCTGATGCGGATGCTTCGCCTATAGCGATCCGGCCACCGAACTTCGTGGGAAGTTTCGAATGCATAGGGGCCATGCGATTCGCGCATAGCTTGCGGACTGGGTTGTCACTGCAACGGAGATCCGTCTAGCTTGCGGCCATCCTGAGGAACGCTTCATCACTCAGGTCGCTCACAAGTGACCGGCACCTTGGTATCCGGCGCTTAGGGGCAACTGCTAGCGTTGACGTTTTGTAGCCCAGGTGTAGCCCAGTTCGGTGCTAGATCTCTAAAGCACACGAAACGCTGACTAATTTAATGTTTGTTTTCAGTGATTTAAATGGTGCCCAGAGCCGGAATCGAACCAGCGACACGCGGATTTTCAATCCGCTGCTCTACCGACTGAGCTATCTGGGCACCGTTCGAAAGGCTATGCCATTCAGGTGACGTTCTCATAGGCGAGCCTCGCTACCGTGTCCAGAGGGATTTCGAAGTTATCGCGCGTTGATGGCTTGGCCTGTCGGCGGTCTTCTATC
>JANOBA010000374.1:0-4293 GCA_031411415.1 Novosphingobium sp.
TCGAGAACCTGTTCGCCAAAATCAAGGACTGGCGACGGATCCACACCCGCTATGATCGCTGCGCCCACACCTTCATGTCCGCCATCTGCATCGCCGCCACAGTCATCTTCTGGTTGTGATCAATGAGTCCTGACCCTAGGCGAATAGCAGGCTTTACCCGGCCCAAGATTGTCTTGTTTGCCCCGCAACCCCTGCTCTGACAGGGAGCCTCCAACACTTGTGATGGAAGAACGCTATGTCGAACAATTTGACCCATCTGCAACGGCTTGAAGCCGAAGCGATTCACATCATGCGCGAGGTTGTCGCGGAAGCTGAAAAACCCGTGTTGATGTATTCCGTCGGCAAAGACAGCGCGGTGATGCTGCACCTCGCGCGCAAGGCGTTCTATCCCTCGCCGCCGCCGTTCCCGCTGCTGCATGTCGACACCACCTGGAAGTTCCAGGAAATGTACAAGCTGCGCGATAAGATGGCGACTGACAGCGGCATGGAACTGCTGGTCTATCAAAACCCCGAGGCCATCGAACGCGGGATCAATCCCTTCGATCACGGTCCGCTGCACACCGACATGTGGAAGACCGAAGGGCTGAAACAAGCGCTCGACAAATACGGCTTCGACGCAGCCTTCGGCGGCGCGCGACGTGATGAGGAAAAGAGCCGCGCCAAGGAGCGCATCTTTTCGTTCCGCACGGCTTCGCATGGCTGGGACCCGAAGAACCAGCGGCCAGAGCTGTGGAACCTCTACAACGCCAAGAAGAACAAGGGCGAAAGCATCCGCGTCTTCCCGATCTCGAACTGGACCGAGTTGGACGTGTGGCAATATATCCACCTCAACGACATCCCCATCGTGCCGCTCTATTTCGCCGGCATGCGCCCCACCGTGGAGCGCGACGGCATGTTGCTGATGGTCGACGATGATCGCTTTCCGCTGAATCCCGGCGAAGTTCCTGAAATGAAGTCGATCCGCTTCCGCACGCTCGGCTGCTATCCGCTGACCGGCGCGGTGGAAAGCACGGCTTCGACCCTTCCCGAGATCATCCAGGAAACGCTGCTCACCACCACTTCCGAGCGGCAGGGGCGGGCAATCGACAAGGATGCGGGCGGCGCCGGCATGGAAGTCAAAAAGCAGCAGGGGTATTTCTGATGACCGCGACAACAGCCGATCCCGTCTATGTCACCGAAAGCCTCATCGCCGAGGACATCGATGCCTATCTCGACCAGCACCAGCACAAGACCATGCTGCGCTTCATCACCTGCGGCTCTGTTGACGACGGCAAGTCGACCCTGATCGGGCGGCTGCTGTATGATTCCAAGATGATCTTCGAGGACCAACTCGAAGCGCTGACGGCAGATTCGAAGAAGTCCGGCACGCAAGGCCAGGAAATCGACTTTGCGCTGCTGGTCGATGGCCTCGCCGCCGAGCGCGAGCAGGGCATCACCATCGACGTTGCCTACCGCTTCTTCAATACCGAAAAGCGCAAATTCATCGTCGCGGATTGTCCGGGCCATGAGCAATATACCCGCAACATGGTGACCGGTGCATCGACTGCTGATCTCGCCTGCATCCTGATCGATGCGCGCAAGGGCGTGCTCGTCCAGACCCGCCGCCATTCGTATCTGTGCCACCTGATCGGCATCAAGAATCTGGTGCTCGCGGTCAACAAGATGGACCTCGTGGACTACAGCCAGGAAGTCTATGACCAGATCGTCGCCGACTATGCCGAGTTCGCCAAGAGCATTGGCATCGAGAGCTTCACCGCCATGCCGATTTCCGGCTTCAAGGGCGACAACATCACTGCGCCATCGGACAACACACCCTGGTACACCGGCCCCAATCTGGTCGAGCATCTGGAAACGGTCGAAGTCAATTCGGCGCGCGATGCCGGGCGGCCGTTCCGCATGCCGGTGCAATGGGTCAACCGGCCCAATCTCTATTTCCGTGGTTTTTCCGGCCTGATTTCCAGCGGCAGCGTCAAGGTCGGCGATGCCGTCCGGGTGCTGCCTTCGGGCAAGACCTCAACCGTCGCCAAGATCGCCGCGATGGGCAGCAGCACCGAACTGCCGAGCGCCAAGGACCTGACCACCGAGCAGTATCTCGAACTGATCACCGGGCAGGACGAAGCGGTTGCCGGGGAATCTGTAACCATCTGCTTCACTGATGAGGTCGATGGCTCGCGCGGCGATGTCATCGCGCTGGCAGACAGCCCGCCGCAGGCCGCCGACCAGTTTGAAACGACAATGGTGTGGATGGCCGACGAGCCGCTGCATGTTGGCCGCGCCTATTGGTTGAAGCTGGGCACGCAAATGGTTTCGGCAACGGTCCACGAGCCCAAATATACCGTCAACGTCAATACCATGGACCACATGGCGGCAAAGACACTTGAACTCAACGCCATCGGTGTCGCCGAAATCGTTACCGACAAGCCAATTGTCTTTGATGCCTATGCCGAGAACCGCACGCTGGGCGGCTTCATCCTGATCGACAAGATGACCAATTCGACCGTTGCGGCCGGCATGATCAACTTCTCGCTGCGGCGCGCTCAAAATGTCCACTGGCAAGCGCTCGATATCAGCCGGGCGGCGCATGCCGGGCTCAAGAACCAGAAGCCCGCCGTGCTGTGGTTCACCGGCCTTTCCGGCTCGGGCAAGAGCACGATCGCGAACCTCGTCGAAAAGAAGCTGCACCGGATGAACCGGCACACCTTCCTGCTCGATGGCGACAATGTGCGCCACGGCCTGAACAAGGACCTGGGCTTCACCGAGGCGGACCGCATCGAGAACATCCGCCGGGTTGGCGAAGTGTCCAAGCTGATGACCGACGCCGGGCTCATCGTGATCACCGCCTTTATCAGCCCGTTCAAGGCGGACCGCGAAATGGTGCGTTCGATGCTGCCGGACGGCGAATTCATCGAGGTGTTTATCGACACCCCGCTGAGCGTGGCCGAAAGCCGCGATGTGAAGGGGCTCTACAAGAAAGCACGCTCGGGCGAGCTCAAGAACTTCACCGGGATCGACAGCCCCTATGAGGCCCCGGCAAACCCCGAAATCCGCGTCGACACCACGGCCATGACCGCCGAAGATGCCGCCTCGCTGATTGTCGATACCCTGCTGGGGGACGCGTAATGAGTATGCCAAATGACACTATGACGGACGCCGAACTCGCCGCCCATCTTGCCGAAGTCGCCGGGCGCTTGCTGATCGAAGTGCGCGCGTCCGGCATGCTCAGCCTGAAGGCGCTGGGCAATGCCGGGGATGCGACTGCGAACCAGTTTCTTGTCCATGCGCTGCGTGCACAGCGGCCGGATGACGGGCTGCTGTCCGAAGAAGAGAAGGACAATCCCGAGCGACTTGCAAAAAGCCGCGTGTGGATTGTCGATCCGGTCGACGGCACGCGCGAATATGGTGAGGCGCGCACTGACTGGGCGGTGCACATTGCCCTGGCCGTTGACGGCGTTGCCAGCATTGGCGCAGTTGGCCTGCCAGGCCTCGGCGTCGTGCTGCGGACTGACCAGCCGGGCATTGTCTCCCCGCCGCCTGAGCGGTTGCGCATGGTCGTCAGCCGCACGCGGCCTGCACGAGAGGCAACCGAAGTGGCGGCCAAGCTGGGTGCCGAGCTTGTCCCGATGGGCAGCGCCGGCGCCAAGGCCATGGCCATCGTGCGCGGTGATGCCGACATCTATCTCCATTCGGGCGGGCAATACGAATGGGACAGCTGCGCGCCGGTGGCCGTGGCGCTGGCGCATGGCCTGCATTGCAGCCGCATCGATGGCTCGCCGCTGGTCTATAACCAGGCGGACGTTTACATGCCCGATCTGCTGATTTGCCGACAGGAACACGCCGCCCGCGTGCTAGCCGAAGTGGCGGGGCTTGCACCTGCTGCCTGAGCGTGAATTATGACAAAAGTGTCACACTTTTGTTCAAAATGAGAATTTATAGTTTTATTGCGGGCAAGCGCTTTGACTTGCCCCGCAGGCGTGCCTAACGGCGCTCCCATTCTCCGCACTCACGATGCGGAAGGGTAATTTTTGGGCGAGGCGAAGCAAAGATTGCGGCCTCGCGAACTTGGAGGAAGCAACCATGAGAATTCGTCACCTCGCCATTGCAGGCGTCAGCCTGCTCAGCCTTTCCGTACCGGCTTTCGCGCAGGACGCCCCCGCCGCTGATGATGCGGGCAGCGAAGAGCAGATTGTCGTCACCGGCACCCTGATCCGCAACGTTGCACCGATCGGCGCGCAGTCGATCGGCGTGAGTGCGGAAGCGATCACCGCCAGAGCCGCTGGCTCGACCAACGAGCTG